>CAZTDW010000019.1:0-29858 GCA_964611835.1 uncultured Rikenellaceae bacterium | reverse complement strand
ATGGTACCAAAAACCCTTATGACCGGGAACTGCCTGCCGGGGTCGGTCATCTGCCTGAATGCAACACTGTTGGAAAGAGCGATGGTAGGCATGTAAGCAAGCGAATACAGCATTATTACCCAGTAAAAAGGGGCATTGGCAGTAATCTTTGAAGCTATGAATAACAGTACGGCGCCGATAAGGTGAAGTACTCCCATCACTTTCTGGGCTGCAAAATAGCGGTCGGCTATCATGCCAATGAAAAAGGGAGATATCATTGTCGCAATGGCCAGTGCACTGTAGGCAGCGCCGATCTGGATACCCGTGGAACCAAGTATCCTGGTCATAAATGTACCCATTGTCACATACCATGAGCCCCACACATAGTATTGCAGGAACATCATCGAGGCAAGGATAATGCTGGTCTTAGTCTTCATCAGGTTTGAGTTGTGTTAGTTTTATCAGCCTCGCCATGGCCTTGTCCTGCTGACATTGGAAAGGCAATCAAGGGTTATATTCACATCGGCTACCATCTGAAAATCATACATTCCGACGCAGATAAAATCAGCTCCGTTATCAAATGCATATTTGAATCCCACTTCAGGTTTCAGTGCCCCTGCAGCAAGGGTTTTGAAAGCAATCCATGGCTGTTCCAGGTTGCTCATGAAATCAATCGTCTCCTGTGGCTTGAGACAGAAGTTATTGTCCTTCCATCCGGGGTCTGTAACATCTTTCTTTTCGAGGTCAAGCTGTGCTGACCAGTAATCGTGGCTGTGAAGCGTTTTTACCCAGAAATCGGGTTTTATTCCATGTTCCACGCAAGCCTGAATTGTCTCTATCCTGTGAGCACCTATGCCGGCAGGCTTTCCGTAACTGCGGATAAGTTCAAGCCCTCTTGCCAGTTCATCATAAACTGAGAGATCATTGGCATATACACGAGCATCTGTTTTTCCGCCATGACTGTACATTGCCGAGGCTCCTCCTTTAGCGGAAAGCTCAATTCCTTCCAGAAAATCCTTGCCGACACCACAGTCAGAAATAATTTTGATCTTCCCTCCGGTTTCATGCCAGTATTTATTGATCACCCTGAAGGTGGCAGGATTCACTATAATTGCATTTATCCCGCAATTTTCAGCAAGTTCAAAGGTTTGCATAACCTTTTCATCGGAATGGTATTTTTTTATGAGCTCATCCACATAAATTAGGTCACGGGCATGTCCCCATCCCCCTATCAGATTACCTCCCATAATGAGTCTGCTGAGTTCCATATCCCCTATTTTGCCTTTTGGAACTGTACCCTTCAGATCGTCGAGTGAAGCAAACTGAAAGCTTTTTACAGTGGCGCTTGTCACACCATCAACATTCTGGGTAAGAAACTTTTTCTCAAAGCTCACCCATTTATTCTTCCTGTAAACGACATAGGCAAAAGCTCCTAAAAAAGGCACGCTGATAAGATCGCGGATAAGCTCACGGCGCCTGTTGGAATAATTCCCCTCAACTTCAGCATTGACAGGTCCGGGCACAGGTGCTGTCGGTTTTTCCTCCTTCCATCTTTTGATCCACCGGTCCAACCCGAAGAAATATCCTGCCGGAAGCGAAGCAAAAACAATCAGCATAGCCAGTTCAATCAGGTTCTTGTCAACCCACTGATAGTTACCTTCCATTATTGAACCGAACGTAAATCCAAGCAACGGAGGATAAGCCACATAGTATAGGAGAAGAAGCAGAGCTCCTGCTATGGATGACCACCTGACAAACAAACCGACAAACAGGGAAATTCCGATCAGTATCAGACCCCATACATTCAGGAAATCTACAAATTTCAAAATTGCAGGCGATGATGCAATCGCGTGAAATAAATCTGCAAAAATCCATTTTGATCCCAACAGGTAATACTTGGAGGTCCAACCCGGAATAAGGAGCTTGGTTATTCCTTCATAAAGAAAATGCCATCCTATTAAGATCCTAAGGATGGTCAACAGGTAAACAGAGTATTTTTTCATCATTTTATAATTTATTTTAATGGCATGATGCAGGCCCCCCGGTAGCCGTGGACCCACACATGAAAAACATCTTAGATTTTAATTCCCTATTGAAATTGTGATAAATCATGCGGACATCCTTTATTGGATTTCCTTATCCAGCTTCAGATTTAACGTAAAAATCACCAATATAATACAAAAAACAATAATACAAACCAGGTTATTAAAGTTTAAGCCTCAGGCCTGCCCGTATCAGCAATCCTGTTATTGCCGTGCACAGAAGTGCAAACAGTAATGATTTTACAAGACCGATGCCGTCTGTTATCAATACATCCGGCAACCTGATATGAAAGACTGTTCTTACGGCATAGGCAAAATAAGGGATAAGATAACAGAGCAATGTTGCTGTACCGGCAGGTTTGATTATATCAAACCATTTTCCCTTGCCTCCTATATCGGCTATCCAGTAAATCGCAAGGAAGGTGAGGATTGTAAATGCGCTGCACAGGAAGAGCCATGCAGGTGTTGATCCGAGTTTGGCCAGTCCCCAGTAAGGCCTTGTAATGACAGATAATCCTATCAGGATACCTGAAAAAATCAATAAGACAATTGTTAGCCGGCCGTTTTGCTTCATTCTGACGTAATGCTGGAAGATAAATGAAGTCAGTACTCCACCCATAGTAAGCCCGGTAAGGGTTCCTCCAAGGATTGCATTAGGGATAAAGGAGATAAAGCTGTCACGCGGTATTATCCCTGCCTTATACACCATGCTCAGGATGCAAAAGAAAGCCCAACCCCCGAGGATGACAAGAAAGTGGTTCCTTGAGAGGACCGTGATGATTCCGCTTGCCAGGTAAGCCCATCCTATCAGTCCGAGAATACCCCACCATTGGGGAGAAAAATGCCTGATGCTGTCCCCCTGTCCGCCCCTGTAAATGATGCTTAGAACGATCAGGGTAGCAATTCCCAGCGCTCTCAGCGACCATACAAGGTACTTTTTGACTGAAGAAGGATAACTGTTCCAGATGAGAATAAACGAAAGGCAGCACAGAGGATACCATAACCACCGGACCATCCCTGTAGCCTCTGCATTATATGTTTCCCCGTTAACCAGGAATACTCCCATTATTATCAGGGCCAGGGACCTCAGAAGGACATGCTGCACCAACTGCCAGTCGCTGTCACCTTTCCTGCGCCTGTTGCTGATCGCATAGGGAAGAGATAATCCGACTATAAAAAGAAATGCCGGAAATACCACATCTGCAAGTCCTATTCCATCCACACCCCTTTCAGCATGCTTCAGCCATCCGGGAATATCCTTAAGGGTCCATTGGTCATTGACAAAAATCATCAGAACCATTGTAAGCGCTCTGACAATATCAATTGAAAGAATTCTCTGAAGAGGAATGGCAGACGTCCCTTCGCTGGTGACTGAACTGCGTGCCGGCGGATCAAAATTTATTCTGAAATTCATTGTAGTTGTGTGATGAGATATATCTGACCGATTTAAAGTTACATTTTATTATTTCCAAAGTACAGCCCGGCAAAAAATTACCTTAAGTTTACTAGTTAAAAATTGTTAATTTATTCCTGGTCTGATGAACTGACAGAACCTATGACTGCAGGCACTCTCAAAAAAATATTAATTTTATTAGAAATTATCATTCCCCACAGATGCGACGGCCCTACCTTTTATCATTAATTCTTGTTTTCAGCATCCTGTCTGCCTGCAATGGCAAGGAACATCATAAGATAGTCGGAATAAAAATCTATGATTATCAGGGGGATTATGCAGGATTGGTATCAAAATGGAAAGATATCGGAATAAACACCTGTTTTGTAAGCACCAGTCTTGCCTCTGATAAGGAATTCAGAAAAATACTTTATGAAAACAAAATCAGGGTTTACATTATTTTCCCGGTATTTCAGAATCCTGAAATTCTCAGGAACGACAGCTCCCTGTATTCCATAAAAAATGACGGGACCATCGCTAAGGACGATTGGGTCAGATTTGTATGTCCATCAAGGTCTTCATACAGAAAGGACAAGACTGAAGAGCTGGCAAACTTAATAAGGGATTTGAATCCCGACGGAGTCAGCATCGATTTCATCCGGCAGTTTGTTTACTGGGAAATGATTTATCCCGACCGTGAACCCGGTAGCATTTCCACCGCATGTTATTGTGACAGCTGTATTTCGGAATTTTTAAAGAAAAATGAAATAAGGTTACCGGATACATGCATTACAACAACCCGTAAAGCTGACTTCCTGCTTGTCAATCACCGGGAGAGATGGGATTCTTTCAGATGCGGCCTCATCACTTCAATGGTGAAAGAGCTTGCGGAGAAGGCAAGAAGCATTAAATCCGATATAAAGATCAATGTGCATGCAGTACCGTGGAGAGAAGATGATTTTGGCGGGGCTCTTGCCCACGTTGCCGGCCAGGATCCTGGTGCAATAACCCCCCTGGTTGATTACGTATCGCCGATGTGCTATTCGCAGATGCTGAAAAGGGATGCCCGATGGATAGCCAGTGTGGTCGAAGATATGGACCGCAGCTGCAAGGGTAAAATTCTTCCAAGCATACAGGTGTTCCCCGAATATATTGACGACACTTTTACTCCGGATGATTTCAGAGATTGCATTGAAGAAGCGATTAAACCTCCATCACTTGGTGTCGTATTTTTTTCCTGGCCTTTATTCGAGAAAGATCCGGCAAGGATTGAAACCGCAAAAGAATCATTGAAGATGACTCGTTGATCAGAATTATTATCTTAGATTTATCCAGAATTATTCACTTTATTCTCCTGAAGCCATGAAACCAGAAAATCTTAAATTTTTTCGAACATCCCTGATTGCAGTGATTGTTTTTACCCTGCTTCTTTCAGTATCATGCAGTGATAAACCTGAAGAGGCAAGGGAGTACGGCTGGTTTGAATTCGTTATTCCCGATTCCGACACGATCAGCAGCGCAGTCGATATGTCATTCCTTAATGAAAAGATTGCCGGAGGCTCGGGTTATGTAACACTGAAAGACGGTCATTTCGCAGATGGAAAAGGAGAAAGGATAAGGTTTTTCGGAACCAACCTGACATTCTCGTCATGTTTTCCCGACAAAGAGACGGCGAAAAATGTGGCAGGAAGATTAAAAGTATTGGGAATGAATGTGGTAAGGTTCCATCATATGGATTACCATTCAGCACCGCGCGGAATATGGGACCAGGATAAAAAAGATCTCGATCCCGATCAGCTTGACAGGCTTGACTGGCTGATCTATCAGCTTAAGATACACGGAATATACAGCAACATTAACACGCACGTGTCATTTACTTATCCGGGGGCTCAATATGAGGATGTGGAACAGTTTAATTTCGGTAAATCGATAGATCAGTTTTATCCTCCGTACATTCAGATGCAGAAAGACTATGCAAAAAAACTGCTTACTCACAGGAATCCCTATACAGGAAAAACATACACGGAAGAACCCGCGATAGCCTTCGTAGAGATTAATAATGAAAACTCCCTTATTTCAAACTGGGCTTTGCTGCCAAAACTTAACAATGTTCACAAGGCTGAATTGCTTAAGCAATGGAGGGTTTGGTTAAATTCAAAACCCGAACTCAGGAACAGGGAAGGTTTCAGTGCAGACCTGATGTCAATAATTACAAACTACGGGACCGGTTCCACGGAAACTGCAAAGGAGATGATGTGGAGCTTCCTTTTAGATACTGAAATGGCGTATGCAAGGGAGATGACCGACTATTTAAAAGATGAGCTCAAGGTCAATGCATTACTATCTGAAACTCAGGCTTACTACAGTGGGGTTGCAGGAGTAAAAAGAGAAGCTGAAGTTGCCGATTTCATTGACATGCATGCATACTGGGAGCATCCTTCCTTTCCCGGAAGAAGCTGGTCATCCACCAACTGGCTGATAAGGAACTCATCGATGGTATCCGACAAGAGAGGAGGCACCCTTAACAACTTTGCCATGCACAGGGTTGAAGGAATGCCGCTGACTATAAGTGAGTATGATCATCCTGCTCCCTCGTTCTTCTGTTCTGAGATGTTCCCGATGCTCAATGCCATTTCAGCCTTTCAGGATTTCGACGGTATTTATCATTTCACCTTTGATCAGCCATATGATAAGGGTCGTATTGCCAATTTCTTCTCCAATGCGGGTCATCCCCTGAAGCAGGTCTTTGTTCCCGTCGGGGCTGTTTTGTTCAGGATGGGGGCCGTGAGTCCGGGGCAGAATCCGGTTCAGCTCAGTCTGCCTGAAGAAGCTGTGGTTGGAAATCTTGTGAAATATGGTGACAAAATAAGGCTTCATGTATCCAATATGAGATATATATGGGAAGAAGCCGGAGCACCATCTGCTCTTATAGCCCTGCGCCCGATGAATGTCAGGATCGGCGGTAATGAACTTAAACTGTCGGAACAGGTGGCAAAGCCTTCAGGGGAATGGATAAGTGAGACAGGAGAAATTAAGTGGGACAATACTGATTCAACCAGGGCAGTATTCAGGATCGATGCTCCAACCGCAAAAGGTGCCATAGGGTATATTGGTGGCAGGAGAATTGAACTTGGCAATGTCGCAATAGAAATGGATTCAATTCCGGGGAACTGGGCTGCCATTACCCTGACTTCCCTTGACGGAGAACCCATTGAAGAATCATCCAGGATACTTCTTGTAGCCGCAGGAAAAGCTGAAAACACTGACTGGCAATGGAATGAAAACAAAACAAGCCTGGGAGGGAACTGGGGAAATGCCCCGACCCGGGTGGAAGGTATCCCTGCAAAATTCACTTTCAGCAATATAGAAAAGTTTAAAATACAGCCACTCGATGCATACAGGAATCCGGGAGACGAAATCCCTGTCTGCAGAAAAGGTAAAAATCTATCTTTCGGAATAGGAGCCCAGTATAAAACACTATGGTATGTCATATCAAGAGAAAATTAAATTCCTTTATATATAAAAAAGCTCTGAATGACAACTAAAAACAGATCGCACAGAAGGTACATGTACCTGTGCAGTTTTACTGCCGCCCTTGGTGGCCTCCTGTTTGGATTTGACACTGCAGTGATATCGGGAACAATACCGTTTATTACTGAATATTTCAAACTGACCGATGCCCTGCTCGGATGGGCTGTAAGCTCAGCCATGGTTGGCTGTATTATAGGATCGATGACTGTCGGAAGGCCGGGAGATAAGTATGGAAGGAAGCTTATGCTTAAGATCCTGGCTATCCTGTTCATCCTGTCGGCTGTCGGATCTGCACTTTCCAGATCTCTTGAAATTCTTGTGATATACAGGTTTATCGGAGGACTGGCCATTGGGGGCGCATCAGTGATAGCTCCTTTATATATCTCCGAAATATCGCCGGCAAAGATCAGGGGAAGGCTTGTCGGAATAAACCAGCTTGCCATTGTCACAGGAATCCTGTGCGCATTCTTTTCAAATTACCTGCTGATAGAAACAGGCGAAAACAACTGGAGATGGATGTTTATGGCCGGTGCCCTGCCTGCAGTGGCCTTCTTTGTCCTTCTCTTCTTTATAAGCCCCAGCCCCCGTTGGCTGGTAATCGCCGGCAGGTCCGGGCAGGCGAGGGATGTAATTACACGGCTCAATCCGGGCGAGAATGTTGAAGGTATAATGGATGAGATAGAAAAGTCGATAAAAAAAGAAATCGTGCAGATGAACATTTCAGCCCTTTTCAGGAAGCCTTATCTTGGAATAGTGCTTATCGGGA
Organism: uncultured Rikenellaceae bacterium; assembly: GCA_964611835.1. Classification (GTDB taxonomy): domain Bacteria; phylum Bacteroidota; class Bacteroidia; order Bacteroidales; family VadinHA17; genus LD21. The sequence goes on along the minus strand of CAZTDW010000019.1, from coordinate 22,147 downwards.
TAAGTGTCATGATGTTCGCTGCACTTACCGGAGTGAACACACTGATGTATTATGCACCGACGATTTTTCAGTCAGCCGGCTTCTCAAACGACTCAGCACTGTACCAGACTATTTTTCTGGGAACAACTAATCTGGTGTTCACAATAATCGGAATGCTCCTTATCGACAAACTGGGGAGAAAAACCCTTTTGCTGGCAGGAGCGCTTGGCATGACACTGTTCCTGACACTGATCTTCCTGACACTCACCTTCGGCGTTTTCAGCAGTGCAGTGCTTCTGGCATGGATGATCGGATATCAGGCTATGTTTGCCTCGACCATGGGTGTGGTTGTGTGGGTTCTCGTTTCTGAAATCTTTCCGAATAATATAAGGGCAAGAGCCTTATCAATAGGATCATTTACCAACTGGGTATTCAATGCACTGATTTCATACCTGTTCCCGGTCATTTCAGGAGCAATAGGAAAAATATCAGGTGACAAGCAGATGGGAGTGGGTGTAGTATTCGCCTTTTATGCCACAGTAACGCTGATCAGCTTTTTCTTCTATAAAAAATACCTTGTTGAAACAAAGGAGAAATCGCTTGAAGAACTTGAAAAAATAGTAATAACCGGTTAAAGTTGATTTCATGACTTCCAAAGAACGGTTCATAAGGGCATTCGACAGGAAGGAAGCCGACCGGTTACCGGTTACAACCCATCATGTGATGCCTTCTTTCCTGAAAAACTTCATGAATGGGATCTCAGACCAGGATTTTTTTGATCATTTCGGACTGGATCCGATTAAATGGATAATTTCCTTTTCATGTGACAATGCAAAAGGAGAATACTATGATCCGTTGCATACCGAAATAGGATTTCTTGAAGCACGAAGGATCTGTACCGACAGCTGGCGATTTTCATTCGAAGAGATTCCGGGTCAGGCTAATCCCACAAAACGGATGAATATAATTACGCCTGACAAAACCTTGTCGATGATCCTTCAATCAAATGAACATACTACATGGCTGGCTGAGCATGTCATCAAGGAAAAATCGGATATAGACATACTTGCCAGATACATGCCGGCACCAAAATGCGATGTTTCAGCAATTAACGATGCTGCCGAAGCTTTCGGCGACAGGGGAATAGTAAGAGGCCATATCCCTCCCTTTGACGGATTCGGACAGCCTGGATGCTGGCAGGATGCGGCATGCATGTTTGGCATTGAGAACCTGATAACCTCAGCCCTTGAAGATCCGGAATGGGTCCATACTTTTCTTAGCATACTGATGGAAAGGAAAAGGATATTTATAAGGTCGCTGAAAGGAGCAAACTACGATATACTTGAGCTTGGAGGAGGTGATGCCTCAACAACCGTGATCTCGCCTGACATTTTTGATGAATTCGTGGCACCATATGATTCGGCATTGATCGCTGAAGCCCATAAAGCAGGACAGAGGATTGTGTATCATACATGCGGAGGGATGATGCCCATTCTGGAAAATATTGCCGGGATGAAGCCTGATGCAATGGAAACATTTACTCCTGAAGCCATGGGCGGCGACACTGTCCTTGCCGAAGCAAAGGAGAGGATTGGCGACAAGGTGTGCATGATAGGCGGATTCGACCAGTTCCATTTCTTTACGGGATCCACCGAGGAAGAAACCAGGAAGGAGGTCCGCAGATGCTTCGAAGCTGCCGGAACGAAAGGCGGATTCATTCTGTCTCCCTCAGACCATTTCTTTGAGGCTGACCTGAAATTGCTGCATGCGTTTGCCGATGAGGCGAGGAAATGTGTGTACTGACCCGACCGTAAAACTCCGAAATTTCATCCTGTCCACCGGAAAAATCATCTGTTCCTGCACAGCCTGATTTATTCCTGATCATTTATATATTTCCATTACACCAGATTTAATCAAGCCATATCGCTTGTCTAAATATTAGACAAATCCCTGTCTAATATTTTTACTAATTACAACTCAATATTAATCGCAATATATTGATATTGTTTTTGTTATAAAATCTGGCATAACATTTGAATGATTCAATGCAAAGGATTAAGTAATGGCCAGAGGAATTTTAATAATACTACTTCTTTTCAGCTCGACTGCACTGCCGGTCGAAGCCCAGAAAAAGTGGACTCTTGAGGAATGCATAGAATATGCTCTTACCAATAACATCGGGCTCCGCAGGCAGAGCCTTCAATCGGAGATCGACAGAACCAACCTCACTAAATCAAGGATGGATGTGTTACCTGACCTTAATCTCGGATCTGACGTCAATGTAGGATTCGGAAGGTCAATTGACCCTGTCACCAACCTTATAACTTTCGAGCAGAATATCAGCAATTCGTTTTCTGTTGTTTCAAACCTGTCGCTCTTCAATGGTTTTTCAACCCTTAATACAATTGCAGCCAACAAATTCATGCTCAAAGCTGGTCTGGAAACAGAAAAAATTGAACGGAACACCCTGATCGTAAGCATTCTTGGAGCATACTACAACGCCCTGTATGCAAAAGGGCTGGAGAACGCCGCTGCAATGCAGGTTGCACTTTCGGAAAAACAGCTTTTCAGGATCAGAAAAACAGTAGAAACCGGAAGGGAGTCGCTTTCAAGGCAATATGAAATGGAAAGCAAACTATCGGAAGATAATCTGTCGTTCACGATCGCAAAAAACAATACAAACAAAGCTGTAACCGAGCTCAGGCACCTTCTGCAGATTGAACCCGGCACTGAGTTCGACATCCTGCTGCCGGCGCTCGATGAAATACTGATCTCAAATGAGGCTGTAAGTACTGACAGCATCTTTAACATTGCAGTACAGACACTTCCAAGGCTCAGGGCGATCAACTACGAACTGATGGCTGCAAAAAAACAGTTCGCAGCCTCAAAAGGAAGCCTGGCACCGAGTCTGACTCTCAGCGGGGCTGTATATACAGGTTATTACAAAATCCTTGGCAACGGCATTGGAGATCAGGATGCCTATTCAACACAGCTTAAAAACAATAACAGTCAGGCATTATTTGTATCGTTGCGTATACCAATATTCAACAGATACACTAACGGTAAAAAAATCAGGATGGCCAGATTGAACATGGACGATACCCGTCTGCGGCTTGAACTTGAAAAGAATACCCTGTACTCCGAGATTGAAAATGCCTGCCTGAATATAAACCGGGGCAGGGATGAATTTCTTGCAGCCCAGGCAAACCTGCAGTTCAATCAAAAATCATTTGATGCAGTTGAAAAAAAGTTTGAAGCCGGGCTTATTGACGTTATAGATTATTCTGCAGCAAGAACAAATCTGTTCAGGGCAGATACGGAGGTTATAAGAACCAAACTTCAGATGCTCATAAGGCAGATGACAATCCGGTTCTATTGCACGGGAGAATACGATACATTAATCAAAAAATAAATAAACAATTTCTGAAATGGATACTCCACTAGACTCAATGGATAAACCAATCCCCAAAAAGAAAGGGATTCGTATGAAACATATCGGATATCTCGGCATAGCACTGTTAACCGCTGCCCTGGTATATATGGCTTTCTTTGCAAATCACACCTCTGTTTTCAGGATTGAAGCAGACAAGCTTATAACAGGGTCTGTAACCGAAGGGCAGTTCAATGATTATATTACGGTTACCGGAAATGTTGAACCAATCAGTACGATTTTTCTGGACGCACAGGAAGGAGGTCGTGTTGAGGAAAAGCTTATAGAGGAAGGAACCATGGTAAAGAAGGGGGATTTAATTCTCAGGCTCTCAAATCCCGATCTGTACCTGAATATCCTTAACAGCGAGGGTCAGCTTGCTGAAAAAGAGAACTTCCTGAGGAATACCCAGATAACCATGGAACAGGAGAGGATTGCGATTAAAAGAGAACTCGTCAACCTCAGATACGATATTGAAAGAAAAAGACGAATATACAAGCAGAATGAAATGCTGATCAAGGATGACCTTATCTCAAGGGAAGAATTCATACGTTCAAAAGAGGATCTTGACATGGCAATTCAATCAAAGGAACTTTTCGTTGAACGGCAGAAACAGGATTCTCTTTTCCGCTCCAGTAATGTCGAGACTATCAAAAATGACCTTCTGAATATGCGAAAGAACCTCACGATGGTAAAAGACAGGGTTAAGAACCTGGATGTTGTTGCACCTGTCGATGGCGAACTGGGGCTTCTGACGCCTGAAATTGGACAATCAATTGCCCGGGGCGAAAATATGGGCCAGATAAATGTTCTTACATCATACAAAGTTTCTGCCCAGATAGACGAGCATTATATCGACAGGGTACGGACGCAGCTCTCAGGGAAACTGGAAAGGCAGAGCCATGAATATGATCTCCTGGTCAGACGCGTGTATCCTGAGGTCAGGAACGGAACCTTCAAGATTGATATGACTTTCAGCGATACAATGCCTGAAAATATCAGGACCGGCCAGACGTATTTCATAAGCCTGCAACTTGGACAGCCCAAAGAAGCAATCATGGTGCCGGTAGGCGGTTTTTTCCAGGAAACCGGCGGGCAGTGGATCTTTGTACTTGATCCATCCGAGACCTATGCAGTAAAGCGTGACATAACTATAGGCAGGAAAAATCCTAAATACTATGAGATTCTCGAAGGCCTTAAACCGGGAGAGAAAGTCATTGTTTCAGGATATGAGACCTTTGGCAGGGTTGAAAAACTGATCCTTAAAAAATCAAAATAATAATCAATAAATAAAGTCATGATCAAAACAATCGATTTAACAAAGGTCTTCAGGACAGAAGAGGTTGAAACAACTGCACTGAACAAAGTATGCCTTGAAGTCGGGGATGGTGAATATGTTGCTGTGATGGGTCCCTCAGGTTGCGGGAAATCCACACTTCTTAATATCCTCGGACTGCTCGACAATCCGACATCCGGAAGCTATCTCTTCAACGGCACAGAGGTGGCAGATCTTAAGGAACGTGACAGGACCGTTTTCAGAAAGGGTAATATTGGATTTGTCTTCCAGAGCTTTAATCTGATCGATGAACTCAATGTCTATGAAAATGTCGAGCTTCCCCTTATTTATCTAAAGATGAAGACAGGAGAAAGGAAAAAGAGTGTTGAGGATGTGCTTGAACGGATGAAAATAGCGCACAGGGCCAAACATTTTCCGCAGCAACTTTCAGGAGGTCAGCAGCAGAGGGTGGCCATTGCCAGGGCGGTGGTAGCAAATCCAAAGCTTATTCTTGCTGATGAGCCTACGGGTAACCTCGACTCGAAAAACGGTATCGAGGTAATAAATCTTCTTACGGAACTGAACAGGGAAGGAACTACCATCATAATGGTGACCCACTCCGACAGGGACGCAGGATATGCCAAAAGGATAGTCAAGCTTTTCGACGGACATATTGTTGATTGACTCCGGAATTTATTCCGGATCAGAGATCATATTTCTTCATTTTATTGTACAGGGTCTGACGGGTAACACCCAGTCGTTTGGCAACGACGCTGATGTTGTTGCCAAATCTTTTAAGATTATCAAGTATCATTTTCTTTTCCATCTCTGCAAGAGTCATTTCAGACTGAATGGTTTTGACAGGATTTGCAAGGAAAACGAAGTCGGATGGCATAAGCACAGCCGAGTCGCTCATTATTACAGCCTTTTCAACCGAGTGCTGAAGTTCCCGCACATTCCCCGGCCAGGAGTAGTTTGAGAGTTTTTCAAGGGTATGGGTTGTAAACCGCATCTGATCCTTGCCGTATTTATTACAATAAATCCTCAGGAAATGATTTGCCAGGATCGGGATATCATCAACCCTGTCGCGCAGGGGAGGAACATCAATAACTATTGTGTTGATCCGGTACAGCAGATCCTCACGGAATCTGCTTTCGGCGACCATCATTCCCAGGTCGCGGTTTGTAGCGCATATAAGCCTTATGTCAACACTTATTTCCTTATTTGAGCCTACCCTGGTAATCTTTCTGCTCTGGAGAGCGCTCAGCAGCTTCGACTGGCAATGAAGGGAAAGATTGCTTATCTCATCCAGGAAGAGAGTTCCGTTGCCTGCCAGCTCGAATTTACCCTTCCTCTCCTCCCTGGCATCCGTAAATGCGCCCCTGACATGACCGAAAAGCTCGCTCTCAAAAAGAGTCTCAGGCACTGATCCCATGTCGACACTGATCATCAACTCCCCTGCCCTCTTCGACCTGCTGTGGATCTGAAGCGCTACAAGCTCCTTTCCGGTGCCGTTCTCCCCTGTGATCAGAACATTGGCATCAGTGCCCGCAACTTTTTCAATGATATTCAGAACATTGATCATCGTCGGAGAGGCTCCGTAAACCAGCTTTTGATATCCTCTTTCCATAGCATCCGGATTGGTAACCGAAAATAAACAATTACGTCTAATTGAATGGCATTGATTGAGGAAATTCTTCCTGAAAATCCTGCAACATCCTATCGTTTATAACGTCTTTAAAAAAAAACAAAATGACAGTCAAATTAAATCCCAATGAAGTTGTCCTTAAAGCCGGCGACACAAATCAGTTGATCGACAACAATGTTATTAACGGTAAGCTGATTGTTACAAACCAGAGAATATATTTCAGGACAATCAGCTCCGAATGGGAAAAATTCAATATTGAAATACTCTTTGAAAACATCAGGGAGGTGATCTATTACAGCAAGGGATTTTTGTTTCCGGAGAAGGGCCTGAATGTGATAACTGTTGACGGCAGGAGCCATGCCTTCCCATTGAAGAAACGTGACGAGATAGGCAGCCTCATTAATAAAATGTATTGAATCATACAATTCAGCATATTTCCCGGTCATTAAAGAATTAAGGTTGTATCAACAGTTTAAAAAACTATTAATACAACCTTTTTCATTAAGATCTTCGTAAGGAAAACTATTCGTACTTAAGCGACTGGGCCGGGTTTATCCTTGCAGCTTTCAGTATCCTGAAACTTATTGTAATGGTAGCTATACCCAGCGTTATAAGAAGTCCGGCAAGCAAAATGAATACCCCCATGCTTATCCTGTAATGGAAGTTCTCAAGCCAGCTGGAACCTATATAATAAATCAGGGGCCAGGCTATCAAAGCCGATACTCCGATCATAATAAAGAATTCGCGTGCAATAACGATATATATTTCTGGTATGGAGGAGCCCATTGCTTTTCTGACACCGATCTCCTTTGTTTTCTGCTCAACGGTATATGAAGTAAGTCCGAAAAGACCGAGAGATGCAACAAATATTGCCAGTATCGAAAATATGACGGCCATTTTGGCATTCTGTCTTTCCTGTATATACATCTTTTCAAAATCCTCATCGACGAAATAATACTGGAGCGGATTGTTTGACACGAATTCCTTCCATTGTTTCTCAATGGAGTCTATGGTTTTTGAGATATTTTGTGCCGTGAGCCTTACGGTGATATAGCCCCATTGATTATTCTCACTCTGGAACTTCATTATATAAGGTCCGATAGGATTGCGCAGCGATTCAAAATTAAAGTTCCTTACAACTCCTATTACAGGCAGGTATCTGAATCCCGAATCGCGAGGCTCCATGAATCTGGTTTTCTCGATGTCGGTAATATTGAAATCTTTGACGGCAGTCTCATTTATTAAACAGGCATCCTTGTCGGAAGTAAATGATTCATCGAAGCTTCTGCCTGAGACAAGGGCCATCTTATATGTATTCAGATAGTTATAATCGACCCAGTTTGTCACCAGAAGAAAAGATTCATCCTTTCTGCCTTCAATAGCGTAGCCATTATTGTTGTTATTTCGTCCCGGAACTGCTGTAGAGCTTGCAATATTTACCACACCGGGTAAATTTTTAACAGCATCCTTAAAGGATTTCATTTTTGTCCCAAGTGCTTCAGCCCTGTTAATGACGATAAGCTGCTCCTTGTCAAATCCGACATCCTTGTTGAGCATGAAATTTATCTGGCGGTACATCACAAGGGTTCCTATTATGAGCAATATCGACACTGCAAACTGAAACACTACCAGTATCCTGCGGAGATGACCATTATTCCGGCTGTTTCTTACGCTTCCCTTAAGTGTTTCATACGGGCTGAATGAAGAAAGATAGAAAGCCGGATAACTTCCTGCAAGAAAGCCCACAAAGGCGGCGAAAAGGATGAGAGAGGGAATAGTGTACCAATTCCTTAACAACCCGAGGCTCAGTTCAGAACCAAGAAGGTTATTGAAATAAGGAAGGGTAAGCCTGATCAGAAGAAGTGCAAACAAAAGGGAAACCAGTGACAAAATGAATGATTCGGAAAGGAACTGACCTATGAGCATTCCCCTGGTTGACCCGGAGATCTTTTTTATGCCTACCTCCTTTGCTCTCCTGGAGGATTGGGCTGTTGCCAGGTTCATGAAATTCACTGCAGCGATCAGTACAATCAGAATGGCAACACTCCCGAATATTATCAGGTATTTCGGATCGCTTGCTGCCTTAAACTGCTGTTGTATTGACGGATCAAGATGAATATCGGTAAGATTCTGCATGAAATACCTGTATTTATTACCCTGTGCAAAAAAATCTGACAGTGAGATCCCCATAAAACGCTCCACCTCAGGACCTACGTATTTTTCAAGTAATACCGGTATTTTTCCATCAACAGTTTTATAATCAGTGTTAGGCTTAAGTAAAAGATAAGAGCTGAAGCTGTTGCTGAGCCAGAACTGATCCTTTGAGCGGGGATTGGTCATGAAAGAAGTGATGATATTTGCTTCAAAATGAGAATTCCCGGGCACATCTGCCATAACTCCGGTTATAACGTACCTTGTGGTGTCCGTACCGACTTTTATCTGTTTGTCTATCGGATCTTCATTTCCAAAGATCTTATTGGCTGTTGATTCAGAAAGTACGGCCTTTCTAGGAGCATTCAGAAGGTTGCTTATATCCCCTTTAAGAAGAGGGATGGAAAAAAAGTTGAAAAAGGATGAATCAGCCTCAACAAGATGGTCCTCGGTGAATGTCTGCTTATTATATTCCACTACTGTGGGTCCCCTGCTGTTCATTCTGAGAAAATCCTCAATTTCAGGGAACTCCTGTGCCATGGTCGGCGCCATCACTGCAGGAGTATAAGATCCTACAATCTCCTGTCCGCCGATCTTTCCGTTAAGAACAAGTCTGTATATCCTGTCTTTTTTAACGTTGAACCTGTCAAAACTTGATTCGTTTATTACAAAAAGTGCGATAAGCAGGCTGCAGGCAATGCCTATCGACAGACCCAGAATATTGATTATAATATATGAGCGTTGTCTTTTGAAGGACCGTAAACTGTGTTTGATAAGATTGTTGAACATAGGAACGAATTTTAAAGATTCAAAAAAGCTTTCAGTCATGAAAAGGATAAACCTTTTTTATGCCTAATAGACGCTCAAATCTGTCGCCGGTTGCATATAATTTAAATTTTGTCTGATTTTTTTTCAGAAGTGTAACTTCCGTCTTCTGTCTCCGGTCTTCTGTCTTCAAATTTTCTGCCAAACACGGTTATCATTATAAATTACATTACTATATTTAAAGTGAGTTACTTATTAACATATCAAGAGATGAAATCAAAACCGGCTGTTATTCTGATGATGATGATGATCACTGTCTTTTCGGCAGGCTATGAGACAATTGTATCACATGACGGGGATGTAAATGTCGCCTTAACCAACGATCAGACAACCAGCAAGGCAATGATAGTTGAACCACCTGAAGTACCAACTGGAGATATGGCGGTTACCGGGTGTTTTGTATTGAAGTGCGATCCTTCAGAAGAATTTGAATATGAGCCTCTTTTCAGATCCATGTCTGCCAAGGTGAACAAAGAATTGATACGCCAGGGTGTATATTATCTTTCTGGCGATCCGCTGCCAAGGCGCGTCTTGAATTATTCACTGCCGGGTCATTCTCTTTCCACTCTTGAGGAAGCTGATCTGTGGATTGAACAAAACCTCACAGACTGGGGATATAGTCCCCGCCGCGATGAGACAAGGGTAAGGGCATTCGGCAGGGATTTTTCAAAACCCGCAGCTCATCAGTATTCAACGCCTCCCGAGGATGCTCCGTACTATACTGCCCAAAACATAATTGCTGAAAAACGGGGATCAGCAAGCCCTGGAAAAATCATTGCTGTGATTGCACACAAGGACTCCCAGAGCTGGATTGCATCGCCGGGTGCAAATGACAATGCAATAGGCACTTGTGCTGCACTTGAGCTGGCCAGAATAATGAAAAACTATAAGCCGAAACATACCCTTATGTTTATTTTCTGCAATGAGGAACATACACCATGGACCAGCATTACAGCGGCCAAAAATATAAAAGATGCCGGTCTTGATGTTCTCGCACTTATCAACCTCGATGCCGTAGGAGGGAAATCAGCAGATAAATCAGGACGACTAATAAATGTAACCCGCTATACGACACCAGAAGGAGAACGTCTTGCCGATCTCAACATAAGGCTTAATGACCGTTTCACAATCGGACTGGAGCAGTCAAAATACCGGAGTGAAAACCCCGGCGATGATGACGGATCCTTCATTAAGGCCGGATTTCCATGGGCCGTGCTTAATATCGGATCTATGCCATACAGCGATCCCAATTATCATCTTGAAACTGACACTCCCGAAAAAGTTGATTATGACACGGCTGAAAAAGTTGTAAGCCTTACCCTTGCACTTATTTTACATCTTGATCACAACGGAAGGCCCTGAGAATTGAAGAACAGGTGATCTGCCAGGGAATAATGAATTGATATTTATCAAATTAAATATTGATTTATATCATCTATTTAAGTATTATATGTCATCATTCCTATTGATACATATCAACACTTATGGCTGGGAAATTTATCGTACACAGAACCATCAACGCAGAGTCAATGATGCCTGGCCAGTAAATTTATCCGAAATCTGATAATTCCGTGAATAATTGCCCCAGCTGATATCAGGGTAATCAACCAGGTCGCTGATCATTAATTGCAGTGAATTTCCGGATAGCATGATCCTGCATGACCTTGGATAATCTCCGTGAACCCGGATTTCCGTTCCTGTTCCGGATATAAGACAATATTCCCTGATATTCTCCTTCGTTGATCTGGCTATATTAACAAGCTGATGGTCCGCCTCATCATCCACCCCGTCATAAAAGAAGCTCTTTTTGTCATATTGCCAATCCTTGACAGGAATAGTCCGGTATGCGTTATTTCCGGAAGTAAACAACGGTACTCTTCCTGAAGGTGCTGACAGGTGGTCCTCAGGATATGCCGGCCAATATGTATTTCTGTTCCAATACAGAGTATCAAAGTTATTATCAGTTCCAAAGCCGATACCAACCTCTCTTGGCAGACCTTCAGGAAGACCTTGTGCAGTGTAACCTATCTGCATCTCTCCATTACAGCTGATCATCATCTTAAATTCAGCCTTCATTCCCGTTCTGTATTCCCCATCTGAAACAATCAGTACATCGTTGCCCACTTCCTTCACCTCCAGCGACGCAAGGTCCCAATCCCGGCCCGGGTTATTTATGGAATCCTGCTGATTGTGCCCGTTCTTCATCATCAGTCTTACATTCATAAAAGGCCCTGTGAGTTTCCATGTTCCGGAATTATTAACGAAATGACTTAAAAGACCTGTAGACTTATTGACACCAATAACCAGATTTTTGCATTTTATCAGATATTCATTCCCATTCTCTTCAAAACCGGTTTTTCCGGTTTCTGTTATTCTTTCAGGGGAAACGGGATTGACCTGTCCTGCGAGTTTATATGAATCAACAAGATTGCCGTCCCTGCGCATGAATTCAACAAGTATGACATCATTTGCAGGCTTCTCTTCAATTCTTATCGTAATGTTACCTTTTGAATGGGGAGGGATCCCCGGCAATCTTATCATCTGACTTCTGCCGTTAAAGGTAAGCTTCATGTCAAGCTCTTCAAGATCTGTAAAATCATGGCGGTTATACACCGGTATTTCTATATTTTCTCCCGGAACAAATTCATAACCGCTTGTTTTCATAAGACGTACGGGCGAATAAGCCTTTTTCACGCTCCAGAACTCAGGTTTTTTACGGCGCCAGGTATCGACAATCCCCCATTCTCCATATCCAACAGTGGGACCGGCAAACTTTCCGGGAATCACATTTTTGTCAATTTTTCCCCACCACAGTTTAAATCCCGGCAGATCGGCTGGAAGCATGAATGTTTCATCTATCATGCCCCATATAGCGCCCCCCAGGCCACCATCCGAATCAAAGGTTTTATGCCACATGGAGTCAAGGCTCATTCCCCAGAAATCACGTATGTTAGGATCTTCCCTTACCGTTTCGATATTATAGCATGGGACATGAGCCCATTCATCGAAGAGCACGGGCATCTTTTCATGTCCGAAATCACTGGTTTTCATTCCGTATTGGTCCATATCACCATTAATTCCGGGATAGTGCATGCTGATGATATCATATGATCTTATGGTGTCGGGTACAAGTCCCGGGTAGCTGTAAATTACTGGCCGTGACAGATCGTTTTCCTTAACCCAGTCGTATGATTTCTTAAAATTGCTACCGAACTGGTTTTCGTTGCCAATCGACCAGATTATCACAGACGGATGGTTACGATGATTACTGACCATTTCCTGCAACTGCGACAAATACCTGCCGGTAAATTCAGCAGAATTCTCAGTTGAACCCGGATAGTAATCAGATGTCCGGTGGGATCCGACAAAACACACCGCTGTTTCTTCTTCAACAAATAGTCCATACCTGTCGCAAAGTTCAAGGAATTTTTCACTTGGCGGGTAATGCGATGTTCTTATGAAGTTCATATTGGCTTCTTTTGCCAGAAGCACATCCTTCAGGTCAAATTCCGGAGTGGTCATTCTCCCCGACAAGGGATGAATATCATGACGGCATGCACCTCTGAGCTTTACCGGCTTCCCATTTACAAGAAGCCTGTTACCGTCCACTTCAACTTCCCTGAAGCCAATCATATAATTTCCCCTCCATTCAACCTTTCCCTTCTCTGAATATTCAACAGTTAACCTGTACAGCACAGGATGTTCTGCTTCCCATTTAAACGGCTTTTTAATATGATTAGTTATCACGAAATCCTTACCGGAAATTTTTAAATCAGGTGAGTCAAGCTTTATTTTCCTGTTATCCGGATCATGCAGTTCAAGCGATATTTCGCTTTTCTCACCCGTTAGTCTTGTACTGCCTTCCACCTTGAGGATGGCATTATCATATGTCTCATCCAGGTCTGTGGTTATCATAACTGATTCGGGGTGGTTTTCAGGTAGCGACAGAAGGCTGACATTTCTCAAAATACCTCCGATCTGATGTTTTGCGTATCCGCTGGCATAGGATATTTCATCAGCCCTGTCGGTGACTTCCACATGCAAAACCGCCTCTTCACCCGGATTGACAGCCTGGGTGATGTCGCAATCCCATGCCGTGAATCCACCATGATGGTCACGTATGTATGTGCCATTTAACCAAACCCTTGAATAGCTATAAACACCTTCGAACCTTAATTTTACAAGTTTACCCCTGAAGTCGTCCGGAATAAGTAAGCGGGTCATATACACAAAGGGTTTGTCGTGCATCACGGGTATGCCCTGCATCATGCATTCCCCGGGCACTTCGGCCTTATACCATTTAAGGGAAGAAGCATCTGATTTTATGATGGTATCGTAAGGCAACAGGCAGACATCCCATATTCCGTTAAGGCTTATCACCGGCTGCCTGACATCTCTGACATAAAGATCACTGTTATTCCGGCAGGAAATATTTAAGAATATCAATCCTGTGATGATCAGGAGAGTGCTTCTTTTCATTGGTTTAAAGGTTTAAAGGTTTAGAGGTTTAAAGGTTTAGAGGTTTAGAGGTTTAGAGGTTTAGAGGTTTAGAGGTTTAAAGGTTTAAAGGTTTAAAGGTTTAGAGGTTTAAAGGTTTAAAGGTTTATGGGGTTTATTATATTCAGTTTCGGAAATCAGATGGCTTATTTATTTCAGAAAGATCTACCAGAGGATGTAATAAAGCATAAAAAGGATAAGCAATATGACCAGTGAAGCCCACTTAAAAACCGGATCATCATTCCTGAAAATCCTCGCAGGCAGTTCCCACTCCCTGGCCTCAGTTGGTTTTCTCCTGTCTGCAAGCGATACAATGATCATCTGGAGACTGATGATAAGAAAAGACAGGAGCATGTTGTCGAGGAATGGCATTGAAGGGAAGATCCATCTGACAAGAAGTGGTACCGGAAAGGTTAAAAGCACTGCAATCCATGCAGCCTTGGAAGTAGTCCTTTTCCAGAAGATCCCGAGAATGAACAATGCTGTGATCCCGGGGCTTACGAGTCCGGTGTACTCCTGTATGAACTGAAAAACCTGGTTTATCCCTGAGAGTGTTGATGCCAGAAGGGCTGCAACAAGCACTATTATAAGACAGGCAATTTTCCCGGCTTTGATCATTTCTACATCAGAAATGCTTTTTTTAAGATGGGCTTTATATATATCCATCGAAAAAATGGTCGAGGCGCTGTTGATGATTGCTGACAATGATGAGACAATAGCGGCAATAAGTGCTGCGAAAATAATTCCCCTTATCCCTTCAGGCACAAATTTATGAAGCAGCCACGGGTATGCCTCATCCGGCTTTGCAATATCAGCATTCAGTACAAAGGCAGCAATCCCGGGCAGAACAACAAGTATTGGTATCAGCAGTTTAAGGTATGCGGCAAATACCATCCCCCGCTGAGCCTCTCTCAGATTTTTTGCGCCAAGTGCTTTCTGTATGATATACTGGTTTGCACCGAAATAGTATATTCCTGCAATCCAGATTCCTCCGAAAACGGATCTTATGCCTGGCATATATTTATAGTTTGGATCCGAGCCGGCCAGGATCATATGGAATTTTTCCGGAGCTTTTTCCAGCATCAGTGATAGTCCCTCAAAAGCACCTTCGCCACCGGAAACGGCATTAAGGGCTAGAAATGTAGTTATGAGTCCGCCAAGAACAAGGAAACCTACCTGGATCATATCTGTACCGGCGATAGTCCTGAGTCCGCCTCCGACAGTGAGGAGCAATGAAAAAAGGGCAAGTCCGGCAATTGCATAACCCATTCTAATTCCGAATACAGTTTTTATCGAAAGCGCACCCAGATAAAGTATCGAAGTAAGGTTCACAAAGACAAACAGTAACAGCCAGAAAACAGCCAGGACGGTTTTTATCCTGCTATTATACCTGAGTTCAAGGAACTGGGGCATCGTCAGAATTTTCTTCCGGACAAAAACAGGAAGGAACCACAATGCTACCATTATCAGCATTACTGATGCGAGCCACTCATAGGATGCAATGGCAAGTCCCATTGAAAACCCTGAACCTGACATACCAATAAACTGTTCGGCAGAAATGTTAGCAGCGATTACTGAACTGCCTACAATATACCAGGGAAGAGTGTTGCCTGCCATGAAGTACCCCGTGGAATCCTTCTTTCTGCCTGTCTTCCTCGAGATCAATATCCCTGTGCCGATTATCATGGCACAATAGAAGAAGAAAACTGTTATATCGAAAAAGGACAGATTCATCATAAGATACCGATTCCTTTTTCAAACTCGCGGGCTGCATCAGTAATAGCGGTCAGGTTCTCCCATGGCACCTCCGGCTCGACCATATGAGTGGGACCGATAACTATTCCGCCTGATCTGCCGCACTTCGCAAGTCTTGCAAGTGCAGTATTCATAACCTCTTCCCTGGTACCGTAGGGAAGGAGCTGCTGAGTACCAAGAGTGCCCCAGAATGACACCATACTTCCATACATCTCATAAACCTCATCAAAAGACATACACTCAGGCTGGACAGGATTAATTATATCAACTCCCGCATCTATGAGTTTTCCGACGAATGGTGTAATAAAGCCGCAGGAATGATAAAATATCAGTATATCCGGATTGATTTCCCGGGCAGTGTCAATTACCCTTTTTAACCGGGGTTTAAGCCATTTTTCCCATGTTCCGGTATCCATCATCAGGGAAGTCTGTGTACCTATATCATCTCCAAGCGACAGGATATTGATCCCGGCTTCAGCATATGCTTTTGCCCTGGAGCAAGCAAAATCAGTAATTTTATCAAGAAGGATTATGCCGGCATCATTTTCAGTCATCATATCCATCATGAGCTGTTCCATCGACCTCAGATACCATGATGCTTCAAATACAGTCATCTGCATAAACCCAAGGGAAGCAAGCCCGGCTTTGTGGATCGATCTTATTTTCTTCCGGAAATCATGAAGTTGTGATTCATCAACCTCCGGATACGGATAATCAATCACCTCGTTTATCTCAGCACCGCAAAGGGGGTGGTGCATCCTTGTCATATGAAATGCCAGTTCTGAGCCTTTGGAATGTCCGATCCCGTATTCATCAAATAAGGTGCTTTCCGGAAGGACTTCCCTGTGATATAGTGCCCTGCCGTCAGCAAAATTTCTCTTTACGGGGATTTCAATTTTTCTGTGACTCAGTCCAAAATATGTCTCATAATCCTCATGGCCGAATCGTCTCCTGAAAGACTCAATCTGTGCCGGGCAGAAAACAAAATCAACATGTACCCTGTCAAAACCCTGCCGGCGGAGGCATCTGAGAAGGTCTTCACCCGGAGTTGGCATAACTTAACTGATTGAATAGGATTTTTAACTTAAGCTGAAAGGTAATAGAAAAGATGTTAATATCTTTCACTGATCCGGAATTTATTGAAAAGGCTAACAAATACCTGACCGAGTGACTGAATTATGTCCTTAAAATACCATTCACCGGCTTAATACGCCATTTACCGAATAATCCACTGATCAGGATATTATATCTGTTTTCTTTGAAGGCAGATATTATTTGAATAACTTCATCCAGCAAAAGTATTATGAGTAAGAAAATAATAATTATCGGCGGAGGCGTTGCCGGACTTTCGGCAGGGATATATTCCAGACTCAACGGATTTGATGCCGAGATAGTTGAGATGCATACGATTACCGGGGGACAGTGTACGGCGTGGGAGCGTAAAGGCTACAGGTTTGACTATTGTCTTCATTGGCTTGCAGGTACCCGGAAAGGACCTTTCAATGATATCTGGAAGGAAACAAATGTTCTGAACGATAAAGTAAAAATAATTGATCATGAAATTCAAACCCGGGTAATAACAGACGATGGTCGTGAATTCATTATATATACTGATCTTGGCAGATGGGAGAAGTACCTGTGCAGCATTGCTCCGGAAGACACAAAACAGATAAGGAAAATGTGTTCCGAGATGAAGAAGTCGGAATTTCTTAAGCCCTATTCCGATCCTCCCGGATTAAGAAGTTTATCAAGTACCATCTCATCGATGACAGGTATTCTTCCTGTTCTACCTCTTTACCTTAAATACAACCGCAAAAACTGCAGGGAGTATTTCAGAAAAATGGATTTTAAAAACCAGTCACTCAATCATTTCCTCGACAGCCTGTATGGATCCCGTGATTTTTCAGCGCTTGCATTTATCATGATGTTTGCATGGTTCAATCAGAAAAATGCAGGATACCTTGAAGGAGGCTCCCTGCCGCTGGCCCAAAGAATGACTCAAAAGTTTCTTAGCCTGGGTGGCAAACTTACAACCGGAAAACGGGTCAGTAAAATAGTCACGGAGGATGACATCGCCAAAGGAGTTATTCTCGCTGACGGTATGGAAAAACAAGCTGATTATATCATCAGTGCCGCCGACGGACATTCAACAATATTCAGTATGCTTGACGGAAAATATCTCGACCGGAAGATCTCTGAAGCATACGAAAAATGGGAACTGTTTACGCCTATTGTTCAGGTGTCATTCGGAATAAACAAGATGATTGAATCGGAAATTCCGGTTGAAACATTCCTGACAGATAATCAGTCGATTGGAAAGACCATACTGGAACACGGATATTCCATTATGAATTACTGTTTTGACGGCACTATGGCACCACAGGGAAAATCTGTGATTGTTATGCGCTATGAAACGCCATGGGATTTATGGGAGAATATGGATGATAATGAGTACAGTAAAGAAAAGGAAACAATACGGGCGGATGCCTTATCACTTCTTGAAAAACGTTATCCCGGGATCTCTCAATTCATCGAGGTTACTGATGTAGCTACCCCTCTTACCGATGTACGCTATACCGGAGTATGGAAAGGATCATATGAGGGATTCATGCCCTCGGGTAAAAACCTGTTGGACAATCTCAGCCCTCTTCTCCCCAGGTTGAAAAAATTCTACATGGCCGGTCAATGGCTTTTCCCCGGAGGAGGATTACCTCCCGCAGGCCAGTCAGGGAAATGGGCTGTCCAATACATCTGCAGGGAGGAAAGAAAGAGATTCAAATCCTGCTGAGCAATCAGGATTATCAGATTCTCCCATGTCTGTAAGACAAATCAAATATTCAACATTGGCTTTTCAGGTTAATATTTATTTATTACATTGAGAAACATTATTAATATCAATGTATCTTTAGGAGGTTATGAAATATCATAAAGGTGATAATTACCAGCAGGGCTCTGGATCTTTGTCAATAAAAAAATTTGAATAACAACATCATTCAAAACCGGGAAAGAAATGGTAAAGCAATCTGAAAGAGGTGGACAGAGGGATTATTTTAAGCCGCTGAAAAATTTTCGTTACAATCCCTATATTCATCCTTACACAGCCAGTAACAAACAGACTGTCCTGGCCCAGAAACTAAATAAAAGCTATGGCATTCCCCTAGGAAATATCCTTCGGCTTATCATATATACCGATGTGGCCATGAGTCTGTCTGATGAAAGCGAACTGCAGCTCTATCATTCTGATTTAAAACAAATAGCCGACTTTGAAAAGGAGCATGACGCTTTTGAAAAATTAATATTTGCAGGAAAAAGCAAATCGATTGAAATTAAAAATCCTTTTCTTATTGAAAAAGTATTTATGTCAATGATCAATCTGATCGATTCACACAGCATCATCAGGAGAAAAGGCAAGCAGAAGGAAAGGATATCATCACCTGTTCTTAAAAAAGTAGCCATGGAACTTTACAACGACCTTTGCACGGAAGAGAAGTTTTCACCGTGGCGTTCACTTTGCATAATAGGTTATATTTTTGCCCTTTACAAGGTTAAGCTTGATGACGGCGAAGTCATACTTACAGAAGAAGAATACGATCAGAAAAACAAGGACAGAAAAACTGAGCATGAGACATATCTTCAGTACCTGAGTTCGAGAATCAGGGTTTATGTAGCTGATTAGACCTGATAATTCAGGTGATTATGAAGTCTGTATAAATAAACAGTTAAGAATAGATTTAAGTCCAAAGACTTATGATATATTCAATATTTCCCAAATTGACAAAAGGGAGCATTTAGCAAAGCAAACTAATGATAACTATATAATTGGTTGATCTCAGTCTGATTTAATGCTTTATTGTAGATAAATAAATCATCGATAATACCAGCCCAGTAAGAACCAAAATATCCAAGAGTAAGATTTCTATTAGGATCAGAAATGGTACCGGGATGGTATGTTGTTTTTATTAATATTCCGTTGAGATAGAGTTTAATATTTGTTCCATCATATGTGCCTACCAGATGAACCCATGCATTTGCTGTTATATTTCCGCCTGCACTGTTTGTGGAAGGTAGTGAAATGGCGATTCCTGCTTTACCTGTTTCAGTCCAAATACCAAAATCACTGCATACCACAAAGTATTTTAATGCTTCGGTTATATTAGATTTCTTAAACCAAAATGCCACACTTACATTATTGCCACTTTTATACGAATCTCTTGCAAAATCGATATATGCATTTGTTCCGTTAAGATAAAGAGCATATCCTGCTTTCCCCGTTGTGAAACTTACAGATCCGTGATAAGTTCCTTCGGGAGTATTACCGATAAAATCTTTTAATGTACCGTCAAATTTGAAATATGACACAAGCCCACTGGTCGGATAAGGGGCGTTCGTTTTAAAACTTCCTATGCCAGTATAAGTTGTTCCTCCGCAATTCACAGCCTTAATCCTGAAATAGTAAATTGTATTTTCATCCAGTCCGGAAATTGTATTAGTGTTTACAGATGTATTTGCGGTTCCTGTTACCGGGCTTTGTACAACGGCAGCTACGGAACCAAGACCGGTAGTCTTGCCATATTCAAAAGTAACTGTAGTGGAAGAGTTGTTGGCATTTACCGTGCCCCTGAGTATAGCTGTGGTATAACCAATAGTCGGAGAACTTGTTGTTGCAACAGGAGCTGTACAACCAGAAGTAAATGTCCGGTCCGATCCATTAGTTGTCCCTCCACAATTGACGCCAACTACCCTGAAATGATATACTGTCCCTGGTGTCAATCCAGAAACAGCGGCACTTACTGAAGTATTATTGTTCGCCGTCACAGGGCTTTGTGTTGCAGTAACTGTACTGCCATAGCCCGCAGAAGTTCCATATTCGAATGTTACTGTAGTTGATGAATAATTAGCATTTATGGTACCATTCAATGTTGCAGTTGTAGTTCCGATGCCTGATGCCGGATTTGTTGTAGCAGCAGGTGCTGCACAATCAGTTGTAAAAGTCAGATCGGAACCATTTGTAGTTCCACCGCAGTTTACACCTACTGCCCGGTAATGATATGTTGTACCCGGGATCAATCCTGTTATTCCGGCGCTGACATTAGTATTGCCGGTTCCGGTGACAGGGCTGGGTGTAGCTGAAACGGTGCTGCCATAACCTGTTGTTGTACCATATTCAAATGTTACTGTAGTCGATGAATTACTTGCATTTACAGTACCATTCAAAGTAGCTGAAGTTGTTCCGACACCGGAAACCGGATTTGTAGTGACTACCGGAGCGGTGCAACCAGTAGTAAAAGTCTGATCTGATCCATTCCTTGTGCCACCGCAATTTATTCCCCTGACCCTGTAATGATAAGTAGTTCCTGGCATTAATCCTGTGATTCCTGCACTTACAGCAGTATTATTATTGCCGGTGACCGGACTTTGTGTTGCTGTATAAACTGTTCCATAACTATTTGTTATCCCAAATTCAAAAGACACCGTTGTCGAAGAAAAATTGGCATTAATTGTACCATTAAGAGTAGCAGTAGTTGTGCTCACAGCCGTAGCTGGATTTGTAACAGTTGAAGGAGCAACACATTGAGGCGTGAATGTCTGATCTGATCCGTTAGTAGTTCCTCCGCAATTAACTGCTTTAACCCTGTAATGATAAGTGGTACCGGGTATTAATGCCGTAATCCCTGCACTGACAGCAGTATTACTACTCCCTGAAACAGGGCTTTGGGTTGCTGCAACAGAATTGCCATAACTATTGGACAGGCCATATTCAAAAGACACTGTGGTTGAGGAGTAATTTGCATTTACAACCCCATTCAGCGTCGCTGTTGTGCTCCCAATACCAGTTGCCTGATCAGTTGTGGCTGTGGGTGGAAGGCATTGAGTGGTAAAAGTAATTCCGGGACCTGTGTCATATCCTGTTCCTGCACTATTTGTAGCATAAGCCCTTAAATAATAAGTTGTGCCAGGCTGAAGATCTGACAGGTTACTTGTAAAAATCCCTGTTCCTGAACCATCTGTGGTTTTATCATTTGTTATAGTAGGGTTTTGAGTAGTGCTCCAACAAACTCCCCGGGCTGTAACTTCTGCGCCTCCATTATTTGTGACATTTCCACCACTTACAGCTGAAACTGAAGTAATGGATGTTGGTGCCGTGGTTGTTACCGTTGGCACAACGATGGGATTGGTGGTAAAAGAGACCTGTTGACCATATGCTGTTCCTTCACCATTGGTAGCATAGGCACGGACATAATAGTTAGTGTTCGCCGTTAAGTCTGTTAAGCTACTTGTAAATGTTCCAATGCCCACGCCATCATTTGTCTTATTTGATCCAATATCCGGATTTTGGGTTGTACTCCAGCATACACCCCTGGCAATCACTTCATCTCCTCCATTACTGGTTATATTACCCCCCGAAACTGCACCTGTTGTAGTTATATTTGTGACACTTGCAGTCGTTAATTCGGGAAGCCTGATTTTCTTGCAGGAATTCACTATTGTCATTATCCCGATGGAAAGAATAACAATAAATATGAGTTTAGATTACAAAAGCCGGACAACCTGACCACATTCCGCCGGAGTAAATTGACCACATCAG
>CAZTDW010000018.1:18987-32210 GCA_964611835.1 uncultured Rikenellaceae bacterium | reverse complement strand
AAAATTGTAAAAAGTCATAGTTTTTTAAGATTTTTTTTCGTACTGGGTCATTTACTGAAAAAAATATGTCAGGAAAGATATATTAAGTCTCATTCCCCTTCACATCAGAAAAGGTGCAGATATATACTGGTTGATCTTCAGATCAGGCAGTTTTCCGGTATCTCCTGACTGCAAAAACCGTAAACGCAATTGCAATTATCACAAGAGAATATATCTCCCTGCTTATATCCTGAAATCCTGATCCTTTAAGCATTACCATCCGGTTTATGCGCATAAGGTAAGCCATGGGATTTATAAGATCGAATTTCTGTGCCCACAAGGGCATGCTCTCTACCGGGGTGAATATTCCGCTCATCAATATGAATATTATCATGAAGAAGAAAGCCACGAACATGAACTGTTGCTGCGTGGATGAGAATGTTGAAATGAAAAGAGCCAGTCCGAGAACCGAAACCAGAAATATGGCAGAACCAAGAAACAGAAGCCCGATGCTTCCCTCAAAGGGGATATTGAAAAAGAGCTTTCCAAGTACCAGACCCAGTGCCAGGTCAACAAGCCCGATTATGAGAAAGGGTATCATTTTAGCCGTTATGAACTGGTATTTCCTGATTGGCGTGACATTTATCTGTTCTATCGTCCCCACCTCCTTTTCCTTTACAAGGTTAAGGCCGGCGAGGAGAAAACCTATTGCAGTGACCAGGATCCCCAGGATCCCGGGAAGCATATAAAACTTATAATTAAGCTTCTCATTGTACCAGTACCTGTTTGATATGTCAATCTGCTGAACACCAGGCATCATAATTTTACCGGAATTTTCAGCAATGACATTCATATTGTAGTCGCGGATGACACCGTTGAGGTATGCCCAGGAAAGCTGGGCAGTTGAGGCATTTATCGCATTGACCGAGGCCATTATCCTGCCGGGCCTGCCTGTACCCAGATCTTTGCCGAATCCGGCTGGGATCTGCAAGACCATGTCACATTTGTTCCCGTGGAGCAGGCTGTTTGCCTCCTCTTCGGAAAATGTTGAATACTTTATCCTGAAGAAAGTGGATCCTTCAAGCTGGCCGATCAGGCTCCTTGAGTCGGCAGACATATCCCTGTCGATCACACACATATTTACATTCCTGATCTCAAATGTGACTGCAGGGACCAGTATAAGCATCTGAACCAGAGGCACCCCGAATATTGCCCTGCCGATAAACTTGTCGCGGAATATCTGAATAAACTCCTTCCTTATGAGATAAAATATCGTTCTCATCGCGGTTGTTTTTTTATTATCACTCCGTTCTCCGCCCCTGCGCCGTTCCGAATGCCGGCCTCAATGAAACAGGAATTATATAAATGGATCATTTTCTGCATGCACCACATGTTACATTATTTATGAACATACTACTGAAGCCTTACCTTGAAATTCCTTATGCTCAATCCGATGAATACAGCCGTCATTAACGCAAGGATCAGTGTCTCCTTCCATACATAAAGAAAACCGGTACCCTTGATCATGATATTCTTGATTATTACAATGAAATACCTTGGAGGAAGTACCGATGCCACAACATCATATACTTTTGGCATGTTCTCAAGAGGAAAAATAAATCCGGAAAGAAGGATCGTCGGCAGCATCATTCCGATCATTGAAATGAATATAGCCTGTTGCATGGTCTTTGATACCGTCGAGATGAGTATCCCCAGGGAAAGGCTCATCAGGATGTAAAGCATGCTTTCGGCAAGAAGAAGAGCGATACTGCCCCTGACCGGTAGATCAAACACCAGCCAGGACAGTAAAAGGATAAGGACCACATTAATGAATGAGAGAATAAAATAGGGCATTACCTTGCCCAGTATTATATGGGAAGGTTTAAGCGGCGATACAAGCAGTACCTCCATGGTCCCAAACTCCTTCTCACGTGTGATCGTGATAGAGGTCATCAGGGCACAGATAAGGATAAGAATAAGGGTTATTACTCCCGGTACAAACATGAAATGGCCCTTCAGACCGGGATTGTAAAACATCCTGACCTCAGGCTGTACAATCACATTTCCCGTAAAAGAGGTGCTGTTGTATTCCCTGTTGAAATCCGTAACGATAGCTGTTGCATAGTTGGTAATGAGCGTCGCAGTGTTTGGCTCCGAACCGTCTGCAATGATGCTCATGGTTGCTTTGCCGCTGCTTATCAGATCACGGCCGAAGTTCTCACCGAAAATGATAACAGCCCTGGTGTTTCCCTTCTTCATCACCCTGTCAATATCGTTATAGCTCTGCAGATCGCCGGTCCTCCTGAAGAAGCCCGAAGAACAGATCTTATCGGAAATCCTGCCGGTGATGTCGTCTTTCGACAGATCCAGAAAGGCAACGCTTGCATCTTTTATGTCAGTGCTTACAACAAAGCCGAAAATAAGGATCTGTGCGGTGGGGATGCCGAACAGGATTATCAATGTCCGGAAATCCCTGAAAATATGCAGGAACTCTTTCTTTACAAATCCGATAAACCGTTTCATACGTAAATGATTTTTATATTAATGGTCGTATGGAACCACAATTGTTTGATCGTTTATCATAATTTTAACCAGCACCTTGAGTTAATTAAATATCTCAATTTTGCTCTTCCGTCTTTTCTGTATGAAGAAATGTATCTGCAAGTGCAGGTCTGACAATCTTTATAAAAACCTCTTCAACCGATTCGGCCCCGTACTGCTTTTTCAATCCTTCTGGCGTATCAAGGGCTACAATCTTCCCGTCGCTCATTATTGAGATCCTGTCGCAATATTCAGCCTCATCCATATAATGTGTTGTCACAAACACAGTTATGCCTCTGGCCGCTGTTTCATAGATCATCTCCCAGAACTGGCGTCTTGTGATAGGATCAACGCCACCGGTGGGCTCATCGAGAAACACTATTTTGGGTTCATGCAGCACGGCAACTGAAAAAGCAAGCTTCTGCTTCAGTCCCAGCGGGAGGTCGGAGATCAGCCTGTTACCGTATTCCTGAAACTGCAATCTTTCAAGCAGGCTTTCCGTTCGCTCAAGTATCAGCTTTTTCCTCATCCCGTAAATGCCGCCGTAAAGCATGATATTCTCCCTGACCGTCAGATCCTCATAAAGAGAAAACTTCTGGCACATATACCCGATGTTCTTCTTTATCTGTTCCGGCTCCTTTTTTGCATCGAATCCTGCAACCATCACTTTGCCGGAGGTAGGTTCCGACAAACCCGACAGAATTCTGAGGGCAGTTGTCTTTCCCGCTCCGTTTGCACCCAGGAAACCGAATATCTCTCCTTCATAAACTTCAAAATTCAGGTTGTCGTTGGCAACAAAATTCCCGAACTTCTTAACCAGATTTCTGACCGATATTACCGCATTACTTGGCATTGGCACTCTTTTTCTTTTATCAAGTATTAAGGCTGTATCAAAGTCCTTCGGGTACCTTTGTGCTCCCGATAGCCATCGGGACCTTTGAGTGCCTTGGTGGTTAAACATATGTCATTGAACCACAAATCCCGATTACTCGGGAACAAAGGCAGGCACTAAGGCCTCCAAGGATAAAACGGCAATTTAAAACACATTTGATATAGTCTCCTACTTTTGTCTTTTGTATTATTATTTTTGCATCAGTTCCAGGAACCTGTCCTCGATCCCTGCCCTGGTTTCTGTTATTATGACATTGCTTACACCCATTCTGCTGAGGTATTCATAAATGGAGTCGTCAAATTCATTCCCGGTGAAGGTAACATGAACTGAATCCCCGAAGGGATAAGCGGTTCTGATGCCTGAATAACTTCTCAATGCATTGATCAGCCTGAATTTTTCAGGAGCCCTTACACTGAAAAGTCTGCTGCTGAATTCCTCCCTGATCTTTTCCGGCTGATCGATTGAAAGCAGGCGTCCTTCCTGGATAAGGGCAACCCGGTCGCATTTCATTGCCTCGTCCATATAGGGTGTTGAAACAATTATGGTAATGTTGTGTTTTTTCAGTTTTTTAAGCATCGCCCAGAATTCTGACCGTGAAACCGCATCAACGCCGGTTGTGGGTTCGTCAAGGATAAGCAATCCGGGTTTATGGATCAGTGCACACGATAATGCGAGTTTCTGTTTCATCCCGCCCGAAAGCTTTCCTGCAAGCCTCTTTTTGAAAGGTTCTATATGGGAATATATATCATGAATAAGATCGTAGTTCTCTTCTACCCTGGTCCCGAAAACGGTGGCATAGAAGTTCAGGTTCTCCTCCACCGACAGATCAAGGTAAAGGCTGAATCGCCCCGGCATGTAGCCTATGTTCTCACGGAGTTTTTTGTATCCTGTCCTGCAATCCAGGCCCATGATTGTCATTTCTCCCTCATCAGGAAGCAAAAGGGTGGTGATTATCCTGAAAAGCGTGGTCTTCCCTGCTCCGTCGGGACCGATGAAGCCAAAAATTTCGCCTTCATTAACATCAAATGAAATGTCCTTCAGGGCCTGTGTTTCCCCGAATTTTTTACTTATTCCCGATGATATAATGGCTTTGCTCATTTCAGAATATTGCTTCTCCCGGCATCCCTGATTTCATTGAGCCGTCATTCTTCACATCGATGGTGACTGCATACACAAAGGTTACGCGTTCTTCCTTTGTCTGTATTATCTTCGGAGTAAACTCAGCCTTTCCCGAGATATAGCTTACAGTACCCGGAAATGATCTGTATCCCTTTTCTCCGTCATCGATCCTTACGGTACAGCTCTGACCGGCCTTAATACCCGGCAGCTGCGCCCCGCTGATGTAAACCTTAAGTTTTATCAGCGACAGATCGGCCACTTTTGCCAGAGGCTTTCCCGCAGTGGTAACCTCGCCTGCTTCAGCATATTTTTCAATTAATGTTCCCTTGAGGGGGCTCCTGACGCAACTCCTGGCAATCTGCTCATTAAGTGTGGCCTTCTTTGATTCATACACCAGCAGCTCGGCAGCGATCGATGCCTTCTGAGTGTTGTTGGCAGCTATCTGCTTCTGCAGAACTGCAACCTGACCGGTGAGATCATCATACTGCTTCCGGGTGGCCGCATCATCCCTGAGCATATTGTCAATCCTTGCTATATTCACATTCAGATTTTCAATCTGCTGCCCGAGAATGTCATTCTGGGCATTGATTGAACCTATCCTTGTTCTGACACTTTTCATTCCGGCGTTAATCTCGGCCTTCTGCAGATGGAACATTGTAGTGTCGATTAAAGCAATCTCAGCGCCCTGTTCAATATCCGTTCCCTCGGCAATATCAAATTTCAGGATTTTCCCGCTGGTCTCCGAAGATACTACCACCTCAACAGCTTCAAAATTTCCGAATGCATCGGCTTCGTCAGTTTCGTTCTTGCATCCGGCAAGCAGAAGGGTGACGATCATTATTAAATTAATGGTTTTCATTTTATTGTATTATAACGTTTTTCAGTTTCCGCTTTCCCCGAATCCCGTCGGCAGTATTGGCAGGGTATCATTCAATTTCTTTTCCGCTAATGTTAAGATATTCCACCTTCGCCATAGCCAGGCTTATTTTGTGTAATTCATGATTAATAAGAGCCTGCCTTTCGGAGTTTATTTCATTCAGCAATTCGGCAGCAGTGATCGTTCCGTTCTCATACTGCGATTCTGCCGAGGCAGTGATCCTTTTTCTGAGCTCGATCAGCTCCGTATCCGTACGGATCAGAAGATCAAGGCTGGATATCTCGGCGTTCTTTGCCTCCAGGAGATGGCTGAGATTATCGGCGAGATCATTTTTACGGTTGTCGATCATTCCTTTCTGAAGGCTTATGATCTGCTTTTCATTCCTGGCTTTGTTCCAGTCGAAAATATTCCATTTGATCCCTGCCCCTATAATGTAATAAGTGTCAAATTCATCCCTGAAGAAATTGTTGCCCGGAGGATTGCCATAGCCCAGGGTTGCAAAACCGAAAGCCTTTGGTCTTCTTTTGCTGTTTATTACCTGCATGGTTGCATCAAGCTGCTCCTTCCTGAGATCGAAGATATCCAGCTCGGGCCTTGAAAGATCAGACGATAATGCCTTTGAAAATACAGGTGAGATAAACTCGCTGGACTGGTCAATCTGAATATTGGTCAGGTCTGATAAAATTTTCATGAATGTATTCCTGCGGATCTCATTCTCCTTCAGCTGCTGTTCAAGCTTTATCTTCTCTGATAACATCACATCGATATCAGATTTCAGGATTACTCCGTTACGCACCGCAGATTCCATCGATGAAATACGTTTTCCTATCAGCTCAAGGTAGTTGTCCAGAAGTTCCTTCTGCCTGTCGAGCAGCATCAGGTTGAAATAGTATGTGTTTATCTGGCTGCGAAGCTTGTAGAGATCAGCTTCAGTCTGTTTCTGATTGACTTTAAGGTCTGCCACTTCAATTGCACGGGCTCCCTTTATTGCTCCTCCGTCGTAGATCACCTGGTTTATATCGACCGTGAGCTTGTACTGTTCATGAGGCAGGGGCTTTATTGCATCAGCTATTCCGGGAACCGGAAGTGAGCCCAGGGAGTTTCCGATATCAATCACCTCCGAGTTGTAAATAAAGCTCCCTCCGGCATCAAGTGAGGGCAGCCATCCTTTTGAATGATTCCTGTCCTTAAGCTGCCAGATCGCAAAATATGAATCCTTGTCGCCGGCGATGGCACTTGCTGCTGATGCCCCTTCATAACATTCCCTTAGTGTCAGAATCTTCTGGGAATTCAGTGTTGAAAATCCCGATAAAAAAATAACAATCAAAATGAGCAAACTCCTTTTCATATGATTTCTTTTTACACCAATGCATAAACGTGACACAAAACCATTAAACCGGGTAATTCAGGATATTTATAAATCATTTTTTTATGGCTTTTATGGTAAAATCCGCCACATACTTCTTCCTCTCTTCGAGATAGCTATCAAAATCAATTCCCAGCTTGCCAAAGATTGCTTCCAGAAAACCGCGGGCTGCAAAAGGGAATACGCTTAATGCTGCCATCGAGCTGATCATCTGTGGAAGAATTTCCCTGGAAATATTATAATGCGCCAGTTCTTTTTCATGCTGCCTTTCCAGTGTAAGCCAGAGCATTTCAAAATCGAATCTGTAAAGAAGCTTTTTGATCCTGTCAGGATTGCGGTTTATCTCATTCAGGATAAAAGCCGGAAGTTTTGGATTCTTCTGAAGGAAAGAGATGTGTTCGTTGAAGAAGAATCTTATTTTCTCCTCCAGTGAAAGATTCTCATTAAAAACAGGGGCAAACTTCTCGAACAGCTGTCCGGCTACTTTTTCAAACACAGCATTGAACAATCTGTCCTTCGAGCGGTAATAATAATTCAATAATGACTTGTTTATCCCAGCATGGTCGGCAATGTCCCTCATCCTGGCGCCATCCATTCCTTTTTCAAGGAATACTTCTGTTGCCGATTCAAAGATCCTTTCCTCGGTTTGCTTATCATTTTCAACCATAACGTTAAATTTTCCGGTTTAACCAATATGATTATCCTTTTGTATTAACTACATATTTTAACCAACTGGTCAAATGTATGATAAATTTTTAAAAAAACAAATTTTAATGTGAATTTTCTGTAAAAATATTGGCAGGAAGTACCCTGGAAAACAAATTAAAATTAATACCGATGCATTATTTATCAGGAATCTTCAACACCTCCGGTGTTGTAAGATTCTTTAAACGATTTACCATGGATGTGACCATGGATCCCGATAGCTATCGGGATGGACTTGCAGACCTCCGGTCTGTTAAAAGCTGAAGACTATCCAATATAATTGTACCCATATTAATCAGGTTTGCAGACCTCCGGGTTCTTTAAACCTGATTGCTGTTTATGGAATGCCGCCCTTAACGACACATATTGAGAAATCAAGGAAGGGAATCCCTAAAACAATCAGAATACCAGAATAATTATCGTAAAACAACATCTATATTGTTGATATACAATATGATATTTATGTAAAACAATAATAACAAGGTGTTGCAAAATACCTTCCCTTCCGCATAGCGGATATGAAATTATATGACTTATGATTATCTTTAAATCTTAATGATTGCATTTAAAAGGACCATATTTACATGAAGAAATTAATAATCATTCCGGCAGCCATTATCCTGATTTTCGTTAACTCCTGTATAAATACATTTAAAACCAACGACCAGGATAAAACACAGGTGCCATTTTCAAAGAAAGCCTTGACGGGCAGCTTTATTGATTTTTTCGGCAAGCACGAATGGTCACGCCAGGATTGGGAAAACCAATTTGCGGAGATGAAGGAATTAGGAATGCACACCGCCATAATTCAGTTCATGTCATTTGGTGATATCACCTGGTTCAACTCAGCCAATAACTTTACCGGCACAAAGTATCCTGATGCCCTGACAAACCTTCTGGCAGCCGCAAACAACAAGCAGATGGAAATTTACATAGGACTGTATTTTGACAACGGATACTGGAAGAATCAGACAAATGTTGACTGGTTGCGCCTGCATGCCGACAGGTGTATTTTCATCGCAAGGGAAATCCATGAACAATTCGGAAAAGATCCTGCTTTCAAAGGATGGTATATTCCCCATGAGCCTGAGCCCAATGCCTATCATTCAAGAGAACTGACAGCTTCATTCAATGAAAACATGATAAACAGGATCTCGGATGTTCTGCATGGTTTTGATTCAAAGCCTGTATCCATTGCAGCATTTTTTAATTGTGAGCTTATTTCCCCTGAACAATTAAGGGATTTCATGAATGAGCTGTGCAAAAGCAACCTGCAGATCATAATGTTACAGGACGGGGTTGGTGTGAATCATGTTTCGCTTGATGATGTAGGGCTTTATTACCATGAAGCAGATCGGGGATTATTTGAAAATACCGGTTACAGGGGGGAGTTCTGGACCGACCTTGAGACTTTCAGTTTTGCCCCGCAGGGACCGGTCACCATCGACCGCATCAAAAAGCAGCTTCAGGAGGAAATGTCAACGCCGAACATTTCCAAAGCGGTTTCATTCCAGTATTACAGCAATATGTGTCCGTCAGGGCCGCATGGCGACACCGCGGCCCAGCTGCGAAATGATTATCTTAAATTCATAAGAAGCCTTAAATAAGGCTTTAAAATAATTACTGCCTGTACGGGAGTCTTATTATTTCTCCGGGATCTGGCCTCAGAAAATCGGCTTTCACGTTTTTGACATACGGCAGTGAATCATCCGGATCGCATCCCCCGTATGAACCGGGAGGAAGGTCAAAGGTACCGTAATGATATGCTACCATGGCTTTCGCTCCTGAAGTCACGGCAATTCTGGCAGAACCTTCAGGGCCAAGGTGGGAATCAACTGCAGCCACGTCAAAAAAGAGGATGTCAACATCCTTTATCTTTTCAAGTTCGGGTATGAGCCTTGAATCTCCGGGATGCCAGATTGACCCATCAGGACTTTTAACAAGATAACCGCAGCAATCTTCCCTTTTCCATGGATCGACCTTTTGCCAATCGTGTAAAGCAGGTGTTACAAATATCCCGGCATCTCCAAAAGAATATGAAGCAAAGTCCCTGATTTTTATCAGTCTGTCATCAGGTATACCCAATCCCCTGAGTTTTTCATATACCGGTCCGGGACTTATGAATACCGGCGACAGGCGGGAGTTGAGGATGCTTGCGGTTTTTTCTGCGAAATGGTCACTGTCGGCGTGTGTATAACAGATAACATCTGCTCTGGGAACCCTGTCTGCGGTGACAGGCAGGGGAATCAGCAACCGGTCGCCTGTCTCGCAGGTTTTATCATCGGCGCCATAGCTGATAAGGGGGTCTATGAAAATAATAGTACCACGGCAATTGATAAGTGCTCCTGCCATGCCCAGCCAGGTTATTATTGTATCTTTTCTTTTTTCAAAAAATGAATTATTTACAGGAACTGTTTTCAGTTTTTCACCTGAACCAGATCCAAAGTGCATCGCAAAAAAACCAAAGAAAGATGTTTGAATGAATTTCCTTCGTTCCATAATCAGTGAATTTTATATGGCCGGTGCCGATTATTCTTCTTATTATAATTCAGAACAATTTAAATAATATTTTTATCTAAGTATCAATTTCAACCTTTTTATTATTCTTCCCGGTCTTTGATTCCTAAACAGAAAAATCATGGTTCCTGAAACACTTATCTGTCAGAAGTATTAAGACTACCATTTTGTATTGTCATTATAAGTAAATTGTCCTATAGACGGGATAAATATTATCATGACTCATTGTAAAGTAATGATTAATTTTATAAAACATTCTTATTAACAATACCGTGGATACCTCTAAAAATCATAAAGATAAATTACAAGGCAGTCTATTCTCAGATTTCACCATTATAGATATTGGAGAAAATGATTTAAATAACATTAAAATACCTTCCAACAGGAAATGGTATTCTTTAATTTACATCAGTGGCGGAAGTTGTATTATGCAAATAGATTTTGATGAATTTATAGCATTGGAAAACAGAGTATTCCTGATCGAAAGATACAAAGTCTGGAATTGGTATAAAATCAACAGGCTAAAAGGAATTCTGGTACAATTTACCGAAACCTTTTACAATTACATTTATACAGGAAATCCCAAGATCAAAAGTGATCAGACGTTAACTGGTGAGATCCCTCCATTTATCAAAATTCCGGGAAGCGAAAAAAATGAATGGGAATCAGTTCTGGGTTTGTTAACAAAGGAATATCTGTCAGCAAGGAAGAATTCAAAGGAGATCATTTGTATCATATTGAAAATTCTCATCCTATTATACAGAAGAAATTCACTTTTTGACAGCAAGGGAATTGAATCAGTACATAAAAATCAGCTGCTTACTGAGTTCAGGAAGCTTGTCAATAACAAATATCACACACTTAAGACACCCAGAGAATATGCCAGTGAACTGAATATTACCCCTAATTACCTGAATTCACTTTGCCAGAAATTCTTTAATAAAACCGTAAGTGAAATTATTAAGGAAAGGATAGTTCTTGAAGCTAAGAGACTCCTTATGCATTCCAGGCTTACCATTTCAGAAATAAGTTACAAACTGGGATTTAATGACAACTCATATTTTGGAAGATATTTTAAGAAAGCTACCGGTTTAACGCCCAACAAATTCAGGACCTTATGGCAAAACTTGTAAATAAACCAAATCTAACTATAAATCCATGAAATCACATATTAATTCAATTCTGATACCAACTGACTTCTCTGATTCATCCGAAAATGCTTTAGGAGTTGGTATTGCTATCGCAAAAAGGCAAAATGCAAGTATTACCTTATTACATGTCGTTGACAGATATGTTTATCTGCAACCGCATGAAGTGTTCATTCCTGAAATTAAGATAATGCCTGATATTAACTATATGATTGAATTCCGTCTGAAGGAATTTTCAGAATCACTGGCAAAAATAACCGGACTGGATATTAAGGGGAAAGTTCTGAATGGACAACCATTTGAACAAATCTGTCAGCTGTCATTTAATGAAAAGACTGATTTAATAGTAATGGGGACACATGGCACTTCCGGATCAAGAGGATTATTTATGGGTTCTGAGGCTTACAGGGTTGTTAAGAATGCCTCATGCCCTGTGCTTACGATTCCGGGAAACTGGAAAAACAAAGGATTTAAAAAGGTTCTTTTTCCAATAAGATTGATCCCCGGTGCCCTGGAAAAATATTTTTATGCAAGGCCAATTATTGAAAAGAACCATTCTGAAATATTTATTCTTGGCTTGACTGATTTAAAAAATACCCATAGTACCAAAGACCTCATATCACTCATTGAAAAGCTAAAAAATCAGTTAAAAAATGATAATATTAAATTCCAGACAAGTTATTGTCCTGATGACGATTTTCCAAAGGAGGTCAGCAAAACAGCAAAACTGCTCGATGTTGATTTAATAATTTTAACAGCAAATATTGATCCCGATTGGAAATCCTATATAATAGGTCCATTTGTACAACAGGTTATTAATCATTCACAGGTTCCCGTCTTAAGTATTAAACCGGCAACCAGCCAGAATGAAGAACCATTGTCTGCCAAACTTATCGGGAAATGGGGCAGATCTGCAAAAATCAGTGTCAAGAAAAAGGGAACTGACAAATAATTATTACCTGTAAATTTTTCAATATGAACAAAATAATACAACAATCCGTTCAATTTAAAGCCAGTGCACAATTGAAAAAATATGTAAATGAAAAAGTTTCCAGGCTTTTTGAACAAGATGCTACAATCATAAGAGCTTATGTAACCCTGTTTGAAGGCGCATCAGGAAATCCCAAAAATCAGTTTTGCGAGATTCAGCTTTCACTCCCGGGAAAGAATTATTTCGTTAAGAAAAACAGTGAAAGCTATGAGAAATCTATACATGAATCTGTCAAAGTCTTGCAAAATATGATACGCAGAAAAAAGCAAATAAAGAAAATCCTTCCGGGAGGCAAAAACTAAAACAAGCAAAAAATAAATGTTCAGAATTCGAAAAATAACGAATCCAAACCTCGAAGGAAATATACAGATCATGGATCGTATCAGGGAGATCATCAGGTTGCAGTTTCCTGATATACCAACCAAACAGATTGATGAGATTTCATTGCGGATGTTAAATCCTGTCAAATCAAAATATCAAACCTCACTGATAATAGCTGATGACTTTCGTGGTAACATAAGGGGTTTTGCAGTTCTTATGTACATGTCTGATCTTAAATTCTGTTATCTTGATTATCTCTCAGTTTCACCAGGACGACCGACATCCGGAGTTGGAGGATCAATATATGAGAGAGTTCGGGAAGAGGCCACCTCGTTAAGCACTATCGGACTGTTTTTTGAGTGTCTTCCTGATGATCCTGCTTTGTGCAGGGACAAGTCATTTTTGCCACAAAATATGAAAAGACTGGCTTTTTATGAAAAATATGGTGCTTATCCGATAATTAATACAAGTTATGAAAAACCAATTAAAGAAGAATATGATTGCCCTCCATATCTTGTTTATGATGATCTTGGATCCCATCGGCCACTAAGAGCCTCAGAGTTAAGAAAAATATACAGAGCAATTCTGAAACGCAAATACTCTGACTACTGTCCTTCGGATTACATAACAATGGTAATTAAAAGTGTTAAAGAAGATCCGGTTAAATTAAGAGAGCCAAAGTATATTAAAACAAAAGATGAGGAGAATAAAATTTTAAAGCCAAACAATTTAAAAATCAAATTATTTGTTAATGGCAAACACCACAT
>CAZTDW010000018.1:0-18977 GCA_964611835.1 uncultured Rikenellaceae bacterium | reverse complement strand
AATTGGATATGTCGAATCTCCGGTGCGTGTGAAAAGTATCTTCAGGGAAATATCAAAACTGGGTACTATAGATGAAGGCAAGGTTAAAGAGTATCCCGACAGGTTTATTTATGAAGTACATGACCGTAAATATGTTAAGTATTTTAAAACAGTTTGTGGCGGATTGGAACCCGGCAAATCGGTTTATCCTTATGTTTTCCCTATCAGGAATGTTACCAAACCCCCAAGTGTACTGTCGGTCAGAGCCGGTTATTACTGTATTGACACATTCACACCTTTGAATTTAAATGCCTATCTGGCAGCAAGATGGGGCGTCAATTGTGCATTAACAGCTGCTGAATCAATTCTTGGAGGTAACAAGATTGCCTATGCATTAACCAGACCTCCGGGGCATCATGCAGAACGTTTCGTGTTTGGAGGATTCTGTTATTTCAATAATGTAGCCATTGCGGCACAATATTTAAGCAAATTCGGTACTGTGGCAATTCTTGATATGGATTATCATCATGGTAACGGACAACAACAAATATTTTATGAAAGAGCTGATGTATTAACAATATCAATTCATGGGGATCCTTCTTTTGCTTATCCATATTTTTCAGGATTCAGGGAAGAAAGGGGTAAAAATGCCGGTTACGGCTTTAATCACAATTTCCCTTTAAAGGAAGAAATTGACGGGAACCAATATCGCGAAACCTTAAGTAAAGCTCTCAGGATCATTAAGAAATTCAACCCTGATTTTATGATTATTGCACTCGGGCTTGATACGGCAAAAGGTGATCCAACCGGAACATGGACACTGTCAACCAAAGATTTCAGTTTAAATGGTAAAATGTTAGCTGAACTCAGGATACCGACTTTATTCATTCAGGAAGGGGGATACAGAAACAGATTTCTTGGAATTAATGCACGGAATCTTTTTAGCGGATTTTATAAAGAATTCATTAATTAGAAATTATATCCAGGAGAAATGTACCCTTTGATCCTGATGAAATATTTCTCTTGTTCATAAACCATACGTCAGGCCTGCTTTTAAAGGTTCGAAAATTGACATATAACCTGCTCCGGTCCAATTAATTCCAATTTTCAACAGGTCAAATGGTTTTAAGCGATTTCGATTTAACTTGAGGATCCGGATTGGTTAAGTCATGATTTTATCTTATATTGCAATTTGATACAATTCCGGGCATATGATTATTCTGATAACTTAAATAATCGACTGTAAATTTTGAATTGTCCTGGAGATTACAGCTTGTATCCTTTTTACCGGTAAACAACTACCGGATAAAAACAGAAAACACTAAGGCTGTTATTCTGAAATTAATAATAAACATATTAAGATGGAAGATACATTTGATAAATGGATTGCAGCTATCATACCCTGGTTGCTGAATCATGGGATAAAAATCTTAATTATTGCTATAGCTGCCTGGATACTGAATACTATTGTAGTCAGGATAATTAAAAAAGCCGTGAGGATTGCAGTTGTACGTGATGCCAATATGACAGAGGAAGCAGAAAAAAAAAGG
Organism: uncultured Rikenellaceae bacterium; assembly: GCA_964611835.1. Lineage (GTDB taxonomy): Bacteria > Bacteroidota > Bacteroidia > Bacteroidales > VadinHA17 > LD21. The sequence goes on along the minus strand of CAZTDW010000018.1, from coordinate 17,448 downwards.
GAAGATACCCTCATAAGAATATTCACCGGGGCAACAAGAATAACTTTTATACTGCTTGCGCTGCTGATGATCCTTAAAGAAGCCGGAATTGAAATAGGTCCGATCCTGGCGGGTGCCGGAATTGCAGGACTGGCTCTCGGCTTCGGCGGTCAATATCTGATCAAGGATATCATTACCGGATTGTTCTTAATACTTGAAAACCAGTACAGGATCGGGGATGTAGTCAAAATAGACGGAACCGGGGGACTGGTACAGGATATCAGTTTAAGGAAGACCACATTAAGGGATCTCGACGGCATTGTTCATCATATCCCTCATGGAACAATTACTCTGGTATCAAATCTGTCCAAAGACTTTGCAAGAGTAAACCTCGATATTGGTATTGCATATAATACAAACCTTGAAAAACTTATAGAAGTAATAGACAGGACCGGGAATGAGCTTGCAGAAGACCCGTTGTTCAAGGATTCCATTATCAGTCCACCCAAATTCCTGAGGGTAAATGAATTTGCAGATTCAGCGATAATGGTAAAGATCCTTGGGGAAACTATACCTTTAAAGCAATGGGAAATAGCAGGAGAATACCGCAAACGTCTTAAGATAGCATTTGATAAGGAAGGAATAGAAATTCCATTCCCGCAAAGGGTTATTCATAATGTAAAACAGGAATAGCAACAAACGGAATAAATGAACAGATATAATTTTGGTGTGATTGGAAACTGCTCTTATCTGGCTTACATCGACATGAATGCCAATGTAAACTGGCTTTGCATGCCCAGGTTTGACAGCAGCTTTATTTTTGGATCGTTACTTGATAAGAAAAAAGGCGGAGAGTTTAGCATAAGACCAAATAATAACAATTATACTTCAAAACAGTATTATCTGAAAAATACCAATATTCTTGCCACTGAATTCGAGATGCGCGAAGGGAAATTCAGGGTACTTGACTTTGCGCCCCGTTTCAGTCAGTATGACAGGTATTTCAAGCCACTGATGCTGTTCAGGAAAATAGAACTCATTGAAGGTGATCCTTACATAGTTGTAATATGCAACCCGGTAGATAATTATGGCAAAAATCGTCCCGAGACTGTTATGGGCAGCAATCATATCAGGTATCTAAATCTGAGCAGTCAGATCAGGCTCACAACAGATATCCCCCTTAATTATATTTTAAACAAGAAAGCTTTTCTGCTTAATGAAACACATTATATCGTTTTCAGCTACGGTGTCCCTCTTGAAGCACCACTTGTGGAAACATCTGAACATTTCCTGAATAAAACTCATGACTATTGGATAAACTGGGTAAAATCAACCTCAATACCATACATTTACCAGGATGAAGTTATACGATCAGCACTCGTTTTAAAGCTACACCAGTATGAAGATACAGGTGCCGTGATCGCCTCAGGATCCACAAGCCTCCCTGAAATTAATCAGGCCCATCGGAACTGGGATTATCGTTATTGCTGGATGAGAGATACTTACTATACGTTAAATGCTTTCAATAATATAGGTCATTTTGAAGAGCTTGAAAAGTATTTTGATTTCATCCAGAACCTGATACTTAATGAAAAACATCAGATAAAACCATTGTACACAATTACAGGGGAGCAGGTTCCTGACGAAAAAATCTTACTGCTTGAGGGTTATTTAAAGAATAAACCTGTAAGGATAGGGAATAATGCAACTTATCAGGTTCAGAATGATGTATATGGACAGATCCTTGTAAGCCTGTTGCCTCTTTTTATAGATAAACGCCTTGGTTACATTGACCTTCATAAATCGAAATTCATAACAGACTGGCTTCTCGACCGTATTAATGAATATATTGACGTTCCTGATTCCGGACCATGGGAATTCGGTGAAACGAACCAGTTTCATTGCTATACATACCTTTTCCACTGGGCCGGAAGTAAAGCTGCTGTCAAAATAGGTGAAACGATAAAAAGGAAGGAAATTATAGAAAAGGCAAAATCGTTAACCTTAAAAGCAGAAAGATATATTGAAGATTGTTATGATCCTGACAAAGGTGCCTACATGCAGTCAGTCGGAAATCCTCACCTTGACGCAGGCAATCTGCAACTTATAACTATGAATTATCTTAATCCTAACGGAGGCAGAGCAATACAGCATCTGAAAGCACTTGAAAAAGATCTTTTCAATGATCAGGATATATTCCTCAGATATAAACAGGATGATCTTGGAAAAGCACAAAATACATTTATTATTTGTGGCTTCTGGTATGCTGAGGCACTTGCTGCTCTGGGAATGATTGACAAGGCATTCAGCATCATTGAGACACTTAATAAAAGTGCAAACCATCTCGGCTTGTTCAGCGAGGATGCAGATAAAAACTTCGGACAATGGGGAAACTTCCCTCAGACTTACAGCCATGTGGGTCTGGTAAATGCAGTGTACCGTTTATCGCAGAAAATTGATAAACCGATATTTATGTAACCCTTGAAACCCACATGATTGATCAGTCGTAAACGTAAATGAATATTTTTTTTCAACCGAACCTGACTTTGCCGGGTGAGCTCGCCGCAGTCAAACATGTGTGGTTACATCCGGCCATTTAAAATAAAATATATACGGATGAAAACATTTAATCAATATAATTTCAAAAGAATCATTATTGTAGCATATCGCCTGCCTTTTAAACTCATAAGGAAAAAGGACGAATTTATCACCGTGCAAAATTCCGGAGGACTGGTTTCAGCAATATTGTCTTTATCTGAAAGACTAAACTCCACCAATGATATACCAGCAAAAATTATCTGGGTGGGAACAGGTGACAGGCAATTGGCTGATGCAAACTTACATTCGGATTTTGAACTCCATCCGGTTGAGATACCAAGAAAAATCAATGAAAAGTATTACGGGGGCTTTTGTAACGATACAATATGGCCATTGTTTCATTACTTTCCATTCCGTACGGTTTACGATGAAAGTTATTTTGATGCTTTCGTAGCTGCAAATAATCTGTTTTTCGAGAAAGTAAAGGATCTGCTCAGACCTGGTGATTTTATCTGGATCCATGACTATCAACTACTACTGCTTCCGGAAATTGTCAGAAACAATTTCCCGGAAGCAGACATAGGATTTTTTTTACATATTCCCTTTCCATCATTTGAATTATTCAGGCTTCTCCCCAGGACATGGCGTGAGCTTATTCTTAAAGGTATGGCCGGAGCCGATGTAGTTGGATTTCATACTAATGACTACACCCAGCATTTCTTAAAATCTGTGAAAAGAACCCTGGGATACAGAATTGAAAGAAATTTCATTCTTGTAGGTGATAGATTGTGCAAAGCTGATGCTTTTCCAATAGGAATTGATTTTGACAAGTTTCACAATGCTTGCTTCTCACAAAATGCGATTACTCACAAAAATAAGCTGAGGACTTATTTATTGGGAAATAAACTTATATTCTCTGTAGACAGACTGGATTATTCAAAAGGTTTTCTGCAAAGACTGAAAGCTTTTGAACGATTTTTAGAAAAATTTCCCGAGTGGCATTTCAAGGTGGTTTTCAATATGATCGTTGTTCCTTCCAGAGATAACATTGCAGCCTATCAGGATATCAGAAAAGAGATTGAAGCGACAGTCGGAAGAATAAACGGTAAATACAGTACTTTGAAATGGAGGCCTATTATCTACCAATATAAATCTATCCCGTTCAATGAACTTGTTGCAATATATGATTTGAGCGACGTTGGGCTTATTACCCCGCTCCGTGACGGGATGAATCTTGTAGCCAAGGAATATGTGGCGTGCCAGAGGGAGAATTGCGGTATGCTTGTTTTAAGTGAATTGGCCGGGGCCTCTGTCGAACTCAATGAGGCTGTATTAATCAATCCTACTGATGTTGAAGAAACATCAGATGCTATTAACAAGGCACTCTGTATGCCGGAAAAGGAAAAAGAAAACAGAATATATAAAATGCAAAACAGATTAAACCGTTACAATGTCTTTACCTGGTCCATGGATTTCTTTAATCAGGTAGATGATGTTAAAAAAGAACAGGAGCGTATGCAGATTAAATTTGTCGACAGGAATTCGCTGAACAATATTCAGCAAAGATATTTAGAATCACAAAACAGACTATTCCTCATTGATTATGACGGAACCCTTACTCCGATAGTAAAGCGCCCTGAAATGGCTGTTCTGGATAATAAAACAAAGGATCTGTTACTAAAAATAATATCAAATAATCATAATACCTTCGTAATTATAAGCGGAAGGAAAAAAGAATTTATTGAAGAGCAGTTCAGAGATATGAACGCTATACTTATTGCCGAACATGGATATTTTATCAAATACCCCGGAACGGAATGGGAAAAAAGTATCGATATTGATCTTTCATGGAAAGAAAAGATTCTCCCAATTCTAAACGATTATGTTGACAGATGTAACGGATCGATGGTCGAAGATAAATCTGCCTCAGTCGTTTGGCATTACCGGAATGCAGATGAGGATATTGCTTCTTTGAGAATAAATGAGCTAAAAGACGACCTTTCCGAAATATTAAAAACTGAATCCAAATTGTATGTTCTGGAGGGCGATAAGGTCCTGGAAGTAAAAAGTATCTTATATGATAAAGGTACATTGGCTTCAAGCCTGATTAATAAAGGAAATTTTGACTTTATCCTTGCCCTGGGTGATGATAGTACGGATGAAGATCTTTTTAAGGTTATCCCTGATTACGGATTTACAATCAAAGTTGGTATCAAACCTTCAAATGCACGTTACAATGTGAGAAACCAGGACCAGATAAATGAAATATTAAACCTCTTTACCAGCTCAGTCGCCTCGGACACATGAATAAATCGTGAATTGCCGGGCTACCGGATTGAACAATCCGGAGTCTGAATATGATAACCCGGCAATCCTCATGTCTTCACAGCTTAACTTTTCGCATAGTACTATTTAAAAGCCTTAAGACTACAGGTTTTTTCAGTACTATTTTACCGGGGCCGGGCTGTAAAAATTAATTATCTCTTCCGGATTTTTCCGGGGAGTTGCAGAAGAAACTGCATCAACACCTTTGTCGGCATTGCCTACCCTCAGGAGAGCAACAGCCTTGTAACCTGCAGGAATCTGAAATGCTTCCTTTTTTGAATTCACGTTACCTATGGGGCCTGTATATATTCTTGCGCCAAGACCAAGACCATGTGCTGCCAGAAACATGCTTTCAGTTGCCAGTCCGCAGTCGAAATCGGGCGTCGACCCGGTTTCAGATTCAACACCCGAAATAACTATCATCACGTTACCGGGAACCACATTACTGATTATCTCCTTCATCGCTGATGTATCGCGTATCACCGTGAATTTCCAGGGCTGCCTGTTTCTGGCACTGGGAGCTTTTATGCCCGATCTGAGTATGATATCAAGCTGCTGATCGGTAACCGGTTCAGCCGAGAAGGATCTTTCCGAGTATCCGGTAAGAATTACGTCCGTAACGCAGTTCCCGGTAGTCTGGCCAAAGGAATTTGACACTAAAGACATGAACAGTAAAACTAATGCAATTCTTGTTTTCATTGTTAATCTGGTTTTTAAAATCTGAATGATTATGCCATAAAAGTTAAACAAAAAATTTTATTCCGGAGTTGTAATGAATTAGTTTCACTGCAGACAGGATCCTTAAAGTTCCCTTTCAGGCATTTACGTAATTAATTACGTAAATAATTACGTAATTAAAAATTGTGGATATTTAACTGATATATAATGCTTTACGGTCGGGGCAAGTTCCTGAAGAACTTACTGGCATTTCAGGTTTTTTCTTTCAGCCTTTGAAGCTTCTGTAAATGCTCCGAACTGGGCGTTTTTAAATGCTTCGCAGGCTTCAGTGGTCTGTCCTTTTCCTGAAAGTGCCAGACCAAGCTGGAAATAATATTTTGCCTTTGCCTCTGCCTCGCCTGTTTCAAGGTCGAGGCCCTTCTGTGCATATTCAGCTCCGCTGCTGAAGTTCTTCTGCTTATTGTAAACATCGGCAAAAAAATAGAAAAGGTCCTTGTCTTCGCCATATTTTGCCGCTTTGTTAAGCAGGCCGAGAGCCTCATCCAGATTATTTGCCTGGTTTGCCTGTGATCCTGCAGCGCGGAAATACTCGAGCGCCAGACCGGAGGCTTGTTTTTTCCTTTCATCATCCTTACCGGCTTCCAACTTTCCCAGATAGGAATCGATCGTTTCCTCAAACGCGGCTGAATTATTCTGGGTTCTGTAAACCAAAGCCTTGTTATAGATGGCAGCAGCGTAATCAGGATTTATCTGAAGAAGAGTGTCAAAAGCCAGGAGGGCATTATCATACTCCTTTTTTGTAAAATATTCCGTTCCCATCACATAATAACCCTGAACCAGCAATTTCCCCGCATTCTCCTTTGAAGTTGTACTTCCGTATTTTTCGGCTGCTGCCGATGCATTTCTGGCTGCTTTGATTACTTCGGTTGCGGGTTTCTTTTCACTGAGTGCTTTTGATGCAAGCTTTACATATAAGCCCGGCAGAACCTTCATGGCCTTTTGCTTAAGATCAGCAGCCGGTTCACCGACCTTGTCGGCAAGTAAAATTGCTTTCTCAAAGGCAGCAATTGCAGCGCCGACATCTGTTTGTGCCGCTTTTGCACCTTCATTGTATGATGTTATTACATCATTGAGTTCCTGCCCGTTAAGGCTTGTACACCATAGTACATAAACTAAAATTGCTGCAGCAAATTTAATGATCGCTGTTTTGCTCATAATAATTCAGATTATCAGATTTTTACTACTAAACTTTGTTTCCAGAGCCTGTAAATGTAAAAAAAAAATTGAATTTCCCACAAGAGTGTAAAAATTCAATTTTCCTGAGAACATACCGTTGAATAATCTTTCCGGCAAAATCAAATGTGTAAAAACATTCGGCCAATTCATTCCGGATCATAATTCTGCTATTTAGTCCACTCGCTCATATTCCTGATTTCAAGATCCCTTATCAGTTGACTCATATCATTTCTGGCTGACTCAAAGGAATTATATTTATTAATAATAATCCTTCTTTTACCGCTGCTGTCCAGAAGAGCTAACCTGATATCGGTGCTTTTTAAATCAAGCGGTATATTAGCCCTGCTATAAGTCGTGTAACTTCTGCCTGATCTGTAAATGATGAATTTTGAAAAATCATCTACGCTGTGCCATTTACCTATCTTAATAAATCCAAAAAGACAGGAATAACCCTTTATCCTTCTTGACCTGTAATCAATCATTGTCCCGTCATACGTTAATGCCATAAACATCCCTCCAATAACAGGGATCAGTCCTGTAAGATCATAATACGTCCCGATTGCTCCCAGTATCATCAATGAATACCCTGCAAACGTTCCGGAAGGTCCCAGCAGAGTGTCTGTCTTATGATCGTCCACCCTTTTCTTCATGAGACTTATTAATTAACCCAAGTTGCTGGTTGCTTGTTTCTTGTTGCTTGTTAAAATGATGATTAATAAGGAAATAGGTAATACTTCCAATAATAGATCCAATAATACTTAAAATTACTGTAATATTCATTCCCGACAAGCACCAGGCAACTAGCACCGGGCACCAGGCAACAAGCAATAAAGGTATGTAAAATGGAAGCAGCATCTTCCGGAATTAATAATAACAGGTGAGCACACCGAAATTGTAAATCATCAGCCCACTGTCTGTTCCGATATAAACCACCCCATTTTTGTCAGCCATTATGAACAATATGTTATTGCTGATCAGCCCGTCGTCGGTCGTTAATGATGCCCAGCCGGTGCCGTCGTAAACTGAAATCCCGCCTTTTGTGCCAAACCAGATCTTATTTCCGTAAGGTTCAGCAGCTATTGCCTGAACAAAGTTATTTACCAGTCCGGTTCCGGTATTATAGACAGTCCAGTTTTCCAGTGTATTACTACCTGTATGTCTTGCCACTCCTTTATCTGTTCCAAACCACTGGGTTCCATCGCGGGTTATAAGAATACTGTAAACCGAGTCGGACGGAAGCTTTATTGGTCCCCATTTTGCATATCCTGAAGCACCTGAAATGCCATCCACATCGTCTTTGAACACCCTTGCAACACCGGCACCCAGAGTACCTGCATAAAGTGAATCCCCATGGATTGTGGTTGTCATTGCTGTTACAGGATGGTCTTTAAAAAAAGCTTCGGGATAAATATTATGATAGGAAGGCCTGAGCCATTGGGTACCATATAAAGCTGAAATCCCTTTGTCGGTTCCGAACCAGCGTAAACGGTTACTCCCGGTCGCAACAGAAAATACATTATTGGCAGCGATTTGTGAATTTGAAGCATTGTACAGATTTCTCATTAAAATCCTTGTCTCGTCAGGAAGTAATGCATCTGCAGCGCCATCAGGTGTAGCAAACCATAAACCGGGTCCTTCCTCCGACAACTCATAGGCAAAAGTACGTGCAGAACCTGCAGGTTCAACCTGTTCATCAACAGTTATGCGTACCATTCTCTCGTTAAAAATCCCTGCATCCGTCAAAAAGTACTTTCCGTTGTTGTCATCAAGGACAGCTGCAATAAATTTCTTTGGTACAGGTTGCTCTTTAAAAGACCGCCGGACCACTGAGGTGATCTTAATTTTAGCTGCTAAACCGGGGGTTTCAGATGCTGATGGAGTTGCAGTCTTTTCTTCATTTTCATGACTTTTAAGTCTCGCCTGGGAATTCTCTTCACGCTCTTCCGGTACAGTTTGTTTTCCGGTCATCCGGGGAGCACCGGGTCCGACAAGATATTCAGGGATGGATACCAGTTCGATACCATAAGGTTTGCCCAGGTTTCGTGAATATTGCTTTCTGACCGGATTATTCCAGTGTTCGTGAATACCAAGGCTTGGAAGAGGCTTTCCGCTGTTTTCCGGATCATAGGTGATCCCTTCAGGCCAGTTTGCAGGATCAGCAGCCTGATGCAGATAATCGTCGACGCCGTTAATATCCGGCCAGTCTTCAAGGCTGTTATTTGATGGATCGTGACTGTAGGTCCCGTTCCATTCGGTTCTGAGGAAATCATAACAGACCGATTCAAGGGCAACCTGATCCTGCGAAATAAATATGGAACTGCTCCAGTTTCCGTTGAACGGGGCCATAAAATATTTTACAGGAGGGCCTCCTTCATTCGACCCTCCCGAATAAAGCCCGTCAATAACATAAAGCAGGGTATTCCTCCCCAGATATTTGCTACCCATAAGATCCACCAGTACCCTGTATTTGTGATATCCCGGGTTGGTCGGTGTTTTACCTTCCAGCTGGCAGATATGTGAATAATGCAGATGATAAGCTCCTGCCCGTGACTGGGATCCGAAATGATTTTTGGCGGTGAGCGTGATCCCGGTACCTGTATGTGGCTTAAGATTTGCCACATTAATCATGTAATCAGCATTTTCAATGATATCATACAGCTTGTCGGTCTGGTACTTGTCCGAATAGAACAGTAGATCATCTTTTGTTTGATGAATTAAGGTACGGCCGTAAGTGCCGAATGTCCTGTCAGTGTAGATCACATCCGGAAATTCAGCAGCCCAGGCATCATAGTTATGTGCATAGGTAGGATTCTGGGGATCACCAACTGCAATATCAGATTGGCTTACTCCCACTTCATTAATAAGCTGCCTTAAAATCTCAAGGACCAGGTAAGGTGCCGTTTCACATGTACCCAGACCAGGACTCCTGGTTCTTCCGGATTGTTGAACCGGATATTGATAGTTGCCTTTTTCCCGTACAGCAGTTGTAAGCCTGCCCCTGCCGGAAGTCTGATTGATCTTGATGAATATTTTTTCACCTCTGACATATCCCCTTTCCACGTTGTGCTTTCTTTTATTGAAATCGCGGAACATTGTATCCCATGATCTCCGTACGCTGGACTTCCCCGACAGCCTGGTAACTGAAGCCCTTAACATATTTCCGATTACATCCTGATCATAGTTTTCAGGATTGAAATAAAAGCTTCTGCAATTCATGTTTACAGCCAGTGTATCCCATGCCCAGACAACCCGTCCGGGAATTGCACCAACAGCAGTTCCAAAAGGCTGGTTTGGTCCGTCATCAGGGCCTTTTTTAAACCTGACATCAGAGAAAGTTGAGAGAGAAGTACTTGACGGGGTTATTGCTGCAGTAATTATCACTCCGAATATCAGAAATGCAGTTGATATCCACCTTACATGCATTCTGCGCTTCATTTTCCCTGCAATAATGGTAAGCCCTGCCACAGTCAGAAGATAAACAACCAATCCCGACATGAACGGAGCAGCAACTCTCATGCAGGGATAGGTTGCCCTGACCGGTTTTGGTATAACCCTGACAAGGAACCATGCTGTTGCCAGGATCCCCATAATCACAACCAGAAGCTTCGGGTTAAAATTATGGTTCCTGAGTCGGTCTCTTAATGCGCCCAATCTTCCCTTAAGCCTGTCAATATCGAATTTGCTGTTTCCCATCATTCCGGTAAAGTATTGAAAACAAAAATTGTTTTAGCAGTAGTTCTTTCTTATTTCCAGTTAATGTGATTCCCGTTGTCCCTTTCAGGTATAATTATGAATCGCCTGGTGTCAAATATCAGCTTTAGTCAATATTTACAAATATCCGCTTCATTTTGCATGTAATGCATTTGCCGACAATCACACCCTCATCAAAGAATCCCGGTATTCCTTTTTCGCCTTCAATCCGCTCACATAGTCCCGAGTTGAAGGTCCTGTTTCCGCAGTCACATTCCGGCCTTTCCTCCCTGATCATTTTCCTGTGATCACCGGTAAAAGTAAATAATCTCATAAGATATCTGCATTCTGCACATTCTCCCCATATTATTCCCCTGAAACTCCAGTTTTCCGAGCCTGTATGATGCTCAATTGTCACTTTAAGAGCCGGTGATCCGCACGACTTACAGAAAAAAAGACTGAACTTATGATCATCTTCAGGATAATTCGTGCTGTTTATGCATTGCATTGCAAACTCTTCAAGTTCCGATGATACTTCATACCGGTTCATTTCCATTCTTTCCTGGATACAAAAATTACTTCCTACCATCCCCCTGATGCACCGCCGCCTCCCGATGATCCTCCACCTCCTGAAAATCCACCGCCGGAGCTGCTGCTGCCCGAACTCCATGATCGTCCGGAACTGCCTGAGGAAAATGTAAAACCCCCGATGGAAGCTTTTCCCCTGGTCTTCAGGTCATGTTTTGCCTTTTCATACTTTGGGGAATTTCTGATGATTAATTTTGCAGCAGGGAAGATCACAAGATATATGATAAAACAGATCAGAGCTCCTCTTGTTCCAAGCACCATAATTGGAAACATGGCCCAGAAAGGAATCAGGAACAGGTACAGAAACCATCCGAACCCGGGGGTGAAAATTCCAATCAGGGTAAACAGCCCAAGAATCCCAAAAATAAAAGCTCCGATCAGGATGCGGGTTGCAAGAGGCATATCCGGACTTTCAAAGTCACCAAATGCAGATTTTGCCTGGTTACCGGAACCGGTGTTCAGACTCTCAGGTAATGCCAGTTCTCCGCCTTCAAGAACAGCCAGGACTGTCATTGTTCCTTCGGTAATTCCTCCGTCAAAATCATTATCCCTGAACTTTGGTGCCATTACGTCCCTGATGATACGCCCTGCAAGAAGATCCGTCATAGTTCCTTCAAGGCCGTAGCCAACCTCGATTCGCATACGTCTTTCTCCCGGCACTACAACTATCAGGATTCCGTTGTTCTTGTCTTTTTGTCCCAGTTTCCATTCATTGAAAACCCTGTTCGAATAATCTTCAATATTCTCTCCGTCAAGTGAAGGGATGGTTAGCACTACAACCTGATTGGTTGTTTTTGCTTCGTGGTCTTTAAGGGTTTCGCCGAGTGATCTGCGTGTTTGATCCGTCAATATTTGTGCATTATCAACCACACGTCCGGTCAGATAGGGAATTTCAGCACCATTTAAATGAGGCAAAACCGAAAGAAGGAGGCATACAAATAAATAAAGACTGATCCTTTTCATTTTGTATCCCCCTCTATGATTTTGTCCGACAGTTGGTCTTTTTCTCCGCCTTCAGGCAGTGGCGGACAAATGGCATTTTTAAGCTCATCAAGGCCGGTTTCCAGCGCTTTCCTCACCTCTCCGCTCTTTAATGGCTGTATCATTTTCTCAATAATGTTTTTAAGAATATCGGTATTTAAACGGTCTCGGACGCCCTGGTCGGGAATGATAACCACCCGGCGTTCAAAAACACTAATGAGTAACAGTATGCCTCTTCGGTCTGAAGTGGCAAAAAGTTCATTTGAAAGGAACATTGATTCCGCATATTGCAATGTTTCAGCTTCCCTTCGTAACTCCGATACAAACAGTCTTGCAAATGCCGGACAGAATAGTGCAAGCAATGCAAGCAGGGCCCCGGAAACAAGAATTGTTGTCACAATAAGCAAAATCGTCGCATCATTTATCCAAAACCGGATGATCAGATCCAGTACAAAAACCGCAAATCCTGCAACTGAAGCACCAAATGCAAACGCTTTCCACGGTATTTCCGGGTAACTGTCGCTCCTGCCTGTTGTTGCGAGAACGATCTGTGCCCTGGTTATTGATTCAGCTTCCTTTAAACTCACATTCAGCAGGCTCTTGTCGATGTCTGAAAGAACTTGTTTCATTTATTATAATCCCTTAATTTGCAATTATCTAACACTTTAAATATATTTTCAGAAACCAATCTGTCAGGCCGTGATCTTCAGCTTTTAAAGATCTTGTCTGCAAGAATACCCAGTACGAGACCTCCTGCAATGCACAATCCTGCCATAATAATCATAGCAATTCCGGTCAGTATCAGAAAAACCGGCTGGGTTTCCCTGATCTGTATGAAATATTCAGCGTAATCAACCTTTCTGGCAGGAATTATACGGATAATGCTCTTCTCAACGGCTGAAATACTTGAACCCTCCACTAATTCCAGGGTATATTTCCCGGCATGTGCAGAAAAACGGAACAGTTCCATCCTTGCAGTTTTGCCGTTGTTTGTATTTGGCCTGAGGAGAAAAGATGACAGCCTGACCTTTTCTCCATTGGAAAGGTCTGTAATTTCAGGCTTGTATTCATCCAATGGAGCTTTGCTGAAAAACTGTCCTTTATGCCATATTGAATAATGCCCGTCTTTGGGTAAGACAAATTCGGTATATTTTTCGGAATACGGGATTTCAAAAATAATGTTCCCGAAGAATGCCTTTCGCACCATTTTGATTGAGAAAATGAGGATTATAATTCCCAAAGGGATCAAACAAAAAAAAAGGATCTGCATTTTTTTTGAGTTTATCACCGGTTTCCAGTTGTATTAAAGTTAGTTACTTTATTTTTCTTATCAAAGCATCGCCTGAAAAAACAGATTCTGTTTCTCCTCCGGCAATTCAGCAAAGCCAGGAAATAAGGCATTCTGCATTTATTCAGCAGCACTGCATTTATCCGGAAAATTATAACTTTACGCGATTACCCGTATCGGCCTTTTCAGCTCAACAAAAGTGTAACCGTATGGCAGATGTTATTATAGGCATTCACGGACTTGAGAACAAACCACCGGAATCCCTGCTCAGGGACTGGTGGCAGCTTTCTATGATTGAAGGATTAAAAGCGGGTAATCATTATTCAAGATTACCTGAATTCAGAATAGCAATCTGGTCCGACATTTTGTATGAAAAACCTTTGGATATATCTGAAAAAGATATTTCAAGTCCTTATTATATTGGAGAAAAATACGTCAGGGCAAACGCAGATTTCGAGGTCGGAGATCACGATACCAGAAAAAAGATAGTTGATTATCTGGGCCGGCAGATGAACCGGATATTTCTTAATGATGATCTGACAATGAATTATTCATTTATTACGGATGCCATCATCGGGAAGTATTTCAGGGACCTTGAACTTTATTATTCAGGAGAAATGATTATTGACGCAAATCGTACCAAAAGGTTCAGTGAACTGATAAGAAACAGGTTGAGGGATAAGCTTTTAAAGCACAGGGATGACAGAATCATGCTCATCGGTCATTCCATGGGTACTGTAATAGCCTATGATGTGCTTACATTCGTGTTGCCTGATATTAAGATTGACACTTTTGTCACAATGGGATCCCCTCTTGGTCTTCCGGTGATAATGAGCAAAATAGGTGATGAAATGAAAAGGAGCGGATTGAATGGCAAAAAAATCAAAACTCCTCCGGGTATTTTGAAAAACTGGTATAATTACTCCGACATACTCGATAAAGTGGCATTTAACTACAAACTGTCTGATTATTATACGGAGAATGACCATGGCGTTAAACCTGTTGATATTCTTGTGACCAACAATTATGAGATCAACGGTTTAAAAAATCCGCACAAGGTATTCGGATACCTGCGAACCCCGGAATTTTCATCTGTCCTCAGCGAATTCATACTTTCAGGAAAACTGACAACAGCACAGTGGATTTCCATGAAACTCTTTGGAATTCTAAAAAAAATCGGAGTCAGAACGCCGGTATTATTAAAAAACAAATAATTTCAAAAACAATCCGCTTTCCGGGCATGGCGAATTGAAGACGAATTGCAGTTATGATATCTGATTAATCGTAGTTCCGCCTGAAGAGGATCTCAAAACGTGTTCCCTTTTTAATTGTGCTTTGAAGATTGATTTCAGCTCCGTGGAGTTCAAATATTCTTGCCACTAGTGAAAGTCCGATTCCGAATCCTCCGATATACCTGGCATTTGAAGCCCTGCTGAAAGGTCTGAAAATGTTTCCCAGCTCATCCCGGGGTATGCCTATACCATTGTCCTCAATAATGATCTTTATATGAGTGCCTGTAATCAAAAATTCAGCAATAACATCATCATCCGAAAATTTGCATGCATTTTCAAGCAGGTTTTTGAAAGCAATTGTAAGCAATCCTTCATTGCCTTTTATTACCAGGTCATTATCGCTTTCGGGATACAATATTTTCGGGATGATCTTCCGGCCAGGATATTTGATTTTTGTCTGATATATTGAATTGAATATGACTTCGTCAATCCTCACACCTGTAAACCCAACAGCCTTATCCCTGTTGATCTGTGCCAGTTCCAGCAGGCTGTTAAGGAGTGAGTTCAATTTTTTAAGATCATTGTTTATAGCTGAAATATGTTTGATGTAATCTTCTTTTTTCCCATCATGGCTGAGAAGATAATCTCCCTCACTTATCATTACCGACAGCGGAGTTCTCAATTCATGTGATGCGTTTGATACGAAGTCCTCCTGATTCCTGAATGCGATTTCAAGATCAGTCAGCATTTCGTTGAAGGTTATTGCCAGCTGGGCTATTTCATCTTTTTTATCGCCTTCATCAAGCCGGTGGTTCAGCTTAAGGGAATTCAATTCCTTTACACTCTTTATGATCCGCGATATAGGTTTGATAGCCCTTTTTGCAAATAAGTACGACAGGAGCACCGACAGCCAGATGCTGAACAGGATGCTCCACAATAAGATCCTTCTTAATTCAGAAAGGCTTTCATGACGTGACCTGTCTGAAGCCAGGGAATAAACGTAGTATGTTTTCCCGTCAAAAACATGACTGTAACAAGCCCCATCTTTCCCATCAACCGAAAAGAAATTCACATCTCCATCCGCGGAACCTGTAATTATATTTTCTTCCGACAAGTAATCCATGTTATTCCCGTAAATAAGGTTAAAGGCAGAATCGGTTATAGCAAGCTCCTCCCTTTCCCAGGAAATGGTTGATTGCTGTATTTTTTTAAAAAGGGATGAATCTACCTCGGCAACGTCGATGAGGAGCGTTGCCGAATTTTTTGCACTGTCGAGCAGATTTTGCCTGAATTTGGAAAGCTGGCTTGAATAGGAGAAATAATATACCAGAACTGAAAAGAATAGTAAGATTCCGGCAACAATCAGAGTGAACTGAAGCGATAATCTGATTTTTATGTTCATGGCCTATATTTCCCTGTCACTGCAATAGAATCCGAAACCAAATTTCGTATGAATAAGTTTAGGTTTAAAATCCCTGTCAATTTTCTTTCGCAGATAATTTACATAAACATCAATGATATTTGTGTTCGGATCAAAATCAATGCCCCACACTTTTTCTATAATAAATTCCCTGGTCAGAAGCTTATCCTTGTTTTTAAGGAAAGTTTCCAGGAGCAGTGATTCCTTTGCCGTCAGATCAATCTTTTTGTTTGCCCGTGTTACTCTTTTTGTCTTAAGGTCCATCTCAAGATCGGCAAGCATAATTTTTTCCGGTTCTGTTTTGCCGTAATCAGCGCGTCGCAGGAATACATTCACACGGGCCAGAAGCTCTCTGAAATCAAATGGCTTGACCACGTAGTCATCCGCGCCGGCATCAAATCCCGCAAGCTTGTTTTCAGGTGTCCCGAAAGCCGTTAACATGATTATCGGTGTCCGGTTGTTTGTCCTTCGTATCTCCCTGCATAAATCATATCCATTTATAAGCGGCAGATTGATATCCAGAATGATAAGATTATAAATGTTCTTTTCGGCAAGCTGCTTCCCTACATATCCGTCATATGCAATTTCAGCAGTAAAACCCGACTCCTCCAGCTGCCTTTTCAGTATATCTGCAAGCCTCTGTTCATCTTCAACTATCAAAATGCGGACACCATTCATCATATAATCTCTTTTATACAAATTTACATTATCGGATTCATCCGGTAAATGCTTAAGGAATTTCTAATTAACTTCTAATCAATTTTTAATCAATAATAATAAGTTCCGTTAATAGCTTTATACCGGAAAATTCTAATTACCGGTAAAATATACTGAAAATGGAAAGCTCAAATCAGAAAACAATCACATGGATCGGAGCAGCAATAATAGCTATCCTGTTGCTTGGTCTGATCTTTACTGCGGTAAAAAATTCCAGAAACAAGAAAAATCTGCAAGCTGAAAAGGTCAATTCGGAGAGGCTCCTGACTGAAAAATCAACCATACAGAATGACCTTGACATGGTTAAGCAGGAAATTTCCACGTTGAAGGTTAAAAGCGAGGAAAATGCCAGATTGCTCAGTGACACTGAAACAAAACTTGCTGATACTGAAAAACGTATGAGATCTCTTTCTGTACAGTCTGCAAGAAAAAGCAAAGCTGCTGAAGAGGATTTTCAGAAACAAAAAGCAGCCCTGGAAAAAGAATATGCCGATCTGAAGCTCAGCTATGACAACCAGATGTCACAAAACGGAAACCTTCAGAAGAAACTGACGGAAATGGAATCACAAACAAATGATCTCCTGGAAAAGCTGAAAATGATGAACACATTTAACAGTGATAATTTCCAGGTTATGGGAACGAGGGGTAAAAATGACAAGCAGGTTATATGTGCACGGAGAGTTAAAAAGCTTAATGTAAATTTTGAAGTTCCCCAAAGTCTTACTGAAACCATCAGCTTCAAAATTATAACCCCCTCCGGGACAACAATCACCCCC
>CAZTDW010000017.1:0-32473 GCA_964611835.1 uncultured Rikenellaceae bacterium | reverse complement strand
GAGACAAAAGTTCCAAAATAGTACGAGCACTAAAGTCCCTCCCTCCTGGGGGAGGGATTTAGGGAGAGGAAAAATTCCCGGCCTCACCGTCATTGACTAATATCTGATTTCTTCTTAAATTTGATCTAACTAGTTCTCAAATCCTGTTTAATATCAACCACATGAAAAGAATCGCAGTCTTCCTGATTTCAATATTCGTGATTTCCTGCACCGGTAAAAAAGAAAAGGAAATTGAAAAATACTCAATCAGCCAGTTCCACAAAAATATCAGTATCGGCGGTGGACATTTTTCTGCCGATGACAGCAAAATCCTTTTCAGCAGCAATGAAACCGGAATCTATAACGTATTCGAAATAAATACCGGCGACGGATCAAAGAAACAGATCACAAATTCTACCACCGAATCCTGCTTTGCCCTGGATTATGCAGGAAATACCGGACAAATACTCTACTCGGCCGACAAAGGCGGGAACGAGAATGACCATATCTTCCTGCTTAAGGAGGATGGTTCTGTAACCGACCTTACCCCCGGAGATAACGTAAAGGCTTCCTTCAGCGGATGGAGCAAGGACAGGAAAACCATGTACTTCATGTCGAACAAAAGGGATACCCGCTATTTTGACCTTTATAAAATGGATACCGGCGATTGGAAGGAGGAAATGATCTTTGAAAACACGGAGGGATTTGAATTCGCCGGCAGTACACGAGACAGGAGTATCCTTGCTCTCACCAGACCAATGACAACCAGCGAATCGAAACTGTATCTGTACGACGTTGAAACCCGGAAAATTTTGGAAGTGTCGGAGCCTGACAAACCGGGACTCTATTCCGGATCCGGGTTCAGCGACGACAAGAAGTATTTCTTCTATACCACCGATGCAGGAAGCGAATTCTCATACCTTGTAAGCTATGAAACAGCATCGGGAACCCGCCGGGTGATCTATGAGACAGACTGGGACGTTATGGGAGGATGGCTCAGTGAGAATGACAGGTACAGGATAATCCTGATAAATGAGGATGCAAGGAATGTCATAAAAATATTTGAACTCGCATCAGGCGAGGAGGTTGTTTATCCCGAAATCCCGGGAACCGATATATTGGACGTAAATATTTCAGACAGTGAAAAGTATCTGTTGCTTACTCTCGGCAGTTCAAAAACATCAGGTGATATATATATATGGGAGATCGGTTCTGCAGAACCTGTCAGACTGACCTCAACAATGAATCCGGAAATTGATCCCGCTTACCTTGTAAATGCCGAAGTTGTCCGCTTTAAGTCATTTGACGGTCTTGAAATACCTGCAATATTCTATAAGCCTCTGACAGCAACAAGGAAAAACAAAGTGCCGGCCCTGGTTTCTGTTCATGGCGGCCCCGGAGGCCAGTCAAGGGTAGGATTTAATCCGCGCACGCAATACCTCGTAAATCATGGATATGCAGTACTGGCAGTAAACAACAGAGGCAGCAGCGGCTATGGAAAAAGCTTCTTTAAGATGGACGACCGCAATCATGGCGACAAGGATCTCAAAGATTGCATCTGGGGAAAGAAATGGCTGCAGAGCCTCGATTATATTGACAGTACCAGGATTGGCATAATAGGAGGAAGTTACGGGGGATTCATGACTATGGCTGCAATGACCTTCCATCCCGACGAGTTCATGGTAGGAGTGAATTTCTTCGGCGTCACAAACTGGCTCCGGACACTGAAATCCATCCCTCCCTACTGGGAATCATTCCGCCAAGCCCTGTACAACGAAATGGGCGATCCGTTCACGGCAGATTCCGTCAGATTGTACAACATCTCTCCGCTTTTCCATGCGGGAAATATCAGGAATCCTGTCATGGTCCTTCAGGGAGCCAACGATCCGAGGGTGCTTCAGGTTGAATCGGATGAAATCGTCGCGGCTGTAAAGGGGAATAATGTTCCCGTTGAATATATCATCTTCCCCGACGAAGGTCACGGATTTCTGAAGAAAGAGAATGAGATAAAGGGAGACTCCCTGATCCTGGTCTTTCTCGACAGGTTCCTGAAAAACGCAGCCGTTTTCTGATCCCTCTACAGATCATCATCAAGGGTGACCTTGATATAGCAGTCTACCACTGGTAACCCTGTATCTCCAGGTTTGTAAGGCCCAGTCTCCTTGCATGACTTACGGCATCGGAATATTCAGCCCGTGTAATTCTGCGTGATATCTCAGGATAGTCGGATGCCTTATACATCGGGCTGTACTGCGACATGATGTTGACAAATGTGTCTTTCGGGAGGTTTTCCGAGATCCAGCTAAGCACTTCTCTTGTACCGCTTACATTGTTCGGCATCACAAGATGTCGGATCATAATGCCCCGGCACATAAGACTGTCAGCTGCAGGTTTTGCCACCCCAACCTGACGGTGCATTTCCAGCAGGGCCTGTTTTGTCAGATCGGGATATGATCCTGCCCCCGACGAGTATTTTGATGCCATATTGCTGTCGGAATACTTGAAATCGGGAAGATAGATATCAACCACTCCATCGAGCATCCTGAGGATCTCAATTCTTTCCCATCCGCAGGTATTATAAACAAGAGGCACTTTAAGTCCTCTGGAGGCAGCTTTGTCGAGAGCAAGCAGAATATGAGCGGAATAATGTGTCGGTGTAACGATATTTATGTTATGGCAGCCTATTTTCTGAAGCGACAGCATCATATTTGCCAACTGGTCGATGGTTCGCGGAGCGCCATCACCACCCTGACTGGTTTCCCAGTTTATGCAGAAAACACATCTCAGGCTGCAGTTAGACATGAAAACAGTGCCTGATCCCCCCTTCCCGACCAATGGTTTTTCCTCCCCGAAATGAGGATGAAATGATGATATTTCAAGCTGTGAATTTGAACCGCAGATCCCCCTTTCACCTTTAAGCCTGTCCGTACCACAAATCCGCGGGCATAACTCACAGCTCTCCATCATTGCCCACAATTGTTCCCCCCTCCTTTTAAGTTCTCCGCTTCTGTGCAGCCTTAAATATGAGGGCTCAAAACCTGAACCGGACTTTCTTGTGTTTCCATTCATAATATAATTTAAATCAGGAACAACCCCGGCAAAAGCAGTGTAAAACAATGACTTCAGAATTCCCCTTCTGGTAACCATTTCCTGTTGTATTTAACTTAAAAATTTTTCCTCAAATAAGATACCAAAAAAATATGTAAAAATCAAAAAATCAATTGTTAATCGCCCGTGGCTTCAATGAATCACTATAAATTAGACCGTCTGCAATTATCTTAAGGTCTCCCGGAAAACATTTAACTGCTTATCCCTTTTAATGGAGTAGTTGACATTATTATTAAATTGAGTGTCGGGAGTCACGAATTAAGTTTTAAAATATTATTAATTCTTAAAAATATGAATCAGTAAATTTCCTATTATTATAATTGACCCCCTTTCCCGTTTCCCCCAGGGGGGAAAAGCCTTGCTCCTTCCCCCGTGGGGGAAGGTTGGGAAGGGGGTATAGATAACAAAAATTGATATTTTTATTCATTATTGCCACAAGTCAATTTATACTTGACCGAAAGGGATAAGCAATAACATTTATTATTTATTGTCACCTTTTTCCTTATCACATGGTGACTGCTTTTTTAATAACTTGCAGAAAATTTATTGCCATGTTATTATCTTCCTGCGGATTAAAATGCGACGATTGTGAATATTTTAACACTACCTGTACCGGATGCATCGATGTAAAGGGTTCAACTTTCTGGGCTAAGGAAATGATGCCCGGAAAAGTATGTCCTTTGTACGACTGTGCGGTGAACCGGAAAAACCTTAAGAATTGCGGCGGCTGCAGCGAACTTCCCTGCAAGCTGTTCTATGACATGAAGGATCCCAAATCAACTGAAGAACAACATCTGAAATCGATAGTTGAAAGGACCACCCTGCTCAGGGCAAATTAAAATCATATTTTCATAAATTCTGTTAACCATGAAACGGATTATCCTGATCCTCCTGTGGATTTCATTCCCTTTATCCCTTATATCCCAGAACGAGCCATTATGGCTGAGGTACCCTTCAATATCACCCGACGGCAAAAAGATCGCTTTCACGTATCAGGGCGATATCTATGTGGTCCAGTCATCAGGAGGTACTTCTGCTCCTGTCACTTTTCATCAGGGACATGACTTCATGCCGGTGTGGAGCCACGACGGAAAACAGATTGCCTTTGCATCGGACAGGTACGGAAATTTTGATGTTTTCACGGTTCCGGCAGAAGGAGGAGAGCCGGACCGGCTTACATGGCATTCAGCAAATGAGTATCCTTACTCCTTTACTTCTGACAACCTGCGGGTTATTTTCGGTGGCACAAGGCTCGATGCTGCAAGCCACAGGCAATATCCCGCCGAATACCAGCCTGAAGTATATATGGTACCTGTTTCGGGCGGCAGGGTTGATCAGCTGTGGACCATACCAGCTGAAGATATAATCAGCTCCCGGGACGGTAACCTGCTGATCTACCACGACAAAAAAGGAGGGGAAAATGCCTGGAGAAAACACCATAACTCTTCTGTCGCCCGCGATATATGGTTATGGGAACGCTCCGGCGACAGGCATGCAATGATCACATCGTTCAGGGGCGAAGACCGGAATCCGGTTTTCTCACCTGATGAGAAATCCATTTATTACCTAAGCGAAGAAAGCGGAAGCTTCAATGTTCACTCTTTATTGCTGTCAGATCCGTCTCAAAAGAAACAGGTCACCTTTTTCAAGGGAAATCCGGTCAGGTTTCTCAGTACCTCCGATGAAGGATTATTATGCTTTGGATTCGACGGGTCAATATATACGATGAGGCCGGGAAGAGATCCTGAAAAGGTCAGTATTACGGTAAATACGGCCGGAAAAAGCAATAATGAACAGGTCCTGCAGGTAAGCGGGAACGTGAGGGAGATGACCGTATCGCCCGACGGGAAGGAGGTTGCGTTCATTGTAAGGGGTGAAGTGTTCGTTTCATCCGCCGACGGAGGAATAACAAAGCGTATTACCAATACTCCTGAAGAGGAAAGGTTTCTCAGATTTTCACCTTCAGGCGATACCCTGATCTATTCAAGCGAAAGGGGAAACAAATGGAAGATCTTCATGACAAGGATCGTCAGAAAGGAAGAACCGTATTTCTATGCCTCAACCCTGCTGAAGGAAGAACTTCTTATCAAAAATGATCACGACTGCTACCAGCCCGAAATATCACCCGACGGAAAGGAAATAGCATACATTGAGGACCGCCGGTCGCTGAAGGTTTATAACATCCGGACAGGCCTTGCGCGTACCCTTCTGACACCCGAAGAAATAATCTATATGTCGGACGGAGATCAGTATTTCCAGTGGAGTCCCGACGGCAAATGGATCCTTTCGGAATATTCGCCCATAATGTCGAACTCAGAGGTGGCCCTGATACCTGCCGGCGGAAAAGAAAAGCTTATTAACCTGACCCGCAGCGGTTACAGTGACTACCGTCCGGTGTGGGCGAACAAGGGGAAACAGGTATTATGGTTCAGCGACAGGGACGGTTTGAGAAGCTATGCCAACAGCGGCAACAGGCAGGCTGATGTTTATTCAATGTTTTTAACCCGCGATGCATGGGACCGTTTCCGCCTTAGCAAGGAAGAATATGCACTTATCAAGGAGATCGAGGAAAAGGAAAAAGAGAAGGAGAAAAAAGAAAAGGCAAAGGAGAGTGATGACAAAAAGAAGAAGAAGCCGGAAGTAAAAAAGGATACTTCACTTGTAATTGATTTTGAAGGTATTTATGACAGGAAATCGCGCCTTACAATCCACTCATCATCGCTCAGCGATGCGGTTCTCTCGAAAGATGGAGAGAAACTCTGCTACCTGGCCAGGTTTGAAAAGGGACTGAATCTGTGGAGCACCAACCTGCGAACCAAAGAGACAAAAATGGAACTCGCCCTTGATGCAAGGTCGGCCAGGATGCAATGGGACAGGGAGATGAAAAGCCTGTTTCTGCTTGCTGACGGTAAAATATTCAAAATCAATCCGGAAGGATGGAAGAAAGAGTCTGTTTCATTCAGCGGTGAGCTTACAATAGACCTGAATGCCGAGAGAGAAAGAATGTTCAATCATGTATGGCTCAGGACAAAGGCAATGTTCTATACCTCCACTTTCCACGGGGCCCCATGGGATAAACTTTATGCAGAATATAAAAAGTTCCTGCCATATGTCAGTAACGGATATGAGTTTTCCGAGCTGCTGTCTGAAATGCTCGGCGAACTGAATGTTTCGCATTCAGGATCGAGATATAACACCAGCAGACCCGGAGATGACAATACCGCCTCACTCGGGATATTCATCGATTACAAATATACCGGAAAGGGAATCCGTATCGATGAAGTGATCAAATGGGGCCCACTGGATAAAGCTTCATTCAAAATAACACCCGGAATGATCATCGAGCAGATCGACGGCGATACCATTAAACCTGGTCGTGATTTTGCATCATATCTTAACCGTAAAGCTGACAAATTCACCCTGCTTACGGTATTTGATCCTTTAACAAATACCCGTCAGAACATTACAATGAAACCTGTCACGAGAAGTGAGGAGAATGCTCTTCTTTACAGGAGATGGGTGCAGAAGAACCAGGATGAAGTCGACAAAACGGGAAAGGGAGAGATGGGCTATGTCCATGTACCGGGAATGTCGGACGGACCATACCGGACAGTTTATGAAGAGATGATGGGCAAGTATTCGGACCGTAAAGGTGTCATTGTTGATACCAGGTTCAACAACGGGGGTGACCTAGTGTCAGACCTGACGATGTTCTTTACCGGGAAAAAATACCTTGAATATGCAACAGAAAAGCGTGCTGTCGGTTATGAACCCAATTTCCGCTGGACCGGACCTACCGTTGCAATGTTCAACGAGGCAAATTACAGCGATGGCCACTGTTTTGCCTGCGGATACAAGGAGCTGGGAATAGGGACGACCATTGGGATGCCTGTTCCGGGAACATGCAGTTTCGCCGGGTGGGAAATGCTGCAGGACGGAACAACCATGTGGGGTGCCGTGCCTGTCAGTACCAAAGACATCAATGGCCGGTGGCTTGAAAATGTTGAGACTGTCCCCGATGTACAGGTGAAAAATGAACCCCTAATAATAAGCAGCGGACGCGATCAACAGCTTGAAAGAGCTGTCGAAGAACTGATGAAGGTCATCAAATGAGAGCAATCTGTTTAGATTTTAACATTATTTAATATTTATTCGTTATATCACTGATATAATGACTATTAATTTAAAATAATGTGCCATTTTTTTCATGTTTAGACCCTTTTTGTTCGCTATTATAAGCCTTTATGCGAACATTTCTGACAAACTCAGTGTTTATTGTTCAGAAATATAAATCACATAAAACGTAAAAAAATGAAAAGGCAGACTATTTTATTAGGTATGATGGCTATCCTCGGATTGTCATTATTTACATCCTGCGAAGAAGAACAGAAGGATGAAATGAAGCCCACCTCGGAAATGACCATAGCTGAATATGCTGTTTCCGACAATAATTTTTCAATTCTCGTTCAGGCGCTCTCAAAAGCAGAACTTGTCGGAGCACTGAGCGGAGAAGGTAATTTCACTGTATTTGCACCGACAAATGCTGCATTTCAGGCTCTTTTCACCCAGCTTGGAGTAAGCGGTATAAGCGATCTTTCCAAAGAAACCCTTACACCCATTCTCCTTTATCATGTACTTGGTGAAGAGAAGAAATCGGGAATGCTGACTTCGGGTTATTTTAACACTCTGAGTCCGGCTCAAAGCAGTTTCCTGAGCCTGAATATCAACCTTACCGGTGGCGTTAAACTGAACAAAAACACAAATGTGATCCAGGCAGACGTTGATGTAAAAAATGGTGTTATACATGCAATTGACAAGGTTCTGTTACCGCCCACAGTAGTTGATCATGCTCTTGCAAATGAGTCTTTCAGCATCCTTGTTCAGGCCGTGGTAAAAGCAGGACTTGCCGAGACTCTTGCAGGAACCGGACCTTATACAATCTTTGCTCCCACAAATGCAGCTTTTGAGGCTCTTTTCACACAACTTGGAATATCGGGCATCAACGATCTTACCGCAGAACAGCTGACACCGATACTTCTCTACCATGCAGTCAGCGGAAATGTAAGGTCGACAGCCCTGGCTCCTGGAAGTGTTGAGACTCTCAACGGATCAATAAATGTGACTCTTACCCCTGCACCGGCAATCAATACCGATTCAAAGATAATCGCAACAGATGTACAGGGTTCGAATGGAGTTATCCATGTTATCGACAAAGTGCTTCTGCCTTAATACCAATAGTCTGAGGCTTTTTGTGAAGGAGGGGTGTCCCGAAAGGACACCCTTTCAATTTTTGCCTCTTAATGAATCATTTCCCTTTCACCAATCTCAGGGATAATTTTCAAGCAATTAAGAGTATATTTATCTGACAATTTCCTGTATAATCAATGGAACGTTATACCTTAAAAGATCTGGAAAGCGTGACCGGCATCAAGTCAGATACCATAAGAATATGGGAAAAAAGGTATGGGATACTTAGTCCGCACCTGACATCCGGAAAGCGCAGGTTCTACAATGATGCAGATCTTATCAGGCTCATAAATGTCTCAATTCTTAACCGTAATGGTACCAGGATTTCGAAGATCGCCTCCATGACCGGCCGTGAACTCAAAGAAAAAGCTGCTATACTTTCAGAAACTGCCGCAACCTCAGGGGATTTCATCGGATTGATGCTTGTCGCAATGAACAGGCTTGATGAAATCGCAGTAAATGAAGCGCTTCTGAAATCGGTAATAGAAAAGGGATTTGAAGCTACAATAACTGATGTTGTTTTCCCCTTCCTCAGAAAGGTGGGATCAATGTGGCATACCGGAGCAGTTAACGAGGGTACTGAGCATTTCATAACAGCTGTCTTCCGGCAGCGTCTGATAGCGGCCCTGGATTCCCTGCCCCCTGCAAGGAAGAATATTGGCAAAAAGATCATAGCATTCCTTCCGGAAGGGGAACTGCATGAGCTCGGACTTCTTTATTACACATACCTGTTAAGGAAATCGGGGCATGAGGTACTTTATCTCGGACAATCGACCCCCCTGGGAGCTGTGATAAAAATCGCCGTCAGATGGGATCCTGATATCATTGTTACAGGAATGGTTTCGGATATCAATCTGAAGGACCAGAAAAACTATCTTGCTGCTTTAAGTCTGGGGCTTAAGGGAAAAAAGATATTCGTTGCGGGAATTCTGGCCAGGAAGGCAGAACAACTGAACCTGCCCGGAGTTTTCCCCTTTTTTAATGAAGAAGACCTTATGCGGAATCTAGACTGAACCGGGTTCTGTTCAAAAACAATCCGGAGAATAAATGATTTAATAAGAATCTTCAGGCTGAGATCTGCCTGGGCTTGATTGCATGCTCATCCCCTGTTTCGAAGGGTTCGATATTGCTGAGGCCAATCAGCATAAGATGTTTTTTTCCGGCCCACCTGTAAAACAGATCATCCGGCAGCATCAGCTTATCCTGGTTCCTGATAATCAGCTCATAGGATTCCTCCCTGGTCAGCCGCCGTGAATGAAAGACAGAGCCGGCAACAGCCCTTGCCCTGATCTCATTCTTTCCTCCGTTATATGCAAAAAAAAGCATATCGCCCTTCGCGATCTCCCAGTGAGGTTCATTGGTTTCATCAAATCCCTGGATTATCATTGTCTTATTGCCGCATAAAAGCTCTTCAATTTCTTTCCAGGTTTCTTCGAGAAAAATCAAATGATCCATAATATTCCTCTGTTTTATACCAGGCAGTGCAGGATTCGGGAAATGTCGCAGGACTGTCCGGTTGGTCAGGGTGTGTATTAAAGACTGTTAAAAAGTAAAAATGTTACAGGATTGATGAAGATTTTTTAAATGTTTATGAGACAAACATTATCCCGGTTAAGAGTGAAGTTGATGAAAACCCTCACAGACAACAGATTATATTCTGAGATTAAAGATTACCTTCTCTTTGTGGAAGCGATCCTGTATCCGGTAAGGAAAGCCAGTTTTGAGACCTTTTCCATCTTTCCGAAATCAATTTTTTCAACATCATCGCCGGGAGTATGAAGGTCGGCATGAATGCCTGAATGGAAGAACAACCAGGGCACTCCTTTCGCTGAAAGGCTTGCATGATCACTGCTGCCGAACTCCAGATTCCTTCCCATGTCGATAACTGACACTCCTGTTTCTCCGGCACTTCGAAGTACCAGCTTCCTGAATTCTTCATTCAGGTTGTCTGAATAAAGCTGTATTTCACCTGTCCTGGTCACATTATGACTGGTCCCGAAAAATTCCCCGGTATCGGCTGGTGTAATGCTGCGTCCAATCATGTCGAGATTGATATTCAGAATTATCTTGTTCATCGGAATGACAGGATGGTCCGCATAATATCCTGAACCCAGAAGCCCTTTTTCCTCGGCATTCACCCAGGCAAAGACAACTGACCGTAAAGGCTTTTTCTTCAGATTCTGAAAAGCTTCGGCAATTTCAAGCAGACCCGCTGTTCCCGAAGCATTGTCATCAGCGCCGTTCAGAATTTCACCCTCCGGTGTTATTCCGGAATGATCAAAATGGGCGGTGTAAATCACGCATTCATTTTTAAGAACGGGATCAGATCCTTCAATCATTCCGACGACGTTTGATGCTGTGTATTCATGATCTTCAGACAGGATGTCGATGGTTACCCTTACCCCGTCGATTACAGATGAACGGGGTGTCTTCTCATCGTCAATCTTGTCCTGCAGCTGCTTCAGGGATGATCCTGTTGGCGAAAGCAGGGTATCTGCAGTTTTTCCTGAAATGAAGTAAATGCCGGCAGGGGCTTCCTGCACCTGGTCGTCTTTCAGTGATGCCTGCTCCGTTTCACCGAAATAGTGAGCCAGCCCTGATTCCCACGGGTCAGAAAAACTGTTTTTCGGATCGTATACCATTAGGACCGCCTTCGGACCCCTCATAAAAACAGACATCAGTTTCATAGCTTCAACCATTTCATCAAAGACATATTTGCTTTTTCTGCCTGAGGTATCAACAAGAACTGGATTGCGGGTCATGATAAGAACAATTTTGTCTTTCAGATCCATGTCCTTCAGATCGCTGTATCCGGTTTTTGAGTCTTCATATCCGTAACCGGCAAAAACAAGATCTCCTGACACCTGAGGCACGTCAGGACCGCTCATTATGGTTATAACCGAATCGGTGCAAAAATAGCTGGCGCCATTGCCGGAAGAAGCATGCAGGCTGGTTTTCAGTATCCGTTTTGATTTCAGATCAAACTCCTGAAGGTAGCGGTCGTTTTTAAAAGGAGGTTTAAGTCCCATTTTCCGCAGGTTGCTCTCAAGGTACAATGAGGCGATGGTGTTGGTATGGGTGCCGGTCTCGCGTCCCTGCATCTCATCGCCGGCCAGGAAATTCATGTATGCCCTGAGGTCTTCCTGGTCTATATATTTTAATGCTTCCGCCTGTCCGGAGGAATTCAGGAATACAAAAAGAGAAAAATACAGAAGAAGTGTTAATCTTTTCACAGTATTGATATTAGCTATGTTAAACAATTCCTGAAACAATATTCAGCTCTTTCAGAGCCGGCAAATGGTAGTTATATGCCTTCGTCTGTATCATAATCCATTAATTTGAGTCTTTCACCCTTAGTGTAATCTTTGTGCTAACCTTTGAGTACCTTTGTGGTTAAACATAAATCACTTAACCACTAAGGGATCACAAAGGGTAGCACAAAGGGACCCAAAGGACTATTGATACAGCCTCCGTTAATCTGGTGCTCTTTCAAAGTAATTTGATGCTCCGGATAACCCAGGTACTTAAACTGCCTTCTCTTCAAGCCTGCTTCAATCACAGGGATTGTCAATAATTTTGTAATATTAGGGAATTATAACATAACTACAATAACTACAAATCATAACTGCTGATCATGCGTGATATACAGACCCTTTACCAGGAAGCGATAAGGTTTGCAGGCAACAGGCACCTCGAAAACAATCAGACCGTAAAGGGGACGCGCCTCCCTTATGTCGTCCACCTCAGCAATGTTGCAATGGAGATACTTGTGGCAGCCATGCATACTCCCGATCTTGACCCCGAATTTGCGGTTCAGGTCGCATTGCTTCATGATACTATTGAAGATACTTCCACAACATTTGCCGACCTAAGCGAAAGATTCGGCGAAGACATTGCCGTTGCAGTACTTGCTCTGTCAAAGGATGAGAAGCTTCCAAAGGAGGAGCAGATACCCGACAGCCTCGAAAGGATTAAAGGCCTCCGGAAGGAAGTCTATGCTGTAAAGCTTGCCGACAGGATCACCAACCTTCAGCCTCCCCCACCTGAATGGGACAGGGTCACCCTGATCAGATACCGGGATGATTCCAGACTGATACTCGAGGCAATGAAGGAAGGAAACCGGTACCTGGCAGAGAGGCTTAAGGAGAAAATAGATGAATATTCAAAGTACATTCACTGACAAACATCCTGCCGGTTGAGAACAGGCAGTTCAAATTCCCTATGCCCCATACCGGATGACCTTCAATGTCCTGATATTCTTCCGAAGCTGAGTGCAGCCGGCGGAAGATCAAAATGCTTTTCCCGGTTAACTTTTTTCAATTTTTAATGTTATATTTCCATTCGCTAAAAACAATAGTTATGGAAAATTTTGAATTTTATAATCCTGTAAGGATATTTTTCGGCAAAGGCCAGATCTCAAAGATTGCAACCCAGATACCTGCAGGCAGCAGGGTGATGCTTCTCTACGGAGGAGGAAGCATTTTCAGGAACGGTGTCCATGAGCAGGTCACAGAAGCTCTCAAAAGATTCGATGTTACTGAATTCGGGGGCATAGAGCCAAATCCCACGTATGAGACCTGCATGAAGGCCGTTGAGATGATAAAGGAGAAAAACATTGATTTCCTTCTGGCGGCCGGCGGAGGATCGGTCATCGATGCCGTAAAATTCATAGGTGCTGCTGCAAAATATTCTTTTGGTGATCCGTGGAACATCCTCGCAAAAAAAGGACCCGTTACAGGATCATTGCCATTCGGCACGATCCTTACCCTTCCGGCCACAGGCTCGGAGATGAACAAAAATTCGGTGATCAGCCGTAAATCGACTACCGAGAAGCTGGCTTTCAGCTCGCCTTTTTCGTATCCGAAATTTTCGGTCCTGCTTCCCGATGCCGCAGGCACGCTGCCTCCAAACCAGGTTGCAAACGGTATCGTTGACGCGTTTGTTCATGTCCTGGAACAATATCTGACCTATCCGGTAAATGCCAGGATACAGGACAGGTTTGCTGAGGCGATCCTGATCACCCTTATCGAGGAGGGGCCGAAAGTATATGCACATCCTGATGATTATGAGGCCATGTCGAACCTGATGTGGAGCGCCACCATGGCCCTGAACGGGCTGATTTCATGCGGTGTTCCCGGCGACTGGTCGGTGCATGACATAGGTCATGAACTTACAGCTTTCCATGGGATAGACCATGCACGGACTCTGGCGATCGTTCAGCCGGGGCTGTGGAAAGCGCTGAGGGAGGAAAAGAAGGAAAAGCTCCTGCAGTACGGCGAGAGGGTATGGAATATAAAGGAGGGGACCGAAGATGAAAGGATTGACGCCACAATAGGAAAGACAGTGAATTTCTTTGAGTCGCTGGGTATCAGTACCAGGCTCAGTGATTACGGTGTTGGCATGGATACCATCGACAAGATCGTTTCGAGATTCGAAGAAAGGAAAAATCTTGCTCTGGGCGACAGGGGACTGACAACGCTCGAGGTCACAAGAAAGGCGCTGGAAAATCAATTATGACCGTAAAAACGCAATGCATTGCGTTATGCCCGTAAAAACGCAATGCATTGCGTTTCAACGGGCATGCAAAATGCATTGCATTATCGAACCGGAATAATGCAAATATTCATCGAACGGCCGTTTTCCGATAACATCGCCGACTGGATTACTATCCGTGTTCCGTCGGAACTGAAAGCCGGATGTGGATGGTCGGCTGCCGTTGTCTTGTGACCCGCTGATAAAAGCTTCATTTCGTGGGTCTGACGGTCGATAAGATATATGTTCCTGTCAAAATCGTCACCGGCAGCCCACCTGCCGTCGGAAGAGCCATGAACATGCCACAGGCCGCTCCCCGAATGTGTCTGCCCCGCGATCATCATCTCCCCGGTCCTGAGATTTATAATTCCCAGTCCTGTCGGTTTTTCACGCGTTCCCGACGGACCCCAGTCCTTACCGGGAACACTATCAGCTGCATTTTCAGGCTTTATGCCTGTCCTATCCGCTACAGCCCGCAGGGCACCTGCCGGCCTGTGGCCCATAATTGCAAATGCCACCTCATCCTTTGTTATCACTGCTTCATGAGTAACCCATTCATACTCCGATTCGGGATAGAGCGGCCTGAGTCCCGTGCCGTCCGACTTTACCGTCCAGGTCCGCTGTGGAGCCTTCCCTCCCGTTTCCCAGCAAAAGACTATTTCACCCGGCACCCATGGATTGGTCTGGATATGCCCAACCTGGAAAGGCAGAGCAATCACAAACCTGATCTCCCGTGTCTTTATGTTGATGCTGCTGATTCCTGTCGGGCCCGCGCCCATGTTAAGAGGTCCAAAATCAGGCTCAATGGTGGTACCCGGGGCAATATGCCTTGAAGCCTCGGTCTTCCCCACCCTGAAATATATCCACTCCCCGCAGGCATCGAGCGCCATATCTCCTCCCGCTTCCATTTCCGCAGGTATTGTGCCGCATACTTTCTGATATTCTCTTTCATCTTTCAGGTTCCCCGATTCACTGTCGGCTAAAAGCTTTTCGAGGTCTACCTCCACGATCTGGATGGGGCCGGCTCGCGTCTGGCCCGGCTGTCGGAGGGTCATCCTCATGAAATAGAGATTCATCGAACTGCCGGCTACATCAACCACACCCAGATAGCTTCCTTCTGTAACCTGAACAATATCGCCTGTCTCTTCATTTACGGCAAGCGTTTCGCCCGGAGCCCGGTTCGAACGGAATATGACCCATTTCCCGTCGGCTGTCCATTGGCGGTGCGTATGATATAGCCTGAAATCACCAGAAGAGGTGCTTGTAAGGAATGTCAGCTGAACCCCTGTGACCGGATCTGTCACTGTCTTCATTTCAGATGGGAAACGCCTGCCGATCTGTGCTGTAGCCGAGGTGGCAAGTAATAAAAGAATTGCAAATAACAGGAATGGTTTGCGGTATGCGGGAAGTTTCATTAGAGTATGTATTAATGTAAAACTTTAACCCAATCCGGGAGGGGATTTGCTCCGGTCTCCGGCCTCCCGTCTCTTGATTACCCCCCACACCCCCTTAAAGGGGAGCCAAATCACTGCCGTACTGCCTGTTACCCCCCTTCAGGGGGGCCAGGGGGGTCCGGTCATCGGTCTTCGGTCTTCCGTCTGTTTTCCTTCCGTCACCGGTCATCATACAATTTTCTTGTATTTTATCCTCACCGGAGTGGTATCCGCAACCCGTTTTTTATAGTTCTCCTCATACTCTGAATAATCTCCTTCGAACCACACAACCTTTGATTCACCTTCAAAGGCAAGGATATGGGTCGCCACCCTGTCGAGAAACCACCTGTCGTGAGATATTATCACAGCGCAACCGGCAAAATTCTCAAGGCCCTCCTCGAGGGCTCTCAAAGTGTTTACGTCGATATCGTTGGTGGGCTCGTCGAGCAGAAGAACATTAGCGCCCGATTTAAGTGTCATGGCCAGATGAAGCCTGTTCCGTTCGCCACCCGAAAGGATGCCGCATTTCTTCTCCTGGTCAGCCCCGGTAAAGTTAAACCTCGACACATAGGCTCTTGCGTTAACAAGCCTGCTGCCAACCATCACATCATTCTGCCCTCCCGATACCACTTCATAAACAGTTTTAAGCGGATCAATATCGGTATGTGCCTGGTCGACATAACCAAGGACGACGGTCTCACCTGTCTCAAATAATCCGGAGGTGGGCTTCTCCTGACCCATTATCATCCTGAAGAGGGTTGTTTTTCCCGCTCCGTTCGGACCGATGACACCAACTATCCCGTTGGGGGGAAGATTGAATTCTAGGTTTTCGAAAAGCAGCTTGTCACCGAATGATTTTGCCACCTTTTTAGCTACTATCACCTTGTCGCCGAGCCTCGGCCCGTTTGGAATGAATATCTCAAGCTTCTCCTCCTTTGCCTTCACATCCTGGTTAAGCAGGTTTTCATAAGCTCCAAGCCGTGCTTTTGATTTTGCATGGCGGGCCTTGGGTGACATCCTCACCCATTCCAGCTCCCTTTCAAGGATCTTTCTCCTCTTTACATTTCCCTTTTCTTCAACCTCCAGCCTTCTGGCTTTCTGCTCGAGCCATGATGAGTAATTGCCCTTCCACGGGATCCCCTCACCCCTGTCGAGCTCGAGTATCCATCCTGCTACATTGTCGAGGAAATACCTGTCGTGTGTTATGCAGATCACCGTACCACTGTACTGCCTGAGCGTGGTCTCCAGCCACTGGACCGATTCGGCATCAAGATGGTTTGTGGGCTCATCGAGGAGAAGGATATCGGGCTGGCGGAGAAGGAGGCGGCAGAGTGCGACCCGTCTTCTTTCGCCCCCGGAGAGAATATCCACTTTTGTGTTGCTGTCGGGGCATCTGAGGGCATCCATGGCCCGTTCAA
Source organism: uncultured Rikenellaceae bacterium (assembly GCA_964611835.1). Classification (GTDB taxonomy): domain Bacteria; phylum Bacteroidota; class Bacteroidia; order Bacteroidales; family VadinHA17; genus LD21. The sequence goes on along the minus strand of CAZTDW010000017.1, from coordinate 15,756 downwards.
GCCTGTGATCGATGTTCCACCCGTCGTGGTAATCGATTTTTTCCTGCAGTTCAGCCTGCCTGTCCATAAGCTGCTGCATCCTGCCGGGGTTTTCGTATACCTCAGGATTGCCAAAGCTTTCGTTAATTGACTCATATTCTTTTACCAGGTCAACAATTTCCTTAATCCCTTCCTCTACGATCTCACGTACCGTTCTCTTTTCATCCAGCAACGGATCCTGTGCCAGATGCCCGACAGAGTAACCTGGAAGGAAGGTTACCTCACCCTGGTATTCCTTCTCAATTCCGGCAATTATCCGTAGAAGTGTTGATTTTCCCGATCCGTTCAGTCCGATGATACCGATCTTGGCACCCAGGAAGAATGACAGCGAAATATCCTTAAGTACCTGGCGGTGGGGCGGGAATGTTTTTCCCACGCGGTACATGGAAAATATGATCTTATTGTCGTCAGCCATGGTAGTAATTTTGGCGACAATTTAGCAAAAAAACATGGTCATCGGTCTTCGGTCTTCGGTCTTCTGTCTGTTTTAGCCCCCAACCCTTGAGTTAGTTTTAACTCCAAACCCACCTGATTAACCCAGGCTACCCTGTTTTAGTTTACCCCCCGCCCCCCTAAAGGGGGGCCAAATCATTACAATACTGCAAGTTAACTCCCCTTTAGGGGGGCCAGGGGGGTAAACCAGGCTGGGGCCCAGGTGGTTAAACCAGGCATTTGGGTCAGGTCTGTCTTCACAAAAAAAGCAGTCTTATAAGACTCCTTATAAGACTCCTTCTTATTTAAATAACAATCTGTAAAACTGTTATTTATGCTTGCGATCCTGCCTCAGGCCTGAACAATTTGATAGTCTCATCCTGAAGAAGCACCCATAGGGTATACACTCCCAGAAGGGTTCCGATCGGGATATTGAGGCATCCGAGAGCCGCAACAACAATTATCAGATACCGGGCCCAGGTCTGATATGATAAAAGACCTATCCCGCCCGTTATTCCGAGAATTGATAAAAAACCCACAAGGATGGGAAGGCTGACTGACAGAAAACCAAGTATCATGTTTGGTAATTCCTCATTTTCAACAAATCCCTTTGCGAAATGCAACGCAAAAAACAAGGCGAGGGCCCCGATAAGGCCAAGTATTCCAAAACCGATATGGATCGCTCCGACAACGGTCACATGCTTTTTCATCTTTGTAGCTTCCATGACATTTTCTTTAATACCGTACTTTATTGTTTCATTCCGAGATAAGGACAATTGTTTTGCTGAATTGTTGCATTAATTTACTTAATAATTTATAAAATTGAGCGTTTTTATTTAAAAAGCTTACTAGTACAAATTAATCAGGTCTAAAACGGGGAGCATGAAAATGAAAATTCTTTTCTGTGCAATTTTGACGGCAATGATCTTCACTTTCACATCATGTGAAGAACTTACGGGCTGCAAGATCTGCAGGCAGGTCACCTACGTTAACGGAATAGTGGAACAGGAAGGCCGGGAGACAGAATACTGCGGGGCACAACTTATAGCAATTGAAGCTACAGCCGACATAGTCTCCGGCAATACAAGGATATCCTGGGAATGCAGGTAAACCAGCACATCACTAAATATTCCTTAAAGCTCCCTGCAGGATTTTTTTAATCCTGCAGCTATCGGGTCTGTAAAAAACAATTGATAGCAAAAATTCCCGATACATTACTATATTGCAGTATTTCGGAAGACATGAAAAAATCTGCTTCCTAAATGCAATTATGGTTAGGAAATCTCGTTCCGGGTCATTAAATTTGTTAATAATTTGTTGAAAATTGCACTTTAGTATTAGTTAGTCATTTGTATCTTGTAGTAGCTTTACAGTGGTCAAAATAAGATTTGCAATGCTCTTGAATTTCAGCAGTTTAGCCTTAGAAGATAAAACAATCCTGGTAGTTGAGGATGATGTTCCTTCACTAAGGTATTATGAAACACTCATTCAAAGTTCAGGGGCAAAAGTTGTGAAGCTCCGCACAGGCAAGGACTTCGTTGATTACATAAGCAGGAAGGATGCAAAGACAGATCTGGTGATCATGGATTTTCTTATTCCTCTTATTAACGGAATCGACTGCACAAAGATATTCAGGAAAGAAAGGAAGAATGTCCCGGTTCTGATGATCACCGCCTATTCATCGGAGCAGTCGAAAGCTGATGCCTTTATTGCAGGATGCAATGAATACATTCTGAAACCTGTCTACCCCGAAGCAATATTTTCGCTTCTTGAAAAATACCTGAAACAGGATATCAGGGCAACCGTAAACAATCTTTTCTGATCCTTATTCTGAACTGATCCCTTCCTTTGACGAGTAATCTGTAAAGTATTTTCCGATTCTGTCCTGTATTTCCTTTCCCAGTTCGGGCTTTCCGTTAGTTATGCAAAATCCTGCAACCTTTGAAGCATACTGAATAGCTGATTGTATCTCGTAATCAGCCGAGCTGATCACATACGGGCTCTGTTTAAGGAAATAATCGAGTCGCGCGTAATAGTATTCACTCAGATCCCTTGCCATCTGTTCAGCTTTATCCGTTGCTCCTGCCTGGAAAGCGGCTTCGATCAGATCGGGGAAATACGGATCGTAAGGGAATTTGTTGGGAGGAAGCACCTCAAGGCACCGGTCAACAACTCCTGCCGCAAGTTCATTTTTACCCCGGGAGGCCAGTTCTTTGGCAAGACGGGCATATCCGAGCCTGGCTTTTACCACCATCAGTGTCCGTATATGATTGTAATCGAGGTTTACGTCCCTGTCGTTTGCTCCGCCCCATACAAATTTGTTCATGACATTATCGTACAGTATATCCGGATCGATCCTTCCGTAGTCGACCCAGCTTTTGTTCTCCGACTTAATCGGCACCAGCCTGTATGCCAGCCCTTCAAACTGGAAATATTCCTCGAGGCCAAGCGCATCATCATGATATCCCGTCACAAAATAGATAGGACGCTCCCAGTTGTTGTTAGCAAGAATATCCATAACAATCAGCTGGCTTTTCAGAATCGAGCTTTTCGTAAGCTTTATATCAATATAGGGAACGATCTTGTCTGCATCCTCCGGCCTGACAGTACCCGATGCAAGTACCTTTTCCCTGTCTACAGGTATCCTTATTGTGCGTGCCGGTATTATATCCAGCAGCTCGGTCGCCGAGACCTGAACTTTGGTTGCCTTATTATCGCTTTTAACAAAATCCAGAACAGTTTTGATATCAACAGGATCCTTTGTCTTTTCAACTATGAATATCTGGTTGTTGATGCCGTCATAATACTTTTGAACAGGAAGGGTTACAGGGAGAGGATCTGATTCGTATGTTTTCCACTTCATCTGGTTAATGTACCAGTCGGTATTAAGAAGCATCAGGTTGCAGACGCGGATGTCAGTCCTTTTTCCTTCCACCTCCTGTGCATACCACAGAGGGAAAGTGTCGTTATCGCCGTTAGTAAAGAGTATTGCGTTCCTGGCGCACGAATTAAGGTAATTAAAGGCTACATCCCGCGCAAGGTAACGGCCCGACCTGTCATGATCCTTCCAGTTCTCGGAGGCCATGACTGCCGGGACCGCCAGCAGGCAGATCACCCCGGCCAGCGGAGCCGCGATCTTTTCTCCCATGACCTTCCTTAAAGCCTCAAAAATTGCCAGAACACCAAGCCCTATCCAGACAGCAAAGAAGTAAAATGATCCCGTGTATGCATAATCCCGCTCCCTCGGCTGGTTGGGATACTGATTAAGGTAAAACACAATTGCCACTCCGGTCATCAGGAACAGGAGCAGAATTGCACTCCAGTTTTTTGTGTCGCGGTTAAGCTGGTAGAAGATCCCGATTACTCCAAGGATGAACGGGAGCAGGTAATATTTGTTCCTTGATGTGTCCTCCTTCATCCCCGGAGGCAGGTCGGAAGTGCCGACCCTGGGTTCGTCAAGGAACTTTATACCCGTTATCCAGTTTCCGTTTATAGCCCCTCCGGTCCCCTGGGTATCATTTTGTTTACCTGAAAAATTCCACAGCAAATACCTGAAATACATGTATCCGACCTGGTAGGTGAACATAAACCGGAGGTTTTCGCTGAATTTTGGTTTTCTGACCAGCTCTTTTTCACCCGATCTGTCAGTTACCGATAAAGGGATACCTTTGATCCTTCCCCATTCCTGGTAAATCCGGGCATGGTCGGGCTGGTCGCTCCACATCCTTGGGAAGAGGGTAATAAACCTGGGATCGTGAATGGTCTCCAGATTGTAGGCGGTTATTTTATATTTTCCGTCCTCATAGGCATATTTGGGCCTGCCATCCTTGTAGTCTATTATAGGTGCATTGAAATAGGCGCCCCGGAACAGCGGCCTTTGTCCATATTGTTCCCTGTTGAGAAAATAGAGCAGACTGAAAGGATTGTCGGGCTGGTTTTCATTCAGGGGTGTCTGTGCAGAAGATCTTATGACTATTATGGCATTGGAGGAATAACCAATCATTATCACCATGATTGCGGTCAGTATGGTGTTCAATACCACCCTGTTCCTGCCGGCAAGATACCATGCAAGAAAGGCTGCTGATGCAAGCACGACAATGTTAAGAAAGGCAGAACCTGAAATCACCCAAATTCCTGAAAGAAGCAAAGCCCCTGCTGCAAATAGTGATATTTTTGTCCTGTCATTTGAGATCATGGTCATTCTGACTGCTAAGATGAATATGGCTGTCATCAGGATAAAATGAAATATCATTCCGCTGTTGGGCGGCAGACCCAGGGTGTTTACAAAGAACAGATCAAGCTTTGAGGAGATTGTGACTACTCCCGGCATAATTCCGTACATGAGCAGGGATAGCAGTATCACCGAGATCCCCAGCGAGATCATGAATCCTTTCCATGAAAATTCATATTTCCTGAAGTAATATACCAGGACAATTGCCGGAAGGGCAAGAAGGTTGAGAAGGTGAACCCCTATTGAGAGTCCCATGAGAAAAGCTATGAGAATTAACCACCTGTCGGCAAAAGGTTCATCCGCAACGTCCTCCCATTTCAGGATTGCCCAGAATACCACTGCAGTAAACAGGGAGGAGGTGGCATATACTTCGCCCTCGACTGCTGAGAACCAGAATGAGTCGGAAAATGTGAATGCCAGGGCTCCAACGGCACCTGCTGCCATAATTGCCATTACCCTGCCCGGAGTATAATTATCGTCATTACCGATAATGATCTTACTTGCAAGATGGGTTATGGTCCAGAAGAGAAAAAGGATCGTAAATGCGCTTGCAAGTGCCGACATGGCGTTGACCATAGCTGCCACATTCGACACATTTCCTCCTGCAAAAAGGGTAAAGAACCTGGCCATTACCATGAACACCGGATTCCCGGGAGGATGCCCGATCTCAAGCTTATAGGATGATGCAATGAATTCACCGCAGTCCCAAAGGCTGGCCGTAGGCTCAATTGTCATCAGGTAGGTGAACGCAGAAACGGCAAAGATCACCCAGCCGGTGATATTATTGATTTTCCTGTAGCTTTCCATATTGTGAAATGTGTTTTGGTGATGGTAAATTACCATCCGGAACAGATGACGAAATTAGTTAAAATTTTCCAACTGCGTCCTTCTGCAGATTCACTCGCATATTTTACTATTTTTGAGCAAACTATTCTGAATGAAGTCTGCAAAATCAGTTTTTATCATAGGCTTCCTGCTGGTGTCTGCACTTGCCCCTGCCCAATATTATCAGACAGGCCAGGATCCGGCGTCGCTCAGATGGATGCAGATAAAGACTGACAGGTTCAGGGTGATATATCCTGCGAGCTACGGAAAAGAAGGAATAGAGTTTGCCAGGGCGCTCGATGACGCATATTCAAGGCTGATGCTTCATTATCCTGAAATGAAATTCAGAATACCGGTGATCATCCACAACTACACAACCAACTCAAACGGTTATGTGGCCTGGGCTCCCAGCAGAATGGAGATCTATCCGACACCCGAACAGAATTCCATACCGCTTGATCCAAAGATGCAGCTTGCCATACATGAACTTACACATGTGCTTCAGATGAAGTCGCTCGACAGGGGTTTCACCCGGGCTTTGTCGGTGATTGGAGGACAGCAGATACCTGGGATTGTGGCATCGCTGGTACCCCTGTGGTTCCTTGAAGGAGATGCTGTTTTTTCGGAATCGTTACTTACCAACTCGGGAAGAGGACGCACCCCTGCCTTCCAGAAGCCTCTTAAGGCACTGGTACTTGAGAAGGAAAAAATGTACGGATATGACAAGATCATTAACGGATCCTTCAGGGATTTCGTGCCGAATCATTATTATACAGGATACCAGATGATGGCCTGGTCATACGCCAGGTATGATTCAACTCTGTGGAAAAAAGCCCTTAACCTTACCGCCAACATTCCTTTTACTATCAATCCCGTCAACCTCAGCCTTAGGGCAAATGCATCACTTACCAAGAAAAGGCTTTACAGGGAGACCTTTGATACCCTTAAAGCCATCTGGACCGTCGAGGATTCTGCAACAGAGAGCATAAGGTATGATATTGTCAATCCTCCCAAAAAGAAGGATTATATAAACTATTATTCACCTGTTCAAGCAGGCGAGGACAGCATAGTTGCCGTCAGGACATCCCTTTATTCACTGCCTTCATTCGTTCTGATAAGGCCCTCGGAAGGGAAGGAAAAGAAGATCCACACCCCTGGTTATGTCTATCCGTGGAACATATCATACGGCAAGGGCAGGATTGTTTGGGTTGAAACTCATTCCGATCCCCGGTGGGACAACAGGTCATGGTCGGTAATCAAGATCCTTGACCTGAAATCAGGGACTGCAAGGCAGCTGTCGGCGAAAACAAGGTATATGGCTGCCGCCATATCTCCCGACGCGACTCGAATTGCCGCGGTCAGAAATTCATTGTCGCAGAATTGCGACCTGGTGATTATTGACCCTTCCGATGGTAAGATCCTCAATGAGATCCGCCCCCCGGCAGATATATTACTGCAAAAACCCCAATGGGATGATAATGGCAACATTGTCTCCTTCATCTTTCTCTCTGAATCGGGCGAAGGGATCATATCATGCGATATCAAGAACCATATATGGGAAATTCATCTGAATGCATCAGCCAATGACCTCCAATCGTCGTTTATAAGAAATGATTCCCTTTTCTTCATCAGTTCGGTTTCGGGTACTGACGATGTATATCTGAAAACGGGCGACGGGAAGGTCAGCCGGCTCACAAAGTCGAGGTTCGGTGCAAGTGATCTGAATATAAGCGGAAACAGGATGATTTTCGCCGATTACTCATCTGCCGGGAACAATATATGCCAGACTGCCGTAATAAGCGGGGAACCTGAAAGCAGGTTGCTGAGTGAGACTTCATCCTATCTGATCAACCGGTTCGGGCCTTATAAAGAAGAGGCGGATAAAGGCTCAGAAAAACCTTATACGCCGGTGCCTTACAGTAAGTGGAAGAATCTTTTCAGATTTCACAGCTGGATGCCTTTTTATGCAGATCTTGATGAGGTAACCGCTGATCCGACTACTCCGGTAAAACCCGGATTCACCCTGATGACCCAAAACAACCTGAGTACTCTCATATCCACTCTTGGCTATGAATATTCGGGTGAAAGGCACCAGCTTCATGCCAGAATAAACTGGATGGGCTGGTATCCCGCATTTGAGTCAAGGATCGATTACGGATACAGGCCGGTTATAGAAAAATTAGATGAAGAAGTAGCTGATCCGGAAGAATATACACAGGGAATGGCAATTACGAATACCCTCTACCTGCCTCTTTATTTTCAGGGAGGAAAGTTCTCAAAATATCTCCGGATTTCAGCCTCAGACATGTATGTCAACGATCACATATTCCTTAAAAACAGGGGATATTACGACAGGGGACAGAACCAGCTTACAGGAAGAATATTCTTTGCCAACCAGTACAGGACAGCCGTCAGGGATATTTATCCCAGGTGGTCGCAGGTGATCGATTTAAGTTATACCGCATACCCGTTCGACAGTGAGCTTTACGGTGACCTTGCCACAGTAAGGACCGCATTTTATTTCCCGGGGATTTTCAGGAACCATGGATTCAGGATCCGTGCAGAGGCTGAACAACAGAATCCCGAGTGGTTCCTCCTGAGAAACAAGATCTCCTTCTCAAGAGGTTATGAAGATATAATTTCAAAGAAAATCGGCTTCCTGTCAGCAGATTATTTCATGCCGCTGTTCTATCCCGACTTTAATATTTCAAGCTTTCTCTACCTGAAAAGGATCAGAGCCGATTTTTTCTATGACTATACGCGTGGTACAGGCAATTACACCCTTACCCAAACTGAAAGCGGAAGGAGCTGGATTTATAATGACGGGACCGAGTCGTTCAGGTCGTTTGGCGTCCAGTTGCTCTCCGACATCTTCATTCTCCGTTTACCGTATATGATTTCTGCAGGCGGGGAAGCGACCTGGCATGAACCGGGAACGTTTCCCGAAATCAGATTCCTGTTGAATATAGATATTTACGGGATGAATATCGGAAGGGGCAGGATGAGGATGCCAAATCTTTAAAGCTGTGCCGCTATTGATTTAATAAGTTCCCAGGCCCTTTTGACATGCTCAATTGTCACATTGGTCTGCCCGGTTACCATTCTGAGCGTATAAAGGCCGTTAATTACGGTGTGGGTAAGGTAGACCTTACCGGTATCGTTAAGCTTATGATTCAGGGTTTCATTTATTTTGCTTACCTCCGCATCTGATTTTCCAGCAGGCCTGTAGCGAAAGCAGACGACATTCAATACCACAGGAGCTGCAACTTCAAAATCAGGTTCTTGCGATATCATCTCAGAAAGTTCTGAAGCGAACCTGATATGGCCTCTGATTTTTTCCTGAAGGCCTTCCACCCCGTACATCCTTATTACGCTCCATAGCTTCAGGGCCCTGAACCTTCTTCCCAGCGGTACGCCCCAGTCGCGGTAATCATTTACCAGCCCCCTGGTGCGGGTTTTCAGATATTCGGGCAGGATCTCAAATGTCTTTATGAGGAGTGCCGGATGCTTCACAAAAAAGGCCGAACAGTCAAAATTGGTGAACATCCATTTATGCGGATTGAAAACCAATGAATCGACATATTCCCTGCCATCGAGCATCCATTGAAATTCGGGCAGAATAAGGGCCGTACCGCCCATTGCGGCATCAACATGGAGCCAGATACCGTTTTTTGAACAGATCTCTCCTATGGCCCTTAAAGGGTCAACAGCAGTGGTTCCGGTTGTTCCCAGCGTTGCAATGACGCAACATGGGATGAAGCCATTTTTAATGTCGCGCAACACTGCTTCCTCAAGCTTTGCGGCATCCAATGAAAAATCCGGCTTCACAGGTATCTTTACAAGGTTGCTTCTGCCTATCCCACTAATCTTCACTGCCTTTTCCACCGAGGAATGGGTCTGTTCCGAACAATAGATCCTGAGCCGTCCGGCATTTGCCGCTCCCTCATCGTTTATCCTGAAGTCTGACGCCTTTTCCCTTGCTGTCAGTATGGCGGCCAGTGTTGAGGTTGATGCGGTATCCTGGATCACTCCTTCGAATCCGGAAGGGAGACCGATAAGGTCCCTCAGCCAGATCATCATCTTTTCCTCAAGTTCGGCAGCAGCGGGTGATGTCTCCCATATCATGCACTGGGTGCTGAGAGTGGAGATTATCATTTCGGCCAGTATTGAAGGCGGGCTTGTGTTTGCCGGAAAATAGGCAAAGAAGTTAGGGCTCTGCCAGTGAGTTATTCCCGGCATTATTATTTCCTCCAGGTCCTTCATGAAGGCGCTGAAAGGCTCAGGCTGTGAAGGTGGTAATGAAGGGATCCTGCTGAATATCTCACCGGGCCTGACCTGCGATTTGACAGGATAGCTTTCCACATTTTCCATATAACCGGTCATCCAGTCGACCAGTTCATGAGCGTATTTCCGGAATTCTTCGGGTGTCATTCAGAAATGGCTATTCAACCGACTCTGCAAGAAGTATGATCCTGTTCATCTTTACTTCGATCACACCGCTGTCTATCTCGTATAGTATCTCCCTGTCGTTAAGATCAATTATTCTGACTGTTCCCTTCTCGAGAGTTGAAACGATAGGCGCATGATCCTTCAATACCTGGAAGGATCCTTTTTTCCCGGGAACTCTTACCGATTTGATCTCATCTTCATAGACTTTCCTGTCAGGAGTGATGATTTCAATTTTCATCTGTTAAATCGTTGCTGTTTACTGGTTGCTGGTTGCTGGTTACTGTTGCTTGTTATTCATTTAACAGGATCAGGCAATGAACAACCATATTATTTTGATTGTGCCAGGATTTTTTCACCTTTTTCTATTGCGTCTTCAATGGTACCGACAAGCATGAAAGCCGATTCGGGATATTGGTCTACTTTGCCCTCGAGGATCATGTTGAAACCTTTTATGGTATCTTCTATTGACACGAGGGCTCCCTTTATGCCGGTAAACTGTTCGGCCACGTGGAACGGCTGTGAAAGGAACCTCTGGACCCTTCTTGCCCTGTGCACCACCAGTTTGTCTTCTTCGGAGAGTTCATCCATACCCAGGATTGCAATGATATCCTGAAGCTCGTTGTATCTCTGCAGCAGCTCCTTGACTCTCTGTGCACAGTTATAATGTGCATCCCCGACGATATTTGCAGAAAGAATCCTTGAGGTTGAGTCGAGAGGATCGACAGCCGGATAGATACCAAGTTCGGAGATCTTGCGGCTTAGCACTGTGGTTGCATCGAGATGGGCGAAGGTTGTTACCGGAGCGGGGTCGGTAAGGTCGTCGGCCGGTACATATACGGCCTGTACTGAAGTAATTGAACCGTGGCGGGTGGATGTGATCCTTTCCTGCATTATTCCCATTTCTGTTGCAAGGGTAGGCTGATAACCCACGGCTGACGGCATTCTTCCGAGAAGGGCTGAGACTTCCGACCCTGCCTGGGTAAAACGGAATACATTGTCCATGAAGAACAGAATGTCCCTTCCGCCGCTCTTCCCGTCGCCATCCCTGAAGTGTTCGGCAACCGAAAGCCCTGAGAGGGCAACCCTTGCCCTTGCTCCCGGAGGTTCATTCATCTGCCCGAAAACAAGAGCAAGTTTTGATTCCTTAAGGGCATCCTTGTCGACTTTTGACAGATCCCATCCTCCCGATTCCATATTCTCGAGGAAATCCTTTCCATAGGTGATTACGCCCGCTTCAAGCATCTCCCTCAGAAGGTCATTGCCTTCCCTTGTTCTTTCACCTACTCCTGCAAATACTGAAAGGCCCGAGTAGGCTTTTGCTATATTGTTTATAAGCTCAAGAATCACAACTGTTTTTCCGACACCTGCTCCGCCGAAGAGGCCAATCTTTCCTCCCTTTGAATAGGGCTCAATCAGGTCAATGACTTTTATTCCCGTATACAGAACCTCTTTCTCTGTGGAAAGGTCATCATATTTGGGAGGTTTCCTGTGAATGGGATATCCTCCTTTCTTATCGAGTTTCCCTATTCCGTCAATAGCTTCACCTGTCACGTTCATAAGCCTGCCCTTGATCTGTTCCCCTATCGGCATCGTGATGGGTGATCCGGTTGCTACAACATCCATCCCGCGGCGCAATCCGTCGGTTGAGTCCATGGCTATGGTCCTTACAGTGTTTTCGCCTATATGCTGCTGACATTCAACAATCAATGTTGATCCGTCATTCTTTTTTATCTCAAGCGCATCGTAAATGTCAGGCATTTCAAGGCCCTGTCTTTCAAATGATACATCAACCACCGGTCCGATAATCTGGCTGATCTTTCCCGTATTCTTTGCCATAAATCCGATTTTAATTAAAGAGGTTCAAATTTAATAATTATTGTATATCGTTAAACTGATACTGTTTTACAGCATCAGTGGTCGCGTCCCACAAGGGACCCTGTTACCTGTATAAGTTCCTGTTTTCTTTCTGGCGGCACTCCGGTTCTTTCAAGAAAGCCCAGCGCTTTTTTGAAATAGATGTTGGCAAGGTTCTCGGTGATAGGCTTAATGTTAAGCTGCTCGTATATTTCAAGAACATTCCTGATCTTAGATTCGGGATTGGCGTTTTCGGCAACATATTCATCCTGGAGTTTCCTTCTTTGTTCTGAGGTCCCGGTTTCCATTGCCTTAACATAAAGAAAAGTCTTTTTGCCTGCCATGATATCGCCGCCTGAGATCTTGCCGAAAATCTTTGTGTCACCATATGCATCCAGGAGATCATCCTGGATCTGGAATGCCAGTCCGAGATTCAGTCCGAATTCGTGCAACAGTTCAGTATTTTTCTCGTCAGCTCCTCCGAAAACCGCTCCGATCCTGACCGATGCGGCTATCAGAGAGGCCGTTTTAAGCTCAATCATCCTCAGATATTCATCATTTGACACAACTGCTGCTTTTTCATAATCCATGTCAAGCTGCTGGCCTATGCATACTTCAATGGCAGACTTGTTAAATATCCTGAAAACCTTCTGGAATATTTCCGGAGGCGACTGCAGAAAACACTCGTTTACGATAAATGCCATCACATCACCTGAGATTATTGCCTGGTTGACGCTCCATTTACTGTGGACAGTGGCAAATCCCCGCCTTACACTGGCTTTGTCCATTATATCGTCATGCACGAGCGTAAAATTGTGAAAGACTTCAAGTCCTGTTACCGGAATAACAGCTTCATCGATCTTGTCGCTGAACAGATTGCACGACATGAGTGCCAGCACAGGGCGCAATCTCTTTCCTCCGATCGAGAGTATGTATTTCACGGGGTCAATCAACCGCTCCGACTCCGTATTGTAAGCCAGGTTCACGAGAGCCGTGTTTATTATTTTTATCAGACCGGATTGATTGTACATGATTTTAAGGACAATCCTGATTATTTAAAGTTATTCGTTAACCTTTCAAAGCTTCCGCACCGCTCACAACCTCGAGGATCTGATTCGTAATTGCTGCCTGCCTTGCCTTGTTGTACTGCAGGGTAAGATCGCGTATCATGGTTGTGGCATTATCGGTAGCCTTGTGCATTGCTGTCATTCTGGCACCGTTCTCGGCAACAAACGAATCGAGAACAGCCTTGTAGAACTGTATCTTAAGAGATTTCGGGATAAGCTCCTTAATGATTTCTTCCTTGTCAGGTTCATAGATGTAGTCGGCAGGCACTGTTCCCATTTTCTCCGAGGAAGAAGGCTCCACGGGAAGGAAAACTTCATTTGTCAGTATCTGGACAGCGGCATTTTTAAAATGGTTATAGATTATTTCCACCCTGTCGTATTCGCCTCTGACAAAGCTTTCCATCACTTTTTCGGCGGTTACCGCGCACTTTTCAAAAGTAAGTTCATTAAGCATGTCATTGTTCTCTCCGGCGATTTCCATCTTCTGTTTTCTGAGGAAATCAAAACCCTTTTTCCCGATAGCAAGAAACCTGACATTGCCGTTACTGTACTGATCGTAGTATTTTTCAAGTGCCACTCTTCTCGCCTCCTTGAAAACATTTGAGTTAAATGCTCCGCAAAGACCCCTGTTTGAAGTAACCACCACAATCAGAATTCTGCGTGGCTCCGAAATTCTTCCGTAGACATTTTCAATTTCCGCATCAGCAAGGCTCTGCGACAGGTTTACAAGTATTTCATGAAGCTTGTTGGCATATGGCCTTAGCCTGACAATTTTATCCTGAGCCTTTCTGAGTTTGGCAGCCGACACCATCTTCATTGCTGAAGTAATCTGCCTGGTTGACTTCACAGATGATATCCTGATCCTTATAGCCTTTAAGTTCGCCATTCAAGATTATTTTGTAGTACTGGTCCCTATTTCAGGGTTTATATTTGGCTGCAATATCTCCTGTAACCTTGTCAAGAACATCGGTGATTTCGCTGGTAAGAACTCCTTCCCTGAGCTTGTCGAGGATATTACGGTGCTTCAGTTCTAGAAATTCCAGATATTCGCTTTCAAATTCCTTTACCTTGTTCACCGGTACATCCCTGAGCAGGCCCATCGTGCCGCAATAGATAATTGCGATCTGTTTTTCAACGGGCACGGGAGCATATTGTCCCTGTTTCAGTATTTCAACGTTCTTGGCGCCCTTGTTGAGTATTGCAAGGGTTGAGGCATCAAGGTCTGAACCAAATTTCGAAAAAGCTTCAAGTTCGCGGTACTGGGCCTGATCGACCTTCAGTGTACCGGCGATTTTCTTCATGGCTTTGATCTGAGCATTACCTCCTACCCTTGAAACTGAAATTCCCACGTTGATTGCCGGTCTCACTCCTGAATTGAAGAGTGCTGATTCAAGAAAGATCTGTCCGTCGGTGATTGAGATGACGTTTGTCGGAATATAGGCTGAAACGTCACCTGCCTGTGTCTCGATGATAGGAAGGGCGGTGAGTGAGCCACCTCCTTTTACCATGTGGCGTATTGATTCCGGAAGATCGTTCATATTCTTTGCAACATCATCCGACTCGATAATTTTGGCGGCACGTTCGAGCAACCTTGAATGAAGATAGAATACATCGCCCGGGTACGCTTCACGTCCCGGCGGGCGGCGCAGCAACAGGGAGACCTCCCTGTATGATACTGCCTGTTTTGACAGGTCGTCATAGATAATAAGTGCATCCCTTCCGGTGTCACGGAAAAATTCCCCGATGGCGGCTCCGGCAAAAGGAGCATAGAACTGAGATGCTGCCGGATCGGAGGCTGTTGCCAGAACGATAACCGTATATTCAAGTGCTCCGTTCTCCTCGAGTGTCTTTGCTATATTTGCTACTGTTGAACCTTTTTGTCCGACTGCAACATAAATGCAATACACGGGTTTGCCCTCCTTGAAATTGCTTCTCTGATTTATTATCGTGTCAATTGCTATTGCTGTCTTGCCGGTCTGCCTGTCGCCGATTATGAGCTCGCGTTGTCCGCGTCCGATCGGGATCATTGCATCGATAGCCTTTATCCCCGTCTGAAGGGGCTGTTTCACAGGCTGCCGGAAAATCACGCCCGGGGCTTTCCTCTCGAAGGGCATCTCAAATACCTCGCCTTCAATGGGTCCCTTCCCGTCGAGTGGCTGGCCGGTGGGTGAGATTACTCTTCCCAGCAGTCCTTCCCCCACATCTATTGACGCTATGCGCCCGGTCCTTTTTACTATGTCCCCTTCATTGACCTCTTCTGTGGGGCCGAGCAGTACAGCTCCGATATTATCTTCCTCGAGATTCAGCACAATGGCTTCAATGCCATTTTCAAACTGAATAAGTTCGTTTGATTCGGCATTTGACAAACCATAAATACGTGCTATACCGTCCCCAACCTCAAGGACCGTCCCTACCTCTTCAAGTTCGGCTCCGGTCTGAATACCCTCCAGCTGTTGTCTGAGAATTTTTGAAACTTCTCCTGGTTTAATATTTGCCATGTTGATTGCGCTTAAAAAATCTATGTTAAGTTAAAATAGTGGTCTGAATGTATTGGTTGTAAGTTCCTTCCTTATTTTGGCCAGTTTGCTTCTGACGCTTGCGTCGATATAGTGGTCCTCAACCCTTAGTATGAATCCGCCCATGATGTTTTCATCAATATTTTCCTTAAGGTCGACCCTTGTTTTGAATATTGAGGCGATCAGTTCCGCTACCTGTTTGCTTATCTCAGGTGAAATCTTAACGGCAGTGGTCAGAACTGATTCGGTGATACCTTCATGCTTTTTGGTCTCATGATGGAATACCCGTGCGATGGCAGGAAGGTATTTTTCCCTTCCGTTCCTGACCACCAGGTCAATCATC
>CAZTDW010000016.1:0-33556 GCA_964611835.1 uncultured Rikenellaceae bacterium | reverse complement strand
AGGGACAGGTTCCTTGGCATTCCCGTTGCATGGCCCCAGATCTCAAACGCCCGGGTGATAGTAGAGCTTTCCCTGCCGGATTTTCATCCCGACGCTTCGCTGGGTTCTCACTTTTTTCATAATGTTACATCAATGAATGTAGGTTATTTTTCAGTGCTTCATGATTCAGGAGACGACATGATAAGCTGGGAGAAGTTAAGAAGCCAGGAGGTGGTATGGAAGGGAGATTTTTTCAGTCACGTGAGGTTCAGTAAGCCCTTGCTGATAAGGATGGACGGTAAAAAAGGAATGGCAGTAATTTCTGTGAATCAATAAACCAAAAGGAACATGAGCATAATTGAGGGAGTCCTTGATCTTCAGAAATTTGATTTTACTGATACGTCATTTGACCTTCTTATGCAGAAGCGGATCCACAGGGTCCTGATAATCTGCAGCAACTACGACAACTACATGCTTGAGGAGGACGGCAGGATTGACGAGCAGATCTTCAATGAATATGTTTCGCTGAACCTCAGGTTTCCTCCAACGTTTGTGCAGACCGATAATGCCGACGACGCTTTCAGGATCCTGGGGGAAAGCAAGATCGACCTTGTAATATCAATGCTGTCGCTCAGAGGCACCGATGTATTTGCCCTTGCCAGGCAGATTAAGGAGAAGTATGAGAACATCCCTATAGTTGTTCTGACATACTTTTCCAGGGAAGTATCGATTCGTCTGGAAGGAGAGGATCTCAGTGCCATCGACTACGTTTTCTGCTGGCTGGGGGACGCTTCGCTCATCCTGGCAATAATAAAGCTCCTGGAAGACAAAATGAATGCCGAATTCGACATTGAGAACATAGGTGTACAGGCTATAATCCTTGTGGAGAATTCTATCAGGTACATCTCCTCCTACCTGCCGAATCTTTACAGGATAGTGCTTATGCAGTCGCGTGATTTTCAGCGGGAGGCCCTCAATGAACATCAGCGGATGCTTAAAATGAGGGGGCGTCCCAAGATCCTTCTTGCAAACAATTTCAACGATGCGCTTGCACTTTACAAGAAGTACAAATACAGTGTTCTGGGAATTATTTCTGACATAAGCTACAAGCGTGATGGCGTTACCGATGAAAATGCGGGGATCGAGTTGTTCAAAGTCGTTATGGCTGATGATGATAAAGTTCCGTTCCTCCTTCAGTCGTCGAGCCTGGTACATAAGAAGATTGCAGAGGATCTCGGAGCGGGGTATATAAACAAATACTCGAAATCGCTGTCACTGGAGCTGAGAAACTTTATCATTCAGAATCTGGCTTTTGGTCCGTTCGTGTTCAAGAATCCGGATACCATGGAGCCGATAGCAATTGCCACCGATCTGCAGAGCCTGCAGCAGAAGCTTCTTACAATACCCGACAAAACCCTTATTTACCATGCAACCAGGAACCATTTTTCCAAATGGCTGAATGCCAGGGCTCTGTTTCCTGTTGCTCAGATGTTTAAGTATATCAGTACAGGCGACTTTGAAACCACCGATGAGATGAGACGCTTTCTGTATGTCGCCATCTCAAGTTTCAGGCTTGGAAAGGGAAGGGGCGTGATAGCAAAATTTGACAAGACAAGTTACGATGAATATCACATCTTTTCAAGAATAGGAGATGCTTCGATCGGGGGAAAGGCAAGGGGACTGGCATTCATTAACCGGATCATCAAGGACAACAAGCTTTACAACAAGTTCCCCGATGTACTGATAACCATTCCGCGTACAGTGGTCCTGAGCACCGACATCTTTGATGAATTCATGGATCACAACAATCTTTATGCTGTGGGCCTTTCGGATCTGCCGGATGATGAAATATTAAAGAAATTCCTTAACGCCGAACTGCCGGGAAGAGTATATCAGGATTTTCTTTCATTTCTTTCAGTCTCAAGAAATCACCCGATCGCGGTGAGATCATCAAGCAAGCTTGAAGATTCGCATTACCAACCCTTTGCAGGTATATATTCGACCTACATGATCCCGCGGCATCCCGATAATCAGGCAATGGTTAAGATGATATCCGATGCAATAAAAGAGGTGTATGCTTCGGTTTACTACAGGGGAAGCAAAGCCTACATGACAGCAACCGCAAATGTGATCGATGAAGAAAAGATGGGGATAATTCTTCAGGAAGTTTGCGGCAACAGGCATGGGAATATTTTTTACCCTACAATATCAGGTGTTGCACAATCTATCAATTATTATCCGATAGGATCTGAGAAGGCAGAGGACGGTATTGCGAAAATTGCTTTCGGACTGGGAAAGCTCATTGTAGAGGGCGGACTTGCGCTACGGTTCTCACCCCGTCATTCAAGAAAGATTCTTCAGCTTTCATCAATCGAAACAGCCTTGCGGGATACACAAAAGGAGTTTCGTGCCCTCGACCTTAAGATCGACAGCTTTGTTCCTTCAACAGACGACGGGGTCAATATTCTCACGATAGGCATCAATGATGCCAACAATGATGCTGCCATGAAATATGTGGCATCAACATACGATTATAACAACAACATACTCAGAGACGGAATAAATCATCACGGCAAGAGAGTTATCACCTTTGCTAATGTATTGCAAAACAGAGTTTTTCCTCTTGCTGAGATAGTCAAAACATTGCTTGAGCTGGGGCAGCAGGAGATGAACAATCCCATAGAAATTGAATTTGCAGCCAATCTTGAAACACCTCCGGGTACTCCCAAAATATTCAACTTCCTCCAGATAAGGCCTATAGTGCATACGGATGAGACCTATAGTATAAATATCACAAATATTCAGCCCGGGGAAACAATTTTATTTTCTGAATCAGCTCTGGGCAACGGTCTGTTCAAGGGGATCCATGATATTATCTACATCAAGCCGGAATCATTCAATCCCTCGAAGAACAAAGATCTTGCCGGTGAGATTGAAAGGATAAACAATACCTTCATAAAGAATGGCGAGAGTTATGTTCTTATAGGACCGGGTCGCTGGGGCTCGACAGATCCCTGGCTCGGTATTCCGGTAAGATGGCCTCAGATCTCCGCTGCAAGGATAATTGTTGAATCAGGCCTTAAAAATTACAGGATAGATCCCAGCCAGGGTACTCATTTTTTTCAGAACCTTACCTCTTTCAGGGTTGGTTATTTTACCATAAATCCATATATCGGTGAGGGGTATTATGATGTAGAATTCATGAACAGAATAAAAGCTGAATATGAAGATGAATACCTCAGGCACATCAGGTTTGAAAAGCCTCTGGAAATAATGGTTGACGGAAGGAAGCACAAGGGGTTGATAATGAAACCATCCTGAATCTGTGAAGCAATCCGCACCCCTGAAAGTGCCGGATCATTCATTTAATAAATCAACATCATAATATTCGGATCTTAAGGCACTCTGATCCTAAAGACCGGCGCTATTCGCTACAGCATCCCTGTTGATCTTTTTAATAAGGCCCTGGAGTACGCTTCCCGGTCCGACTTCAGTGAATGAGGTTGCACCGTCGGCAATCATGTTGGAGATACATTGCGTCCATTTTACGGGATATGTGAGCTGCAATACAAGGTTGGCCTTTATTACTTCCGGGTCGGATGAGGGTTTGGCTGTCACATTCTGATAAACGGGGCAGACAGGTCTTGCGAATGAGGTTTTTCGAATGGCTTCTTCAAGTTCCCGGCGCGCAGGTTCCATCAGGGGCGAATGAAATGCTCCCCCGACGGCCAGCTTCAGGGCTCTTTTTGCTCCTTTTTCCTTCAGCAGTTCAATTGCCGTATCAACACCTTCAATTGAGCCAGAAATGACTATTTGTCCCGGGCTGTTGTAGTTGGCAGGAACGACAGTTTCGCTTATCCGGCTGCATACCTCCTCAACGATGGCATCCTCAAGTCCGATAATTGCAGCCATGGTTGATGGCCTGATTTCGCAGGCTTTCTGCATGGCAGCCGCCCTGCCTGCAACAAGAAGCAGTCCATCATCGAAGGAGAGCGTTTTGTTGGCCACAAGGGCAGAAAATTCGCCAAGGGAGTGGCCGGCAACCATTTCCGGACTGAAAGAATCGCCGGTTATTGCTGCCAGAATCACTGAATGAAGGAATATCGCAGGCTGGGTCACCCTGGTCTGTTTCAGATCCTCATCCGTACCGTTGAACATGATATCAGTGATCCTGAATCCAAGTATGGAATTGGCTTTTTCAAAAAGATCTTTTGCATGTGAAGATGTTTCATATAGATCTTTTCCCATTCCTGGGAACTGGGCACCCTGGCCCGGAAAAACATATGCTTTCATGAGATAATTTAGATTTTTCGCGAAAATTATGCAGATTTCCGATGATACAGTCAGATACAGGCGAATACCATAGAAATCTCAAAACGGTGATTTTATTAATGAAGATTGGAACCTATAAGGTGGACAAACTCCTCCCTGGTATTCAGGTTGTCGAGGAAGATTCCGGTAAATGCGGAAGTGGTTGTTACCGAATTCTGTTTCTGTACTCCCCTGATCTGCATGCACATATGCTGTGCTTCGATGACTACAGCCACTCCCAGAGGATCAAGACAGTCCTGAATACAATCCCTGATCTGGGTAGTCAGCCGCTCCTGCACCTGTAACCGGCGGCTGAAGGCTTCAACCACTCTTGCAATCTTGCTGAGGCCGGTTATATGGCCGTTTGGAATATAAGCAACATGCGCTTTCCCGAAAAATGGCAGCATGTGGTGCTCACACATCGAATAAAGGTCAATGTCCTTCACTATTACCATCTGGCGGTATTCCTCCCTGAATTTTGCTGAGTTAATAATTTCGCAGGGACTCTGGCCATACCCCATCATGAGGAAGTTCAATGCTTTTGCCACTCTAACAGGCGTTCCCTTAAGGCCTTCACGATCAGGATCTTCTCCAATAAGCTTTAAAACCTTGTAGTATATTTCAGATAATTCCCTTATGTTTTCCGGGTTCCATGATTCTATCTTGTTGTACCCGTTGGAATTAAGCCCGCTTCCGTTATTCACGGTTTCGATTTTATTCGCCATAATATTCGATTGAGTTGTTTTCAGTCTCGCAGATCTTTATGCAGTGAAGATTAGCGCCTTCCTTTTCAATTTCCGGTTTCAGTTCATTCCATATACTAATGGCCAGATTCTCGGTAGTGGCAACCTTTCCCTTCATAAAATCGACTTCGGTATTGAGGTTTTTATGATCAACCTTTTCAATAATTCTGTCCTGGATTATTTTCTTAAGGGTGTTGATGTTTATAAACAGGCCAAGCTTTTCCGAAGGATTTCCCTTTACAGTAACGTAAAGGACATAGTTATGACCATGCCAGTTGGGATTGGAGCACTTTCCGAAAACCTTCAGGTTCTCTTCTTCCGACCACTCTTCCCTGAACATCCTGTGTGCAGCACAGAATCTTTCCCTGCGTGTGATATAGATCATCTGAGGTTTTATTACGGTGCAATAATAACCAAATAAGTTGAGCTTTTTAAATTTGAATGCGATATATTTAATGCCTGAAAGAGTTTAATATCATGCCCATCAGTATTTTATTTGTAACGGCCACTTCGTGCGAAGCTGATATTCTCAGGAAGATTGCCGTATCTGATGAATCGGGGAAAAAGCTGATCTCCGGCAACTGCATTTTTGAACCTCTTGTGACGGGCGTAGGTTCCATGGCAACAGTATGGGCCGTCACCCATTGGTTTTCGCTTAATCCGAAACCCGACCTGGCAATAAACTCGGGTATCGCCGGAAGTTTTCGTGAAGATATAAGGATTGGGGAAGTAGTATTGCCGGTCTCAGACTGTTTTGCCGATGCGGGAGTGGAAGCTGAAGATGGGTTCCTTACCCTGGCGGAAGCCGGGCTGGAGAATCCTGATAAATTCCCTTTTGCCGGAGGAAGAATTACAACCGGAAACAGGTTTATTGACAAGGCATCTGAGAGGCTGAGAACAGTCGATGCCATAAGTGTTAATACTGCAACCGGTGCTTTGTCGACGAGGCATAGACTTGTGTCAAAATTCGATCCGGATATTGAAACGATGGAAGGTGCTGCCTTTTTCTATGTATGCAAAAGGATAGATGTCCCATTCATGGCATTCAGGTCAGTCTCCAACATGGTGGAAGCAAGGGACAAAAGCCGGTGGAATATTCCTCTTGCACTAGATAACCTGGCCACGGAGCTCCAACATTTTATTCTCAATATCAGATAAAGATGAAACTTAGAATCGGATTTTCTCCATGTCCAAATGATACCTTTATTTTTGATGCAATGGTCCATGGCAAGGTTGACACCGAAGGTCTGGATTTTGATTTTATCCTTGCTGATGTGGAGGAACTGAACAGCATGGCTTTTAATGCAGCCCTGGATATAACAAAGGTGAGTTCGCATGCTTATGCATATGTTGCCGGCAACTATCTGATACTTGAATCGGGCAGCGCTCTGGGATTCGGGAATGGTCCGCTGCTTATCGCAAAAAGGAAATTTGACCTGGAAAAGGTTGATACCCTGCGAATAGCCATACCCGGACGGTTTACCACAGCCAATCTTCTTCTGAGCATTGCCAGGCCCCGGGCCTTAAACAGGAAAGAGTACCTTTTTTCAGAAATCGAGAATGCGATATTAAACGGAGAAGTTGATGCCGGGTTGATTATTCATGAAACAAGATTTACCTATCAGAAGAGGGGACTGGTAAAAATTGCCGATCTGGGAGAGTATTGGGAAAGCCTTACAGGGTTGCCTGTCCCTTTGGGGAATATAGTTATCAGCCGGCGGATCGGGAGGGAGACAGCTTTGGCAGTCGGCAGGACAATCAGGAGGAGCATTGAATTTGCGCTGCAAAACCCGGGATCGTCATATGATTTTGTTTCAATGAATGCAAAGGAGATGGAAGAGGAGGTGATAAGAAACCATATAGAATTGTATGTGAATGATTTCTCTGTACTACTCGGACCATCCGGCAAAAGGGCCGTGGAAGAGCTTTTCAGAACAGCTTCCGGCAAAGGGATCATTAATGAATTGCCGGCTGATATTTTTCTTGAATGATATAATTCAGGGGAACTTCAAAATGAGTAATTTTGTTTGTAATTTGCATCAGCCTGATTTATTTCCAATAACTTAAAATATATAAGCCATGGCATTTGAATTACCCGAACTCCCATATGCATACGATGCCTTTGCACCCCTGTTAAGTGCAGAGACTTTTGAATTTCATCACGGAAAGCATCATCTGGCATACGTCAACAATCTCAACGGCCTTGTTCCCGGCACTGAGTTTGAAAATGCTGATCTGGTGACAATAATTGAAAAAGCTGAAGGCGGAATTTTTAATAATGCCGCACAGGTATGGAATCACACATTTTACTTTGAGTCTTTTTCAAAAGCCGGTGGCAGGCTTCCTTCAGGGCCGTTGTCTGAAGCTTTGATAGCCGGTTTCGGATCGCTGGAAGCATTCAAAGAGCAGTTTTCCAAAGCTGCCGCCACTCTTTTTGGCTCAGGATGGGCATGGCTTGTAAAGAATGAGGATGGCTCGCTCCGGATCCTTCAGGAATCTAATGCAGGCAATCCGCTCAGAAGAGGACTGAAGCCCCTGATGACCTGTGATGTGTGGGAACATGCGTATTATATCGACTACAGGAACAGGCGTCCTGATTACATAAAGTCCTTCTGGGATATAATCGACTGGGATATTATATCGTCGAGATACCGGTAGCGGATGCCCCTTACCGGAAGAAAGGCACTTTCCGGATACTTCAGTTTATGATGGATTGCACTAGCGGGATCAGGAGTGCCCTCCAACAATGATCCTCATGATCCTGAGGTTCAGCACGAAGAACATCACAATCTGTTTCAGGATGCACCTCCGCCAGAATTTTGTTGCCCTTGTAGGTAATGGGGGATAGGATTCCTCATAATATCCCCTTACAATATTTTTTGCCATATCCTTGTTAATTGACAGTTTATTAAATATAAAGTCGATCATTCGGGGAGAAGCCACCAGAATGGATAGCCTTTTGCCTTGTGAAGGAAAAGGTAGTGGAGAAGCAGTTTTATCCAGTGACCTGCCAGTCCGATCTCACCTACAGTATACCTCAGATCGCGTCCCCATTGCGGATATTTTTCCCAGTCGGGGACAATAGGGAAAACCGTCATTGTGGCGGCCTGGCCCTTAAGCATGCCGTAACCGGCTGACACAATGCATGCGGCACCCATTCTGCCCATGGAGGCTTTATGTCTCAGATCGGTTACACCTTTGTTTATTATTTCAGCAATATTCAATGCAACAATTTTTCCGGTGACTCCTGAAGGCATTCCCGTCCGTGGCGGAGACGGGGTAATAAGTGTTCCGCCGGGGCTGGTCATGGGCTTAGATATCTGGTGGGGAGGCGCAAAAGCAATCCCGGGAGCAAAATGATTTTTATAGACTGGATTACGGTAGAGGGAAGGCCAGTCGGAGATGCTCCAGTCTTCAAAAGGCTTTCCGGAATAGTCGGCATCAACCTTCATGAATCCGCTTGGCGCAAAAAGGACGCTGCTGATGTCTTCTCCATTCTTGTTGAATGCTTTCATTCCTGCTCCGGCGAATGCAGGAAGGAGCATTGCAAAATCGAATGACTGTGATTTCTTTTCTCCTTCAAGGGTTTCATAATGAGCAATCCCCTTTTCAACTTTCGTTAGGCCTGCACGCTTTATCCATCTGATTCCGTACTCTGCAAGCACCGATTCACTGAACACTTTAGTAGAAGTAACATAGCCTCCCCTTTTTACAAATGCCCCTCCCATGCCGAAGTCTCCTATCTCATACTCATTTGTGATCCAGATCATTTCCGCCTTGTCCGACAATCCCCGAACCCTGATCTGATGGGCAACATTCAGCGCATATTCGAAAGCAGCACCCTGGCATGTGGCAGTAGGATGTCCCGTGCCAATAAGAAATGTCAGTTTCTCTCCCTTCTCCATGCGTTCGAAGCACGATTTCAGGGCATTCCAGGTCTCCTGGGCATGATCGCAGGAACACACAGAATATGAGAATTTGCCAGGGCCAAGGCCGGGGGTGGCTTCAAAATTGAGCTTCGGCCCTGTGGCATTGACAATATAGTCGTATTCTATCCTGGCGGTTTCTCCTTTCCGGGAAGGATCGGTGTATTCTATCGTAACAAAAGGAATTGGATTCGAGCCGTCTCCCTCAGGATGCAGTTCAACAGCCTTTCCCTGTTCAAAGCGTATACCCCAGCGTTTGTACAAAGGTCTCAATCTGAAACGGACCTGATCTATTGTCATTTTACCGACTCCAACCCATATATTGGATGGGATCCACTGGTAATATTCCGAAGGGCTGACGACCACCACCTCATGACTGCGTCCAAGCTTCCTTCGAAGATGGGCAGCCGCAGTATGCCCGGCAATGCCGGCACCCAGTACAACAACTTTTGCCATAGATGATTATAAGGTTTATGTTTTCAGAATCCTATCAAATCTAATCAAAATATGGATACATTGTTATCGGTAGATTTATAGATATTTATGATCTGACATAACTTTTTCTGGTCAGTAGCATCTTATGTTTTTTGAACGATAATTGCTAGATTGCACAGCAATATTTATCAGGTGATACATGGAAGTATTTATGCCTGTGATTTTTTTGCAGACAAAAGCTGTTTGACAATGAAAAATATTCCGGGAGACGGAAGTAACAATACTAAAACCTATAAACCATGAATATCAGAGAACTGATACTTAAAACCCGGTCGTACCGGAGATTCGATGAATCTTATCAGGTTGACATAAAGATACTCGAAGAGCTTGTTGATCTTGCAAGACTGTCGGCTTCTGCTGCCAACAGGCAACCGCTGAAATATATCATCTGCAATAACAGCGAGTGTTGCGGCAAAATCTTCCCCAGCCTTGCATGGGCCGGATATCTGAAGGATTGGGATGGTCCGGTTGCCGGGGAAAGGCCATCGGCATATATAATCATCCTTGGCGATAAGACAGTGGCTGAATCCTTCAACGTTGATCATGGAATTGCAGCACAAAGCATAATGCTTGGGGCATCAGAATCGGGCCTGGGAGGCTGCATGATTGCCTCGGTAAGGAGAGAACTGCTGAGAAGTGAGATCAATATCCCTGAAAATTTTGAAATTCTTCTTGTCCTTGCCCTTGGCAAGCCTGTCGAAAATGTGATCCTGGATGAGGTGAGAGACGGTGACATAAAATACTGGCGTGACAGTGATCAGAATCATCATGTCCCGAAAAGAAAACTTGAAGATGTAATTATTAAAGTTTAACTTTGCTTATGCAATGAACAGGATTTTGAATATACTGTTGTTATTCATCTTCCTGAATCCTGCCACAGCGCAGTACGCAAATACTGAACAGGACAGGGTCCGGCTGCAGGGGATTGTACGTGATGCGACATCCGTTTCACCTCTGATCAACTCCCAGATTTTCATAAACAGGGAATTTTATGGTGTGACTGACTCCACCGGAACTTTTTCCATGCTATTAACCAGGAAGGATACCGTTGAATTCAGACTGCTAGGATACAGGCCTGCTTTGTTTTTCTTTAACGATACTCTTAAGGGACGCGATTATATGGCTGGCATTTATCTCAATACGGATACAATCCAGATTGGTGAGGTCATAATTGTCCCCAGGCTGGCAAATCTCAGATCTGAGATATTCAGGGCGCCGGCACCCGTAAGCCAGGAGATGGAAAACGCAAGGACAAACCTTGCATTGTCGGCGTATCAGGCAAAAGTGAGCCACGGAAAACTTGGAGACCCATTGTCGAACTATGAGATCATAAAGATGCAACAGCGTACTGTTGCGTATGAGAAGGGCCAGATCCCCTCATCCGCCATCGCAGGTGTAAGCCCGTTCATGATTGTTCCTGCATTATATCTAATTATGAATGGATTGCCTCAGAAGCCCATGCCCATGAGACCCGACCTCACCGAGGAAGAAATCAGTCATATACACAAGAAATATCTTGAATCAAAGGGGGGTAGATAGAAATAGATAGAAATAGGTAGAAATAGATAGAAATAGGTAGAAATAGATTGAACTAGATTGAAATAGGTAGAAACAGATGCGGTTATCCCTTATAAAAAATTGCTTTAATTATATGGCTGGCCATTTTGGGATTTTCCTTCAGTCTTCTTGTTGAGTAGCCAAACCACTGTTTCCCGAACGGTACATATACTCTCATCGTGTGGCCATCATTCACTATGCTGTCGCGCAGCCGGGGCGTCACTCCGTACAACATCTGGAATTCATACAAACGGTTTGGGACATTGTACTTCCTGATAAGTTCGTAAGCACCGGATATCAGGGGTTTATCGTGAGTTGCAATGCCGACGTGGATCTTATTCCTGAACATGTATTCCAGATCCTCAAGGTAATGCTGGTTTATCTCTTCATATTTCTTGTAAGCTATCGATTCAGGCTCAATGTATATGCCCTTGCACAGCCTGAAACTTAACGGATGCTCTTCGCTGTTGAGGTCAGCCAGTCCCCTGATGTCATCCATGGTCCTTTTGAGATATGCCTGAACAACAAGCCCTACATTGCCTGGGAATTCTGTCTTCATCTTACGGAAAAGCTCAATTTCCATGTCGGTACATGGTGAATCTTCCATGTCGATCCTGACGAAATTGTTGCAGGATGCTGCTTTCGCAATAATTTCCCTGACATGGTTGTGACAGACATTCTTGTCGATAAGCAGACCAAAGCTGGTGGGTTTTATTGAAAAATTGCCATCAATGCCGTTTTGGGTGGCGACTTCAATAAGATTCAGGTATTCCTTTTTGTTGGCTTCTGCCTCGTCGAGAGTCTTGATAAATTCTCCAAGTACATCGATGGTAACCTTTATCTTCTTGCTGTTCAGTTCTTTTGTTACCCTCATAGCATCATCTATCGTTTCTCCTGAAATATAGGGTTTCGAAAAGATCCAGATAAACTTTTTTGGAAAGAAGGGCAGAAGTGCGGCTATAAGTTTGTTTAACATTTTATTGATCCGGTTTTAAACTGTAAATAATTTCCTTCTTATGATTAACGTAATAAGGATTAATAATAAAATTGCAAATAAATACTAAGAGAAGCTATTTAATAATGACGTTTGTCACAAGAAATGCATGACATTAG
The DNA here is from genome assembly GCA_964611835.1 of uncultured Rikenellaceae bacterium. GTDB lineage: Bacteria > Bacteroidota > Bacteroidia > Bacteroidales > VadinHA17 > LD21. The sequence continues at coordinate 21,432 of CAZTDW010000016.1, read as the reverse complement.
GCAGGAATTTATTGCCGGGATATTGAACGCATTATCACGGGACCAGCTGAAAATGCTGATTCCGGCTGCAGGGTAAAATGGTCTGAATCTGCGTTGAAATTAAAAATCTTGACTGCCGGCGTACCTTTTTCAGGAAAATTACGTTTAACAACTGATGAGATAAACAGTGTTTTTTAAATTGCTTAATAAAACAAACGGGTACGGGTTTGCTTAAAAAGTTAAAATATACATTTTTACTGTCCTTTATAATACTTGCTGACAGTTTCTGCCAGGACCCTACCTTTTCACAGTTCTATGCAAATCCTCTATATCTGGCACCATCATTTGCGGGAGCCACGGAGGAGTACAGGGTCGCACTGAACTACAGGAACCAATGGCCTGCAATCCCGGGGGTATTTCACACATACAGTATTTCCTTTGACAAGGCGCTGATAAATTACAATTCGGGACTTGGGATCCAGGCAACCTATGACGTTGCCGGATCAGGCGATCTGAGCACCACCAATATCGGCCTCCTGTACTCTTATGATTTCAATATCAATGAAGACTGGCATATAAGGCCTGGTGTCAACTTTAAATTCAGGTATCTCGGATTGAATATTTACAAGTTGGTATTCGCCAGCCAGATGACGGGTAGCGGAAATGTACCGTCGGTTTACCCTCCTCCCTTTGATAATGTGGCAGACATCGATTTTGCCGCATCAGCTCTTGTATATAATGACAGATTCTGGGGAGGATTTACCCTTGACCATCTGCTTACCCCCAAACAGTCATTCTATGGCGACAATGCACTGCTTCCGATAAAGCTGAATGTATTCGGGGGTGTACAGATAATGAGGAAAACAAGGTTAAAACAAACTTATCACGAAGTTCTTTCTGTTGCCGTTAATTTCCAGAAGCAGGCCAGGTTCTATCAGACCGATATCGGATTATATTATTACAGGGATCCGCTTATTTTCGGCTTATGGTACAGGGGTATCCCGTTTGTCACCTCTCAGGCCGGCGATGCCATCATCGGACTTGTGGGGATAAAGACAAAACAACTGCATATAGGTTACAGCTACGATTTTACCATTTCCAACCTGATAACATCCACATCAGGCTCTCATGAGATCTCCCTGGTGTATGAATTCAACTCATTTACTCTAGGGCAGAGGAAGAAAATACGGGCAATCCCTTGTCCTGAATTCTAGATGATTCGCTGTTGAGTCCCGTAAAAAACCTGCTCATTTCAGTCTGCTGATTTGTTGAATACCTTCAGTTGAAGGGCGCTAATTTTACCTGTGTTGGATAGGCTAATGGATTAATTTTTTTATATTTGCGCCTGAATTAAATAATAAATAACCTACCTGAGATGAAGAAATTACCTGTTATTCTGTTCAGTATCCTGTTTTTGGCGGTAGCTGCGTTGTTCGTCCTTCAATTTATCGGCAAGCATAAAGGCAGTAAAGATAATGGTGCAAGCGAAGCAGCAAGTACCGCAAGCGGAATTGCATTTGTAAATATTGACACGATAGTTTTCAATTTTAAAATGTTTGAAGACAGGAGAGCGGATCTGATAGATAAACAACAAAAAGCAGAGGCAGAGCTTAATACAAGAGGAAATCAGTACGAAAGGGGAGTAAGGGATTTCCAGGAAAAAGTAAGCAAGGGGCTTGTTACCAGATCAGCAGCGGCAGAAATGGAGCAGGCACTTATTCAGCAGCAGCAGGAACTGGTAAACCTTCGCGACAAGCTCCAGGCTGATCTTGTTGAAGAAGATCAGGTTATGAACAGGCAGATCCTCGAGTATATAACTACCTTTCTAGAAGAGAACAAGTCTGAATACAATTACGAGTATATTTTTGGAAAGAGTTTCGGAAGTGTTCTGCTTTACGGCAGCAGTTCGAACGACATCACTAAGAAAGTGCTTGACGCTCTTAACGCTAAATACCAGGCAGAAAAGAAATAAACCACAATGGGATTTGCCTCTACCTACCTGAAAGAGAGGACACTGTTCCCTGAGCTGATCAAAGAGGCCCCACAAGGCGATACCGGTATAATTGTCGTTGTTCCTTCATGTGGCGAACCTGCAATTATAAATCTGCTGGATTCACTGGCTTCATGCATAGAGCCGGAATGCAAAACCGAAGTAATAATTGTAGTAAATGCACCGGCTGATTCCGGTCCCGGCATACGTGAGGCCAATATGAAAACCCTGAGCGATGCAGAAATATGGAAATCTGCACATGCAGGATCTTTTTTCAGACTGTACATGGTAGATACCGATACTTCCCGGTTCCGCAAGTGGGGAGTAGGTATGGCACGCAAAACGGGGATGGATGAAGCAGCAAGACGTTTCGATTCACTGGAAAGGCCTGAAGGGATAATCCTGAACCTTGATGCTGACTGCACGGTTGAAAGGAACTACTTCAGGCGCGTTTATGAAGGAATGTCAGCAGCCGTGGAAAAATCAGCATGTTCCTTATATTTTGAACACCCCCTGCAAGGAAGTAAATTCCCTGATCCTGTTTACAGGGCAATAGCCCAATATGAATTACACCTTCGATATTACTATCAGGGTCTGCGTTTTGCAGGATTCCCGCATGCCCATCATACAGTAGGCTCAGCGATTGCAGTAAAAGCGCTGCCCTATGTCAGATCGGGAGGTATGAACCGCCGTATGGCTGGAGAGGATTTTTATTTTGTCCAGAAGCTTGTTTCTGCCGGTGGTTATTTTAACCTCAATACCACTGCCGTCTATCCATCTCCGCGTCCCTCCATGAGAGTGCCCTTCGGCACCGGAGCAACGATCTCAAGGCTGACTGAAAACGGTGAAGAGGAGTTTATGACCTATAGTCCCGAGGCTTTTCTTGAACTCAGGTCATTCTTCAAAATGACAGATCCATTGTATGATTCAGGGAGTCCCGGCAACAGCTATTTGTACAGTGAACTCCCTGCAAGCGTCAGATTATTCACCAGCAATGAGGAATGGATCATGTCGCTGTGTGAAATAAAGGGAAACACCGCATCCGGGAAGTCGTTCAGGAAGAGATTTTTTGACTGGTTCAACATGTTCAGGATCGTGAAGTATATGAATTTTGTCCACCAGGATCTTATGAAAAGGAAACCGGTAACTGAAGCAGCTTATGAGCTCATAAATGAAGGAGGGTATGATATCAAACCAGGCGACGCGGCAATCCTGCTGGGTCACTACAGGTTACTTGAAAAGGAGTTTTAATTGTTTTTCCTTCTTATCCGTCTGTCTTCCTGGGGAGTAAGCACTATGTAAAGATCTTCTTCGGGTTTCTTCATTTTGTACTGCTCCCTCGCAAACTTTTCCAGGTTCCTGTTATCGGTACGGAGCTCCTGAAGCTTTCTTTTGTCCTCCTCGATCCGTTCCGTATAGTACTCCTTGTCAGCCTTCAGTTTGCGGAGGTTTTTCATCTCCTTGTATCTTGATATGAGGTTGTTTGAATCAAGAAGCAGGATCCAGATGAAAAAAATTACCAGAGTAAGGATATATTTATTCCTTAAAACGGGAGGGATCTTCTCTATGAACCTGAACTTAATCATTATTAATGCAAACCTACAACTTTTTTTTCATCCGCCACTCATCAGATAGATCATCTGAACATTATCTCCATCATTAATATATGTTGAATCATATTTATCCCTGTCTATAAGATTCCCGTTGATTTTCACAATTCTCATCCGGAAGGTAAACTTCTTCATACGGAGCATATCGTTCACGGTTATCATTTCACCATCTGTTTCCTCTTCCCTGTCATTAAGTATAAATTTCATCGAAAGGAGTCTTTAATTCAGGCTTTGTTCATCAGGATTTCCACAACAATATTGGCCTGCATTGATGCCACAATACCCACCCGGGGAGCGAGGGGTGGCAGGTCATCGGATGCTTCCGTGGTCTCATCGCCGCACACATAAAGAGTATCGTCAACTTTTCTGGTCCTGATGCTTTCATTTCCGCCCCATCCTGCCATCCCCGAACCAACCACCAGTGGTATACCGGGCAAATGTTTCTGGACTGTTTCAATGAGCATTTCCTTCATACCGGCTTTGTCAAAAGCTTCGACGATCACATTGCATCCTGCAAAAATCGCCGGTATATTCTCACGGGTTAGCTTCTCCTTAAGAGCAATAACAACAATACCGGGCCTGATGCGTAACAGGTTTTCCTTAAGAGCGGCCGTCTTCATCATCCCTATCTGATCAGTGAAATAGTATTGCCTGGAGAGGTTTGATTTTTCCACGACATCAAAATCAGAAATTACAATAGTGCCAATTCCGCATCTGGCAAGAGCAGCAGCGCAATTTGAACCAAGTCCGCCGGCTCCTGCAATTCCTACCCTGAATTTCCCCAGATGGTGCTCAATTTCAGTAACCCTCATCTGTTTTCATTTTATGAGGTGACATACAAAGATAAGCACTTTACCGGTTACTTTAATCAGCCTTCGGGTCGAGCTTCGGCCTTGCGTCAGCGGAGGCTTCGCCACCGGTTCCATATCATTTATACAACATCCTTAAACCAAGCTTAACATATTGACTATTGTCATTTTAATCTATCACCGAATAGTTTACCTTTGATAATATTACTGACCGACAATTTATTTTTTTTATTATGGACAGGAACGAAATAAGATCACGGGAAAGGATAATAGCACGATGGAATTATACCTGGACGCCGCTGAGCAGGGGTTACACCGACAAGATTCTATATATCAATGCCGGTACTGCCGACATAAGAGACAAGGATGTGCCGGTTGAGATGAAGGAAAAATTCATTGGAGGCAAAGGTTACGGGCTTCGACTCCTATGGGATGGCACGCGGCCTGATACAAGATGGGATGATCCTGAAAATGAGATTATTATTTCCTCCGGACCCATCGGAGGAATAACCCAGTACTCAGGCACCGGCAAATCGCTGGTTGTAAGTATCTCTCCCCAGACCGGCTCGGTTATGGACAGCAATGTGGGAGGCTTTTTCGGACCTTTCCTGAAATTTGCGGGTTTTGATGCACTGGAATTGCAGGGCAAATCAGAAGAGGACATTCTTATTTTCATTGACGGGATAAATCATTTTGTTGAGATATATAAAGCTCCGTTTGAAGTAGCTGACAGTCATCTTCTTGCTGAGGAGCTGACAGAAGTTTTTGCCGACGAGGAAGGGGAAAAGAAGAATATTGGAATTGTCTCCTCAGGATCGGCTGCAGAACATTCGCTGATCGGGATGCTGAATTTCAGCTTCTATGATCCAAAGCGCAAAAAGCCAAGGTTGAAGCAGGCCGGCAGGGGCGGGATCGGTACAGTCTTCCGCAACAAAAAGATCAAGGCCCTGGTGTGCAAGATACCGGGTGTGAAGGGTAATCTCAACAATGTAGTTGATCTTGAGGCTATAATGGAGCGCGGAAGGAGATTTAACAGGGAGATGCGTGAACTCGACGACAAGCAGTGCCAGATGAAACAGGTAGGCACGGCACATCTTATGGAGATAATGAACGACCATGATCTGCTGCCGGTCCACAATTACAAGTACGGCAGTCACCCCGAAGCCTACAGGATCGATTCTTCAATCTGGAAGAAGAACTTTACACAGAATATTCCCGACGGGTGCTGGATTGGCTGCAACATGTCGTGCAGCAAGGGAGTTGATGATTTTGAGATCACGACCGGGCCATACAAAGGCAGGAAGGTTCTGGTAGATGGTCCTGAGTATGAGAATGCTGCCGGGCTTGGTGCCAACTGCGGCATCTTTGATCCCGGTTATGTTATTGAGGCCAACTTTTATTGCGATACCTATGGCATATGTACAATCACCTGGAGCACGCTGACTGCGTTCATTATGGAGTGCTATGAGAACGGGATCCTGAATAAGGAAAGGACCGGAGGCCTTGAGCTCAGGTTTGGAAATGCCGGTGCCGCGCTCGAGTTGCTGCATCAGCTTTCAAGGGGAGAGGGGTTCGGAAAAATTGCCGGAACAGGAGTCAGGAAGATGAAAGAGCTGTTTATTGAAAAAGGCTGGGGTGATGCTTCGTTCCTGAATGATATAGGCATGGAAAACAAAGGACTTGAATATTCCCAGTACATGTCGAAGGAATCACTGGCCCAGCAGGGTGGATTTGCACTCACCAACAAAGGGCCGCAGCACGATGAGGCATGGCTGATCTTTATGGATATGGTGAACAATCAGATACCCACCTTTGAAAACAAGGCTGAAGCCCTCCATTATTTTCCGATGTTCCGCACATGGTTCGGCCTTGTGGGACTGTGCAAGCTGCCCTGGAATGATGTGGAGCCTGAAAATAACGCCCAGACCGACGAGCCCGCAAAGGTGCCTGAACATGTAGATAATTATGTGACGATCTATAAAGCTGTGACAGGCAGGGAGTTCAGCAAGGAGCGGCTTATTGAGGATTCGGAAAGGGTTTACAATTTCCAGCGGGTGTTCAACCTCAGAAGGGGCTACGGTACAAGGCTTCACGACAGGCAACCCTACAGGGCGGCAGGTCCTGTGACAAAGGAGGAGTATGAATCGCGCGCTGAAAGGTACGACAGACAGCTAAAGGAAAAAACAGGAACAGATCCTCAGGGAAAATCAACTGAGGAGAAAATGAAAATACTGAGGGAATACAGGGAAGAGCAGTATGAAAATCTTCTCGATGAAGTTTATAAAAGGCGCGGATGGAACAGCAGGGGAGTCCCGAAAATCGAATTCCTCAGGAAAATTGGGATGGATCTTCCGGAAGTTATCGAGGTGGTAAAGGACTACCAGTAGGATTATGTTACAATGAAACAGCTGTTTTTATTAACTTTTTTATTAATAACTCTTGCAGGTTGCAGGATGGAAACGGGAGACAAAAAAAGTGATATCATTATTTTCCATGCCGGCAGTCTTTCGGTTCCCTTCCGGGCAATTGCGGATGCCTATGAAAAGAAGCACCCCGGCACAAGAGTTCTGCTTGAACCTGCTGGCAGCCTTGTTTGCGCCCGCAAAGTGACTGAACTGAAGAAACCTTGCGACATTGTGGCATCGGCTGATTATTTTTTAATTAATGAACTGCTTATTCCCGGTCATGCGTCATGGGGGATAAGATTTGCAACAAACGAGATTGTTATTGCTTTTCAGGATAGATCAAGATATTCATCGGTTATTGACTCCTCCAACTGGATGGATATTCTGGCCAGGGAAGATGTGACTTTCGCCAGATCAGATCCTGATTCGGATCCATGCGGTTACAGGAGTGTGATTACATTAATGCTGGCTGAAAAACATTACGGGATGCCCGGACTTTCTGACAGGCTGACATCGAAAAACAAGGAATTCATTAGGCCGAAGGAGATTGATCTGGTGGCACTGGTGGAGTCAAATGCGGTTGATTACATGTTTACATACAGATCGGTTGCAATTCAGCATAATCTCAGTTACATTGAACTCCCTGCCGAGATCAGCCTCGGAGATCCCGACAGGAACGATTTTTACGGTACAGTATCGGTTGAAGTAGCAGGTAATTCTCCGGGAAGCAGGATCACAATAAAGGGTGAATACATCAATTACAGCCTTACGGTTATTGATAATGCCGTAAATAACGAAGGCGCAATTGACTTTGTGTCATTTCTTTTTGGCAGCGAGGGAATGGATATTTTCAGGAAAAGCGGTCAGGATCCGATCATCCCATATATTTATGAGCACCGGAATTTGATTCCCGACAACCTTTTGATACATTTGCAGGCAGGCAAGTAAGAGAAACAAAATGACCAGAAACAGCACGTTCCACTGGGTCCTGCTTTTGCTTTCATCACTGGTGCTGCTTTTTATACTGGCTCCATTGGTCGGAATGTTCCTTCATTCCGGAAAATCGGAGCTCCTTGAGACTGTCAGGGACAGGGACGTACAGGAGAGTATCTGGCGCACCATCTGGATATCATTTACAGTTACATTGCTGTTTGCGGCAGCGGCAATTCCCCTGGCCTGGCTTCTTGCACGGAAGAATTTCCCTCTCCGGAGCATTGTACAGGGAATTATTGATCTCCCTGTTGTTCTTCCTCATACTGCAGCAGGAATAGCAATTCTTGGTTTCATTTCCCGGGACGGATTTCTTGGAAAAATAGCAGATTCATTAGGCCTGAACCTGATCAACAACCCGGCAGGCATCGGTCTTGCTATGGCATTTGTTAGCATTCCTTTCCTTATCAACTCGGCACGTGACGGTTTTTCCGCGGTGCCGGAGAGACTTGAAAAAGCAGCCCTTACTCTGGGAGCAAGCCGCACAAGGGTCTTTTTTACAATTTCCCTTCCGCTGGCATGGAGAAGCATAATGACAGGTTTTGTGATGATGTTCGCCAGGGGCATGAGCGAATTCGGAGCTGTTGTGATAGTGGCTTACCATCCCATGATTGCTCCTGTTCTCATCTATGAAAGGTTCAGTTCATTCGGGCTCAAATACGCCCGGCCTGCCTCGGTGGTATTTATAGTTGTTGCGCTGGTAGTATTCATAATACTCAGACTCCTGGCAAACCCGGTTAAGAAGGTCCAATTTTCAAATAATGCTGAAGCTTAAAAACATAAACAAAAAGCTTGGGAATTTCAGGTTTGCCGATGTGAATACTGAGATTGCAGAAGGGGAATACTATGTACTGCTCGGAAGATCGGGATCCGGAAAAACACAGCTTCTCGAACTGATAGCAGGACTGAACGTTCCTGATTCAGGCGAAATCTGGATCGATAATGAAAATGTGACAAAAAGGAAAATCCAGGACCGTAATGTCGGACTTGTTTTTCAGGACTATGCCATTTTCCCGAACATGACGGTTTTCGGTAATATTTCATATTCGCTTCATTCGAGGGGATGCCCGAAGGTCGAAGTCATGAGAAAAGTAAATGACATAGCCCGGGAATTCAATATTGGCCATCTCCTTGCCAGGCATACCCAGAACCTGTCAGGGGGAGAACTTCAAAGGGTTGCTCTTGCCCGGACGCTTGTTACATCTCCCAGGCTTTTGCTGCTTGATGAGCCGATGGCTTCGGTTGATGCCAGCCTTAAAGACGATATTAAAAGAACCTTCAGAAATCTTAACCGGAAAGGACTTACGATCGTTCATGTTACCCATGACTACAGAGAGGCTGTAAGCCTGGCTTCGAAGATCGGGGTAATACACAATGGTCACCTTATTCAGGAAGGACCTCCGGCTGAAGTTTTCGGAAAGCCTGTAAACAGGTTCGTGGCCAGATACGCGGGAATAAAGAATTTTTTCAGGGTCAGATACAGCCAGGAAAACGACATCTGGAAGGCTCACTGCGACGGCAACATTGTATTCAGGATTTCAGGACAGGATTTCCCTGAAAACGGGCTGCTTGTACTCAGAAGCGACAATATCAGACTTGAAAGCAGGAAACCGGTTTCAGTATATGATAACTGTTTCAAAGGTGTTGTAAAAGAGATCAATCCCTCTGAAAACGGGATGGAGATCGTTGTTGATGCCGGTGAAATATTCTATGTTGATCTGCCGGCAGGCGATTTCAAATCCTTACAGGTCTCCGAACTGTCGGATGTGTGGGTGATATTCAAAAAGGAAGATATTATAGCATTGAGTGGCAGCGGACATTCATGAAAAATATAAAACGAAGGAGGTTGCAGAAATGATACCATTTGAGAAGGCATATGAAATTGTAATGCAGACAGAATTCAGTACCGGTTATGAAATAATTGATTTCACCCTCTCATTGAACCGGGTGCTTGCGGAAAATGTTATAAGTGATGTTGACATGCCTCCTTTCGACAAGGCATCGATGGATGGTTTTGCCTGCAGAAAGTCAGATCTTGCCTGTGATCTTGACATAATAGAGACAATTGCAGCGGGCAGCTGGCCGGAAAGAAAAGTCGGGAGTTGCCAGTGCTCGAGAATTATGACCGGAGCTGCTGTCCCTGAAGGCGCGGATTGCGTTGTTATGGTTGAGGATACTGAAATACTTGCATCGGGGAAGGTAAGGTTCAGGGGGATGTTTTTTAAAGAGAACATTGCAAGAAAAGGTGAGGATGTACGCATGGGCGACATTGTGTTAAAAACGGGGAAGCAGATAACGCCCCAGGATGTGGCAGTTCTGGCCTCATCTGGACACATCTCGGTGCGTGTGGGGAGGAAACCTTCAGTAGCGATAATATCCACGGGCAATGAAATCGTGGAACCATGGAATGTCCCCGGGATTTCGCAGATCAGGAACAGCAATTCATACCAGCTGATGGCACAGGCAGAAAGGGCAGGAGCCTCAGGTAAATACTACGGTATAGCAATTGATGATGAAACTGCAACTTTCGGGTTAGTTGAACGTGCAATATCGGAGAATGACATTGTTCTTATAACGGGAGGGGTATCGATGGGAGATTTTGATTTTGTGCCGGCAGTTATGGAGAAAGCGGGAGTCAGGATAATGTTTTCCAGGGTGGCTGTTCAGCCGGGAAAACCGACCACCTTCGGCATTGCAGGAGAAAAGGTCGTTTTTGGATTGCCCGGGAATCCGGTATCATCCTTCGTTCAGTTTGAGATGCTTGTAAGGCCATTGATCTGCAAGATGACGGGATTTGAATGGAAGCCTGTATCGATTAAGCTCCCTTTAAGGGAAGATTTTTCAAGAAAATCCGCTGACAGGATGGCTCTTGTTCCGGTTGTAATAACAGATGACGGATTTGCTTCAGTTGTTGAATTTCACGGTTCGGGGCATATCACCTCGCTGCCATACTCGGACGGGATAATAAGCATACCGTCAGGTATCTTCACACTTTCCAGAGGAGAGATTGTAAATGTACGACAGATTTAACAGATCAATTGACTATCTGAGGATCTCAGTTACCGACAGATGCAACCTGAGGTGCACCTATTGCATGCCTGAGGAGGGAATCCGCCTGTTGCGCCATGAAGACATTCTTACATTTGATGAAATAACGGACTTTACAGCGATTGCGGTGGCAAACGGGATTCAGAAGGTAAGAATTACAGGAGGTGAACCACTTGTAAGAAAGGGCATTGTGGTGCTTGTGGAAATGATATCGGCTATACGGGGAATAACTGATCTTTCAATGACCACCAACGGAACACTTCTGGAACAATATGCTGAAGATCTTGCACGTGCCGGTTTGATGAGGGTCAACATAAGTCTTGACACAGTCGATCCCGACAGATACAGGAAAATCACAAGAACCGGCAATGTGAATGATGTTTTCAGGGGAATTGAAGCTGCAGGGAGAGCGGGGCTTGGTCCCGTCAAGATAAATTGTGTGGTAAAGGAATCGAAGGATGAAAAGGATGCAAGGGAGGTCGCACTGTTCTGCGAAAAGAATGGACTGGACATAAGATATATATGCCAGATGGATCTGGAGAAGGGGTATTTTTCCACGGTTGACGGAGGCACAGGAGGCAAATGTTCATCATGCAACAGGCTAAGGCTTACGGCAAATGGTAAGCTGAAGCCTTGTTTATTCAATGAAACGGAAATTGACATAAGAAAACTTGGCAGCGAGAAGGCATTCAGGATGGCAGTAGGTATAAAACCAAGAGAAGGGTCGAAAAACCTGAGAGATAGTTTTTACAATATAGGAGGCTGACAGCAATGAAAAAACTCACACACACCGACAAGGAAGGAAAGGCTGTAATGGTTGATGTAGGGGGCAAATCCGTACAGCATAGATTTGCAAAGGCATTCGGGCACATTTCACTCGCGCCTTCGACTCTTAAGCTTATCGGAGAGAATGAGCTTAAGAAAGGAGATGTCCTTACAGTTGCCCAGATCGCCGGTATAAATGCTGCAAAGCTTACCTCTTCAATCATCCCGCTTTGCCACAATATTGTACTTGATAATATAAAGGTGTCAGTGTATCCCGATTCATCGGGTGTAGTTGCCGAAAGCGAGGTAAGGTGCACCGGGAAAACAGGAGCCGAGATGGAAGCCCTGACAGCTGTCAGCGCTGCTCTTCTTACCGTTTATGACATGTGCAAGGCTGTGGACAAAGCAATGGTTATTGACAGGACTGAACTTCTGGAAAAGACAAAAAGATGAAATTACCCGAAATATTTGAGGCTGTAATAATTACCCTGAGCGACAGGGCATATTCAGGTGAATACAGCGATCTCAGCGGACCAAGGATAGCCGAAAGGCTCTCCGGATGCTTCCTGGGGGAAGGCTGGCGAATAAGTGTACAAAATGCACTAATTCCTGACGATGCAGAAATGCTGTCAAAACTTGTAAGGGACTATTCGGGGAAATACAATCTGATATTTACTACAGGAGGGACAGGCATTGGACCGCGAGATATCACCGTCGAAACTGTTTCTCCGCTTCTAGACCGTGAGATACCAGGCATAATGGAGTTCATCAGGATAAGGTACGGGATGGAAAATCCTAATGCATTACTGAGCAGGGGAGTTGCCGGTATCAAAGGGAAAGCCCTGATATTCACCCTGCCAGGTTCCCTTAAGGCTGTCGATGAATATATGAATGAGATACTTAAAGTGCTGAAACATGCCATATTAATGCAGTATGGCATTGACTTGCAACATAAGCATCAATAGGTGAGCCGGTTAAGAGTGTTGATTGTTTGGGTGCCCAGTACTCTGTCGTATCTTTCCCGGGGATTCCGGTAATACACGATTACAGTATAGTCATTCTCAGTCTCATAATGGCTTCCCTCGAAGGTTGTTGCCACTCCGCTTTCATCACCCTCTTTCCGGAAGAAGTATTCATAATTGTACCATCCCTGTTTCAGAAGCATTATGCATTCATAAGCTTTTGCCTCATTATTATAGCTCATCAGGTTGTCAGCTCCGTATGACCAGTTGGCAAGGGCTCCCGAAACATATATTTTTCCTCCTTCAACTTTTGAAGCTGACGGAAGGGTAAAATATACGTATACATAATCTGCATCGGTGTCAGGATTTTTTTCTTCCTGTATTGCTATGTAATATTTGCCGTTGAAGTCCTGCCGGTAAAAATAGGGTTTGAATTCCCTGTTCTCTGACGGAGTCAGGAAGACGTGGTAATTCGACATAAGGAAATCAATTTTTTTCACAAATTCTGACTGGTACCTTATGCTTCTGACATCAAAGTATCTGTATTCATTTCCTCCGGCAAAAATGTTCTTATCTGACAGTGCGCTGTATTTTAGCTGGTTATTGCCATAGAATTCAGGTTTTAGATTTCCTTTTGCGTTGTTCCATCTTCCGTTTTGAAGAATAAAGGCAAAGACGTCGTTATACGGATCATTGATCTTTACCCCTGAATAATTCACGGTAAAATCTATCTGCTGTTTTTCATCGTAATCTGCAGCCATTCTGGGTCTGTGGGCCTCAACAGTAATTCCTGCAGCATTCTCCGTAACAACGAATCGCTGTGAAAGTACAGGATTTTCAGGTTCACCATAAGGGAACACCATTATTATATAGTTACCTGATAGTTTCAGTTTTACCCTGTCGTTCGGGAAAGCAAGTTTGTAATGTGTGTAATGTACTGTTGTATTGAATGATGATTTGTAATCTTCAACAGGATTTTCAGGGAAGCCGTCGATAAAGTCGGTAGGAAATATGTCGGATCTTTTCCAGTCTTTATCGCAGTGGATAAAAGTATAGTAGAAAGTTTCGCTGATGTCACCGAGCAGGTCAAACTGAAGCACCAGCTTTTCATTTCCGGCAAGGTGGATTACGGGATATGACAGGTTCCATTCCTCTCTGTAAAGTCTGACTGTCTTTACCGAATTGATGAAGACGCCACCGGAGAGGATTTTATCGTCATCCTGGGCAGAAGCCCGGGGAAGAAAACCAAGGATAAGGATGATCAATGCCGGGAAGCTAATTTTTGTCATTGCTTTTTTGCATATTTCGTACAAAATTAGTGCAATAATTTTATGATTTTTCACACTTTATTTTATCCGTCCTGCATGTTTGTTAAATTTGCCTCCTGTTATTTTATTAACAGATGTTTTCTGACTGTTTATTTTGATTAATTTTTGGGTTGATTATTTCTGAGAAGAGAATATAGATTTTCAATTACTTAAAGATTCCTGAACCTGATATGCCACATACTGTTAAGCTGAAAAAGGGATTTGATATCCGGATAAAGGGTGTTGCTGAGAAGAAATTGGCCGGGTCCGCCGACCCGGTGATGTATGGTGTAAAACCGGTTGATTTTCCGGGGCTTACTCCCAAGCTGAATGTAAAGGAAGGGAATCAGGTCCTTGCAGGGGGGATCCTGTTTCATGACAAGTTAAGACCTGAGATAAGATATACTTCGCCGGTAAGCGGAAAAATTGTTGCCATCGAAAGAGGAGACCGGAGAAAGATACTGGAAGTGGTAATAGAAAAACAGGGCAATGAATCTATTGACTTCGGGAGATGCCATCTGTCGGAACTTTCAGGAGAGAGGGTGAAGGATTGTCTTCTTGCTTCAGGCCTGTGGCCTTCAATACGTCAGAGGCCTTATCATATTGTTGCCAATCCTCATGATATTCCAAAATCGGTTTTTGTTACAGGATTTGATTCATCTCCTCTTGCACCCGATTATGATTTTGTCCTTGAGAATTCTAATATTTCATACTTCAGGACAGGATTGTTTGCTCTTACCAAACTGGCAAATGGCAGGATAAATCTTATTCTTAAAGATAAATCGGGTGCGGGCAGATTTTTTTCAGACATTCCTGGTGTGGAGATTCACTATTTTTCAGGCCCTCATCCTTCAGGGAATCCGGGTGTACATATTCATCACCTTGATCCCGTGAACAAGGGAGAAGTAGTATGGTATACGAATCTGCAGGATGTTTCAATATTCGGAAGGTTATTGGAGGAAGGGATTTACAGGCCTGAAAAGACAGTTGCCTTTACGGGTTCTGAGGTTATTAATACACAATATTACAGGATGCTTTCGGGCGGATCTGTGGCGTCAATAGCTGAAGGGAATGTAAAGCCGGGAAACCTGCGCTACATAAGCGGAAATGTTCTCACAGGGACCAGAATAAAATCGGACGGATATCTAGGTTATTATGATTCGCAGGTAACAGTGATCCCGGAGGGCGATTACCATGAGTTTTTCGGGTGGGCATCACCTGGTGCCGGCAAATTCAGCTTTTCCAGGACCTACCTGTCAAGCCTGTTTCCCAGGAAGGATTACCAGCTTGATACAAATCTGCATGGCGGGGAAAGAGCTTTTGTGGTAACGGGACAGTATGAGAGGGTATTGCCGATGGACATTTTTCCCATGCAATTGCTCAAAGCCATACTGGCCGGGGATATTGATATGATGGAAAATCTTGGTATTTATGAGGTTGCAGAAGAGGATCTTGCCCTCTGCGAGTACATATGCCCTTCGAAAATTGAGATCCAGTCGATAGTGAGGAAAGGTATTGATCTGATGATTAAAGAAATGAGCTAGTAACCAGCGATCGCGATAAACATGAATTCATTAAGAAAGACACTAGATAAGCTTAAGCCCCATTTCACGAAAGGGGGCAGGTTTTCAAAACTTCAGTCGGTTTTTGAGGGGATGGAGACTTTTATGTTCGTCCCTGATAAGGTAACATTCACCGGATCGCATGTAAGGGATTATATTGACCTTAAGCGGACCATGACGATAGTAATAATCGCCCTGATACCTGCACTCCTGTTTGGTTCATACAATACCGGACTGCAGCACTTCAGATCGGTCGGGGCTGACCACGGGATATTTGAGGCATTCTGGTATGGATTCCTGAGGATTCTTCCGCTTATAATCGTAAGCTATACAGTCGGCCTTGGCATTGAATTCATTGCCGCTCAGATAAGGGGACATGAGATAAACGAAGGATACCTGGTAACAGGCATTCTCATTCCGCTGATAATGCCTATAGATGTACCTTTATGGATGCTTGCCCTGGCAGTTGCATTCGCAGTTATTCTGGGAAAAGAGGTCTTTGGAGGTACCGGGATGAATATTTTCAATCCTGCACTGCTTGCAAGGGCTTTTCTTTTTTTCAGTTACCCCGGGTGGATGACAGGAGACACTGTTTGGACGGATGGGCTGACTGCCGGGAAAAATATTGTTGACGGATTTTCCGGTGCCACTCCGATGTCTCTTTGTGCTGCCGGAGAAATGTCAGGTTTGCCGTCATTCATGGAAATGTTTATCGGAACCATTCCTGGTTCGATAGGGGAGACCTCTACCATAGCCATTCTGCTGGGAGCTGCAATACTTATTTTCACAGGCGTGGGCAGCTGGAAAATAATGATAAGTGTTTTTGGAGGCGGATTGGCAATGGGCCTTCTTCTGAATGCCATTTCTGCAAATTCTTACATGCAGCTGCCGTTCTATTATCATTTTGTAATGGGCGGATTTGCCTTCGGAGCAGTGTTCATGGCCACAGATCCGGTGACCGGATCACAAACAGAAAGGGGCAAATGGATCTATGGTTTACTGATAGGTGTACTTTCAGTCCTTATCAGGGTCCTTAATCCGGCCTATCCGGAAGGGGTAATGCTGGCCATCCTTTTAATGAACGTTTTCGCCCCGCTTATTGACTATTTTGTCATTCAGTCGAGCATCAAAAGAAGACTTAAAAGAGTCAAAGTTGAAATTAATACAACTGTAAAATGAAGCATTTCAGTAACAGATACATTTTTATTTTTTCATCGGTGATGGTAATTGCAGTGGCAACCCTTCTCTCGCTTGCGGCAACTCTGTTGCAGCCTGCGCAGGAAAGGAACCTCGAGATTGAAAAGAAACGCAATATGCTCGAATCTATAAATGTTGCTGCAACCCGCGAAAATTCAGCTGATCTTTATGAAAAATACATTAAGGAGGGCTTTGTAATCAACTCGAAAGGTGAACCTGTTGAAGGTGTTGACGCATTCAGGGTTGTACTGAAGAATGAGCTGAAAAAACCATTGGAGGAACAGTATCTGCCCTTTTTCAGGGCTGTCCCTGAGGATGGTGAAAAGGTTATTATTTTTCCCGTTGAGGGGAAAGGACTGTGGGGTCCGATATATGGGTATATTTCTTTAAGATCGGATATGAATACCATATACGGGGTTAATTTCGACCATAAGGGAGAAACACCAGGGCTTGGAGCTGAGATAAACACTTCATTGTTCGAAAGCCAGTTTCATGATAAGAAACTGTATGACAACGAGAATTTTATTTCAGTTCAGGTTGTAAAGGGAGGAGCCCGGGAAGATGATATCCATGGCGTGGATGCGATATCGGGAGGCACAATAACAAGCAAGGGCCTTGAAAAGATGATCTATGATTGCATGGTGAAATACAATGACTATCTATTAAAAAACAGGAATTGATATATGGACATTAAAGAAAAAGAGCCGGTATTTTCGGCAAAGAATTTCAAGCTTCTGTCTGAGCCGCTCGGAAAGAATAATCCGATCACAGTCCAGGTCCTTGGTATCTGTTCGGCACTGGCGGTTACAGTTAAGCTTAAGCCTGCTATTGTGATGGCATTATCGGTTATCATAGTAACCGGGGTGTCAAATCTTGTAATTGCAGTATTGCGGAAATACATACCTGACAGGATAAGGATCATTGTCCAGCTTGTTGTTATTGCAACAATGGTAATACTTGTCGACCAGTTCCTGAAAGCTTATGTATTTGATGTGAGCAAGCAGCTTTCGGTGTTTGTCGGCCTTATCATAACGAACTGCATAATTATGGGCAGGCTGGAAGCTTTTGCCATGGCAAACAAGCCATGGCCTTCACTTCTTGACGGTATTGGGAATGGTGCAGGATATGGCCTGATCCTGGTCATTGTTGCTTTCTTCCGTGAGTTTCTTGGATCCGGAACTATCTATGGCTATCCTGTCCTTGAGAAACTCGGAGTATTTAAAACAGGATACGAAAACAACGGCATGGTGATTCTGCCTCCGATGGCCTTGATCTTTGTCGGCCTGATCATCTGGTTCCAACGGAGCAGGGATAAAAGTCTGGTTGAAAAAAACTGATTAAGCAATGGAAAACCTGCTGAATATTTTTATCAAGTCGATTTTTGTCGACAATATGATCTTTGCCTTTTTCCTGGGCATGTGCTCATATCTGGCTGTTTCAAAGAACGTAAAAACTGCACTGGGATTAGGAATAGCTGTAATTTTCGTTCTGTTTATCACTGTCCCGTTCAATTTTCTTATTGAGAAATACATTCTGAAAAAAGGCGCCCTCTCATGGCTGGGAGAAGGATTTGCAGATATTGATCTCAATTTCCTGACATTTATGGTTTTCATCGCTCTCATCGCCGCCATGGTCCAACTGGTTGAGATGATAGTTGAAAAATTCAGTCCCGCCCTGTACAATTCGCTTGGTATTTTTCTTCCGTTAATTGCTGTGAACTGCGCGATCCTGGGTGCTTCATTATTCATGCAGGAGAGGGAATATGCCAACCTTGCCGAAGCTACTGTCTTCGGTCTGGGATCAGGTGTCGGTTGGCTGCTTGCTATAGTCGGCATTGCTGCCATACGGGAAAAGATGAAGTACAGTCATGTCCCCGATCCCCTTAAAGGCCTGGGAATAACGTTTATTCTCACCGGCCTGATGGCAATAGCATTTATGGGATTTATGGGTATTAAACTCTAAGTAATTATTTTGCTATGGTTCTTGCAGTTACCACATTAAGTACTATTCTGTTCAGTATTGTTGTTTTCCTGATTATCATTTTGCTCCTGGTGCTGATGCTTCTTTTTGCCCGGGACAAGCTGTTGCCTAAGGGAGATGTAAAATTACAGATTAATGACCGGGAGCTCGTTGTTTCACCCGGGGGAAACCTACTGTCAACCCTTTCAGGCAGCGGGATATATCTTCCGTCGGCATGCGGTGGCGGGGGCACATGCGGAATGTGCCGCTGTCAGATAATCTCAGGAGGAGGATCAATACTTCCGACCGAGGTTGGATTTTTTACCAGAAAGGAACAACAGAACAACTGGCGTCTCGGCTGCCAGGTAAAGATTAGGGAGGATATGGTTCTAAGGCTTCCTGAATCGGTTCTTGGTATCAGAAAATGGGAGTGTGAAGTGGTTTCAAACAAAAATGTGGCAACCTTTATCAAGGAGTTTGTTGTAAAACTGCCGGACGGAGAGGAACTTAACTTTGATCCGGGCGGATATATTCAGATCGACGTCCCAAAATATGAAACCAGTTTCAGGGATTTTGAAATAGAAGAGAAATTCAGAAGTGACTGGGATAAGTATAACATGTGGGATCTTCGTATAAAAAACACGAGTGAGACCTACAGGGCTTATTCGATGGCAAACTATCCTGCAGAAAAGAACCTGATTAAGCTCAATATCAGAATTGCAACTCCGCCCTGGGACAATGTCAGGAAGGAATTCCTGAATGTACCTCCAGGAATTTGCTCGTCATATATCTTCTCTTTAAAAATGGGAGATAAAGTAGTTATTTCCGGTCCCTATGGCGAATTCCATATCAAGGATACGCCAAACGAAATGGTTTATATAGGAGGAGGTGCCGGAATGGCACCTCTGAGATCGCATATTTTTCATCTCTTTCATACCCTCAAGACCGGGAGGAAAGTATCCTACTGGTATGGTGCACGCTCACTCAGGGAAGTCTTCTATGAAGATGAGTTCAGGGCGATCGAGAAAAAATTTAATAATTTCAGATTCCATCTTGCTCTGTCAGAACCTCTTCCGGAAGACAACTGGAAAGGGCCTACAGGATTCATTCATCAGGTTCTGCTGGATAACTACCTTAGCAAGCATGAGGAACCGGAGGATATCGAATACTATTTCTGCGGACCTCCGGTTATGAACAATGCTGTTGTAAAAATGCTCGATTCCCTGGGTGTTCCTCAGGAAAATATCTCATTTGATGATTTTGGGATATAATGATTTATCCGCCAGGTTGTTAATGCTGCTTCGCTTTCCAAAACAAACCAGAGCCAGGATAAACCACTTAAGTATCATAATTTTCACCGGCTTTTAATTCTTTGACAATGATCTGTAAAAAACATGTACTTCTTCTGAGCCTGATAATTTTGCTTCAATCGTGTGTCAGCAAAAATATATACGAAAATATTACCGGTTTTGCACAGGGTACAACCTACAACATGATCTTCAGGAATGACGGCAGTATAAATCCCGTGGAGCTTAAATCGGAAGTGGAAAAGATCCTTCATGAATTTGATATGTCCCTGTCCCTGTATCAGGATTCATCTATCCTCTCAAGAATCAACAGGAATGAAGACGTTGTCCCTGATCCATATTTCACGGAGGCCTTTGTAAAATCGGCAGAGATAAGCAGGCTTACCGGAGGTGATTTTGATATAACAGTCAGTCCCCTGGTGAGAGCATGGGGATTTGGTCCAGATTCCCATAAAAATTTCAATGAGGCCAAGCGCGACAGCCTGATGGAACTTGTAGGGATGGATAAGGTGAATATTATTGACGGGAAGATCAAAAAGAAAGATCCCCGGGTAAGCCTCGATTTCAACGCTATAGCCCAGGGTTATTCGGTGGATGTCGTTTGCAGCTTTTTTGACGGCAAAGGGATTAAGAGCTACCTTGTTGAAATAGGAGGAGAGGTGAGGGTTAAAGGAAGCAAGGGTGGAAACTTGTGGAAGATAGGCATAGACAGGCCGGAGGACAACAATTTCGTCCCGGGAAATCAACTTCAGGCTATAATCAGGTTGAAGGACCGGTCACTTGCGACATCGGGCAATTACAGGAAATTTTTTGTGGAGGACGGGATAAAATATTCACATACCATCGATCCCAAGACAGGTTCTCCAGCCAGAAATCAGTTGCTCAGCGCAACAATCCTGGCTTCCGATTGTGCTACTGCTGATGGTGTTGCAACAGCTTGCATGGTTAAGGGAAAAGATAAGGCCATTGAATTCATCGGCATGCATCCGGAATTCGATGCATTCCTGGTCTTTTCAGACGATAGCGGGAATTTTGAGACCTGGATGACTGAAAATCTGAGGGAGTATATTTCCGAACCTGAACAAAATTAGTCACTACGTGGTATATTCTGCCTTTAAGATTAAGGTTCTCTTCAGGAGAGTTTTTTACCGCAAGCCGCACATTCACTGTAATCATTTGAGGGAGTGCATCCGATATCCGTTTCTCCTCCGCATCTTATACCTCTTTTGCGCATCTCCCTGTTCTGGCTGATATGAATTTCCGGAAAGGTTCCGTGGTTTTTAAACAGGATCCTCAGGCCGAAGAACAAAGCGGCAATAACCAGTAACAGTACGCTTATTATGAGGAGCTTTATAAACATTTTCTGCCTTGTAATTTCTTTTGTAACTTTATAGGATATGGAAAAATATCCTGAGCCATGGCATTCTTCAAAGATATTATCTTTTCCTTATACAATTTAAACAACCTCCGTTTTAGTTTGTTTAATCACTGACAGAAATAAAGAAATAGAATAAGATATGTATCAAGACAATAAAACGACCG
>CAZTDW010000015.1:29841-33711 GCA_964611835.1 uncultured Rikenellaceae bacterium | reverse complement strand
ACTTTCCAGGTGGAGCCGCTTTTCAGGAGATCATCCATGCTTCTGATCTTTGCATCTTTCTGTATAGCATTGATCTGTTCCTCAACGTCTCTTTCGTATGTGTGCCCGGCTACCGAACGTATCACGCCAAGGGCAACCGGATACTCGGGGTATCTCATATTGGCAAGCATATATTGTATGCCGGGATTTGACTCGGAAGCGTCATGAACAAGAAGGTCTTCCACCTTGTATCCATCTCCCAGGGTTACCACTTTAAGCTTCAGCCCCTCGAGTACAAGCCCCTTGTCATTGTTTTTACCGAAGATCATAGGTTCCCCGTCCCTGAGGATAATAGTTCTGTCATCCCTTACTTCCTTGCCGGCTACGGTTTCATGGATTCCATCGTTGAAAATAACGCAGTTCTGCAATACTTCGACTACTGATGTACCTTTATGCTTGGCTGCTTCTATGTAAATCTGGGTTGAAAGCGATACGTTGGCATCCACTGTACGGGCAAAGAACTTTCCTTTTGCCCCTATTACAAGCTCTCCTACCGAAAAAGGCTCCTCAACGGTACCGAAGGGAGATGTCTTTGTTACAAGGCCCTTTTCAGAAGTGGGTGAATACTGACCCTTGGTAAGCCCGTATATTTCGTTGTTGAAGAGTATGATATTAATATCTACATTGCGCCTGATGGCGTGAATGAAGTGGTTTCCGCCAATAGCCAGGGCATCGCCGTCTCCGGTGATCTGCCATACCGATAGTTCGGGATTCGCAGTTTTCACACCGGTGGCTATAGCTGAGGCGCGCCCGTGGATTCCATGAAATCCGTACGTATTCATATAATAGGGGAACCTGGAAGAACATCCTATTCCCGAAACAAAAACATACTTTTCCCTGGGTATATCCAGTTCCGCAAGTGCTCTCTGAACTGCTGCAAGCACTGCATGATCCCCGCATCCGGGGCACCATCTTACCTCCTGGTCACTCTTAAAATCCTTGGGAGAATATTTCAGTCCGTTTTCTTCTGCCATATTATACCTCCTTTAGTATTTCAATGCATTTCTGTTTGATCTCATTTATCGTAAAGGGCTGACCCTGAACCTTATTTATCTGCTCATATTTGAATTCCTGATGTTTCATGCGCAGATAGCCAGCAAATTGCCCCAGGTTCAGTTCGCACACTAAAATCTTTTTAAACCTGCTGAACAAATCCTTTACATTATTAGGCAAAGGATTGATATAATTGAAGTTAACCATGCTGACCCTGTGCCCTTCCGTCTGAAGTTCACGTACTGCAGTTATTATGTAGCCATACTTGCCACCCCATCCTACAACCAGCAGGTCGCCCGATTCCTCGCCCTGGACCTTAAGGTCGGGGATATCGTAGGATACCCTGTTCACTTTTTCGTCCCTTGTCATGACCATAAATTCGTGGTTCTCGGGAGTATATGAAACAGTACCCTTGATAGTCTTTTCCAGTCCTCCTATGCGGTGTTCCAGACCCGGAGTTCCCGGTAATGCCCATGATCGCGCCAGTTTTTGCTCGTCGCGCTTGTACGGCAGGAATGGCACCTCACCGGTGGATGCGAACGGGGGATTTATAGCAGGCAGTTCACTCATTTCAGGCATTTTCCATGGTTCCGTACCGTTTGCCAGATAGCCGTCGGTAAGAAGAATGACCGGAGTCATGTGTTCGAGGGCAATCCTGGCAGCTTCATATGCAAAATGGAAGCAATCGGCAGGAGTGCTTGCTGCGATTACGACTACGGGGCATTCACCGTTGCGGCCGTACAGTGCCTGCAAAAGGTCAGCCTGCTCAGTCTTTGTTGGAAGGCCTGTTGACGGGCCGCCCCTCTGTACATCGACTATCACTATCGGTAGTTCGGCCATGACAGCAAGACCAATAGCTTCCGATTTAAGGGCAAGCCCCGGTCCGGATGTTGAAGTCACCGCAAGTCTGCCTGCAAAGCTTGCACCCAAGGCTGAACAGATACCTGCAATTTCATCCTCTGCCTGAATGCTTATGACACCCATATCTTTCCTGGCTGCAAGCTCCTCAAGAATTCCTGTTGCAGGAGTGATGGGATATGAACCAATGAAAAGCTTCAGGCCGGCTTTTTCGGCAGCGGCCAGGAAACCCCAGGCAGTGGCGGCATTACCGCTAATGTTACGGTATGTCCCTTTCGCGATCTTTGCCGGCATGATCTTATACTTCGGGCTCAGCGCCTCGATCGTCTCCGCATAGTAAAAACCCGCCCGCAATGCTATCTTATTGGCCTTTACTATATCAGGTTTGTTCCTGAATTTTTTCTCGAAATACTCCTCGGTGTACTTGAACTTACGGTCGAAAAGCCAGTAGACCATTCCAAGTGCAAACATATTCTTGGTCCTGAGCACAGACTTGGGATCAAGTGCCAGATCCTTGAGCGCTTCCCTTACCATCGATGTTATTGGTGCAGGGATGATGTTGCAGCTGTCGAGATTTTCCTCCTTTATTGGATCCTTTTCATAACCGGCTTTCTCTATGTTCTTATCAGTAAAGTTATTTTCATCATATATAATCGTACCTCCCGGCTTGATCCATTTTGCATTGGCTTTTATTGCAGCAGGATTCATTGCAACGAGCACATCAGCGAAATCTCCGGGCGTATTCACCTCAGAATGACCCACATGAACCTGGAATCCTGATACTCCGCCAACGGTACCCTGGGGCGCCCTTATTTCAGCAGGATAATCAGGAAATGTTGATAGGTCATTCCCGAACAGTGCAGCCGTATCGGAGAAAAGGGTCCCGGTTAACTGCATTCCGTCGCCGGAATCACCTGAAAACCGTATGACAACCTCTTCCCTTTCAATAACCTGTGGTTTCTTACCCATAGCAGTTATATATCAAAAAAGTTAATCGTGTTTAAAAACCGCAGCCTACTTGCGTTTTGCAAAAATAAGCTTTTAAAGATCGAAAAATCAAACAATTATTGGTAATTCAAAATGATATTGATCATACTTTCCGAATGAATTGTACTATTGCCGGGAGAAACCCTGACGACTGAGGTGAACTGCCGGATGAAATGGTTACAGGTGGAAGTACAGGCAGGATTTTCAGCTCCAGATATCGGCTTTTTGAAGATTGATCTCTCCCTCAAAAAACATTCTGGCAATCTTTTCAAAATATGGAGTGTAATCAGAAACAAAAAACTGGTCACGCACCTTGCCGGTATCGTTCAGAAGATTATTCTTTACAAGAATATCACGAAGAATATGTGACACTGTTCTTCCTGAATCAACAACCTCGACGTTGAAATTAAAGAACTTGCTGATCTGGTTCTTAATTATCGGGTAGTGGGTGCATCCCAGCACCAAACCATCGATTCCTGACAATGAGTCATTTGAAAGGTATGTTCGTATAATGGCATTGCTTATGTCATCAAAAATGAATCCTTCTTCGATCATTGGGACCAGAAGTGGTGTTGCCATCGATACAACACCGGTATTTGGGGCCTTGTCCCTCAGCTTCTGTTCGTAGGTACCTGAGGTTATTGTCCTTTTGGTACCGATAATACCCACTTTTTTAAAGTTCCTCTTGCCGAGGTAATCTACAACGGGATCAATGACATCGATTATGATTGTCTTATCCCGGAACTGCCTCTTCAGTGACTCAAATGCAGAGGCAGATGCAGAGTTGCATGCAACAAGGACGACTTTGGAATTATGGCTTAGCAGGAACTCAGTTATCTTCCCCGAATAGAATCTTATTGATTCGGCAGATTTATCCCCGTAAGGAAGGTGTGCGGTATCACCGAAATAGATTAGGCTTTCACCCGGCAAAACCTGCTTTATTGCATGTGCAACAGTAAGTCCACCGACTCCTGAATCAAAAATCCCGATAGG
>CAZTDW010000015.1:0-29741 GCA_964611835.1 uncultured Rikenellaceae bacterium | reverse complement strand
TTATCCGTTATTGGTGTGAACAATGTGACCTGCTTTTCCTGGAGCTGGTTTGATGCGCTCTGCTGAAAGGTCTGCATCCTGTTCTGGAAATCCTGAAGTTCCTGCTCTTTTGTCTGCCTTACGAGTTCGGTAAGATTCTTGCTTTCCTTGAGATAGGCTTCGGCTTTATTATTATATTCAACCTGCAGTAATTCAAGCTGATTTGCAAGTTCTGTATTAAGTTTCTCAAGCTGGGTCCTCGCACTGTCGAATTCCGGCATTGACTGAATGAGCTCATTCCTGTTTATGTGTCCAAACTTGACATTTTGTGCAGCCATCTGAAGCCCGATCAGTCCGGATGCCAATAAAAGAGTACCTATAACTAAAATTCTTCTCATGTTTTTGTTCTTTAATAATTTGTGCAAAAATAACTATTTAATTTTTATAACCTAACTTTTCAAGTACCTGGTCGCTGATATCGAATTTGGGATTGGCAAACAGGATATTACCGCCTGATGCGGTATCAAATATTGCAGCATAGCTACCCTCTGCGGCAATTGTCTTTATCGCCTTCAGAATTTCATCCTGGATCGGTTTGACAAGCTCTTCGCGTTTCTTGAAGAGTTCGCCCTCCACGCCGAAATACTTTGTCTGGAGATCTTTTATCTGCTTTTCCTTTGCTATGATGGCTTCTTCTCTTTTGGCTTTCAGATCCTGGGAAAGAAGCACAACATCATTCTGATATGATTTGTACATCTGCTCAACAACTGCATATCCGTCAGAAACTTCTTTTTCCCATTGCTTTGAGAGTTTTTCAAGCTGTTCCTGTGCCTGGGTAAATGCAGGGATGTTCTTTCTGATATATTCAGAATCGACGAAAGCATATTTCTGTGCTGTAGCAAAAGTGGCAGTCAGAAAAAGGATGCTTATGATAAGAAACGATTTTTTCATGATAATGATTTTTTAAAATTAAAACTGTTGACCTATAACAAAATGAAACTGGCCTTTATTTGCATCCGGATAGGTGGCCGGATCTGCAACCCTGTCAAATCCATAACCCCAGTCGATGCCGAGCAGTCCGAACATCGGGAGGTTAGCCCTCAGCCCTACGCCTGCAGAACGGTTCATCTTGAAAGGATTGTATTCGTTCAGTTTGTACCAGGCTCTTCCTGCTTCAAGAAAAGTCAGCACATATATTGTCGCCTGTTGATTGAGAGAAACAGGGTAACGGAGTTCAAATGTCAGTTTTGAATAAACGTTTCCGGCCGGGGCCTGTGTTTTCCTGTCAGTGGGTGTCAATGATCCGTCGGTATAACCCCTCAGGGCAATGATTTCACGTCCGTACAGGCTGTAGCCGGTCATCCCGCTTCCCCCGAGATAGAAGTTCTCAAACGGGGAAGGCCCTATATCCGGGTTGTAATGCCCAAGGTATCCGAAAGCGAATTTTGCATTCAGGACAAACTTGTCATCTTTCGAGATGGGATAAAAGTAGTCAGCCTTGAAGAGCCATTTATGGAACTCAATCCAGTTGTATTTTACCTTATCGCTCACTCCTACCATGTTTGCCCCGCTTATCAATGAGTATGGGGGAGTAAGCTGAAGCGAGAGTGTGAATGTGGACCCGCTTCTAGGATAGATCAGGTTGGGACTTGTTGAAAACCGGGTGAGCCTGGTTGTAAAGCTCAGCAGGTTTGATGTCCCGTCGGAGAAAAGGAACCTGTAATATGAATAATCATTGAGTTTATACCTCTGATAGCTCAGCTCTCCGTAGAGAGAGAAATAATCGTCGGGCCAGGCAAGCCTTTTGCCAAGGCCAATCGATGCACCATCAATGATCATCGACCCGAAATTGCTATGGCTCTTTTTGTATCCGTTGGTCATGATCGACCTGTAAACAGAGGCTGAAAAGGAATTAGGCTTTTTCCCGCCCAGCCATGGTTCCATGAATGATAGGTTATATGACTGGTACAAACGGCCATTCGACTGTGCCCTTATATTGAGCGACTGGCCGTCGCCCGAAGGATAGGGCCTCCACTCCTTCAGCTTGAAGAAGTTCCTCATTGCGAAGTTGTTGAACCTGACACCGATGGTGCCGACCAGCATTCCGGCACCCCATCCTCCGGAGATTTCGAACTGATCGTTTGCCTTCTCTTCAAGCTTATAGAGAAGATCAACGGTCCCGTTCGCAGGATCAGGCAGGGGAGTAGGATTGATCTTTTCAGCATCGAAGTGACCGAGCACGCCCAGCTGACGGATCGACCTTATGATCTTGTCCTTGCTGAACAGATCGCCGGGAAGGGTATATAGTTCCCTCCGGGCAACATGTTCATTGGTCCTTGTGTTGCCTGCAATGATAATGTTATTGAGATATGCCTGGTCTCCCTCGAAAATTCTTATTTCGAGGTCAACCGAATCATTTTCGACTTTTAACTCTACAGGAGTAAGTCTGGAGAACAGGTAGCCGTAATCCTGATACAGGTTACTGACAGCATCCTGGGCACCGCTTTGCCCGTTGAGCCGGTCTTCAATGTGAGACTGGTTATAAACTGATCCCTTTTCAATGTTGAACACCCGTTCAAGGTCTTCCTTTTTATAGACGCTGTTACCCACCCAGTCTACATTCCTTAGAAAATACTGTTGGCCTTCAGTAACCCTTATCATAAGGGCTACCCTGTCGTCCGAGACCGGGTAAAGAGAATCCTTGAGTATTCTGAAGTCTTTATATCCGTGATCGTTATAGAATTTGTTAAGGCTTTCCCTGTCTTCGAGATACTTTTCATCAATATATTTTGAGGCTTTGAAGAAATTCAGGTTCTTCTTCTTGGTATTTTTCATCTTGCGCCTCAGCTGCTTTACAGGGAAATTTTCATTGCCCTCAAAGGTGATCTCCGCTATCTTTACCTTTTCTCTCTTGTCGACGTCGATGGTAAGCATTATATGATTGGGCTGGGATGGATCATCCTTCTGAACAAATTCAACATTAACATTCAGGAATCCTTTTTCGATGAAATGGTCTTTGATGATTTTTTCCGATTTGTTGATCAGATAAGAGGTGAGCTGTGATCCCACGGGCAGGTTTATTTTTTCTGTTATGTCCTGGGCTTCAGAGTTCTTTAATCCGTTGTATCTGATAGATGAGATCCTCGGTCTTTCCTGGAGAGAGATATCCAGAAAAACAGTATCTGCCACCTGTCTTATTATTGAAATCCTTACATCCGAGAAAAGCCCCTGGTCCCATAGTTTTCTGACAGCACTGGAAATCTCGTCTCCGGGTACGGAAACTTCCTGACCTATCCTCAGGCCTGACAGCCCGATAAGAGCATTTGTGTCAAGAAATCTTACTCCGGAAACGGAGACACCACCAACGGTATAGGACTCAACCGACGAATAATCGGCGAATTCGGTGGCCTCCTGTGAGTAGCCTTGCTGAAGTGCCAGGATCAACGATATCCCCAGAAAAAATCCCTTTATCTTTTTAATCACCTTCATTGCATCAATTTTCCGTAACCTGTTCACTAGTCTTTCCAAATCTCCTTTCTCTTTTCTGGAAGTCCAATATCGCTTTGTAGAATTCTTCCTTGCTAAAATCGGGCCAAAGTATATCAGTAAAATATAATTCCGTGTAAGCAATCTGCCAGAGTAAAAAATTGCTTATCCTTAACTCACCGCTGGTTCTTATCAATAGTTCAGGATCAGGGATTTCTGAAGTGGCGAGATATTTCTCAAACTCATCTGGTCCGACAGAGTCAGCCTGGATTTTTCCACTGCAGACATCGGCTGACAGTTTCCTGGCGGCTTCAGTTATTTCCCATCTGGAACTATAGCTCATGGCTACTACAAGGGTTAATCCTGTTGCTGATGAGGTCAGGCTGATCGATTCCATGAATCTGCTTTTTACATCATCGGCAAGGCGGCCGACGTCACCAATTGCGGTCAGCTTAATATTGTTCCTGATAAGTTTATCTGTTTCGTCATTCAGCGATTGCACCATGATTCCCATAAGGGCAGTGACTTCCTCGTCGGGTCTTCCCCAGTTCTCAGTTGAAAACGCATAAAGGGTAAGGTATTTTATTCCCAGTTCCGCTGCTGCTTCAATCACTTCCCTGACGGCATTCACTCCCTGCCTGTGCCCGAAGATCCTGTCCATCCCCTTCTGTTTCGCCCATCTTCCGTTTCCATCCATAATAATAGCAATATGGGATGGAAGTTTTTCAGGGTTAATTTGTTCTTTCAACGACATACCTAGCGTTTTCTTCTTGATTCATCAACATCCTTATAAGCAGGGCAGCCGGCCAATTTATTATAAATCTTCCAGGTAATTGAAATACCGGCAAACGAATACCAGTCGTTATTATGCAGCCATGCATAGTGTGATGGATCTGTTAAATCTTTTAAGCCGTCAAAGTTATCATAAAAAGTTTTACGAAAACCATATTCGGCTTCCAAACCCAGGTTTTTATATATGTTGATTTTAAAACCGATTGAAAAAGGGATGACTGGTTCATAAGTCAGCCCTATGGTATTTATAAAGGTAATACCGGCTCCTGCCGCAAGATAGGGAGTATAATTCCATCTCTTTCCCTGGGTGGAATAGGGGAAGAAATTAAATTCGTACTGAAGTGCCCATTCGCCAACCATTCCGGAGAATGAAGCGTTTCTGGCTTGCTGGAAATCATTGTTGAAATCAAGGTCATTCCCCTGTATTCCTCCGATGAAGATATTTGTTCTCAGCGCCTGTCTCGGATTGAAGTTATAGCGGTAAAAAAGCCCGCCGGCGGGTAGCGGTGAATAGAAAAGGCGGTTGGTATTAATGTCACCAATATAGGATGAAACTCCTCCGAAAATCCCATAATCAGCGTTTCGCTGACCAAATATAGAGAAGGGGAATAATAAAAACAGAAGAAGCAGATATAATCTGTTTACCGAAAATGTTCCATCACAGCGCATAATCATCTCAAAGTGGGCATTCCGCGGGCACCTGACTTCAACTTATATGTAATATTCACATTCAATAAGTAATAAACGTCCCTTGCCTTTGAAAATTGCGAAGTAAATCCGTCAATATAATCTGTAAAGGCATACCTGCCTCCAAGCTCAAGACCAAAATTCAGATTTGGAGTATAAATAAGGGTTGCGCCCAGGCCGGCCGGAATAACCGCAGCCATTCCTCCTGATTTCATTCCCCGCTCGATAAGCCTTTCATTGCCTTTAACATTGTATGAAGCCACTCCTACACCGCCGAACACATAAAAATCGAGTGATCTTAAAATTGCCTGGACACTCTTGCCCTTAAGAAAAAGGTAGCTGCTTTCATATTTGTTCTTTACAAAATAATACTCACCGATCAGGGCCGGTTCAAAAAGGTTTGTCGTTGATTCCAGCTTTCTTCCTTCATTTGAGCCCCTTTCATCCGTGGCATGAAGCATCGCATATGTAAAGCTGAGACGGGCATTTGCAGTCCTGGTCATCCTGAACCTCAGGCTGCCGTTTATGTCAAACCTGGTCTGCCTGTAGCTTAAATCCTTAAGACCCAACCAGTTTTTTCCAATAGTGTACCCTCCGATATCAGGAAATGAAAAAGAAGGGCCAATTCCAAATTCAGCCTCCCATCTTTTTAATTTCCAGAGTTGAGCGTCGGAAAAGCCAGCTGTCAGACAGAACAATAATACAATGAAGACAGTTCGTTTCACACGAGTATAATTTAATTAATTTAATTAATACCATGCAGTTCGTGTGGAACCTTCATGAATATGAATCATTTTCATGATCTTTTGTATCTTGTAACATGAAGGTTTCATGACGACACTTTTTCTGATTGTAAATGCAAATATAATAATCTAATGCAAAGGGCAGGTAAAATTCAGAATTAAAATTGATTGAGGCATACGCAGGGATATCAATGTCTTCTCGTTTTAATTAATTGATTTTGTCAGTTCCTTTTGTCTGCTCCCCACATAAGCTTGTTTCTCAATGTGCTGTAGAAATCCCTTTCCTTCAGCATAACCGTCTTTAACTTTTCAGGCGACCTTCTTATGTTGATCTCCTGATCAAATGCGAGTCTTCTGGATCTGAAATCACATGTTGCCAGATATTCGGAAGCCCTTCCCTCTACTGTCATTTTCAATTCACTCTCCCCGGAAATGACAATCGGCCTGATTGTCAGATTATGCGGTGAGATCGGAGAAATGATGATGCTCTCATCCTCAGGCGAAAGTATAGGGCCTCCAACGCTAAGATTATAAGCGGTCGAACCTGTGGCTGTCGAAATTATAAGCCCGTCAGCCCAGTAGGTATTCAGATAAGTCCCATTGACATGAATATTTATAATAATCATGCTCGGATCGGCTTTCTGAACAG
Source organism: uncultured Rikenellaceae bacterium (assembly GCA_964611835.1). GTDB lineage: Bacteria > Bacteroidota > Bacteroidia > Bacteroidales > VadinHA17 > LD21. The sequence goes on along the minus strand of CAZTDW010000015.1, from coordinate 23,405 downwards.
TTATCTCATTTAATGCTGTTGAAGATTCCTTGCCAAACAGATCCGGGGGTGATTTGACCTCCAGAAGTGACCTCTCAATTATCTCATAATCGCTCTGGCAGAGCAGATCGATTGAATGACCTATCTCATCATCCGAAATGTTTGCAAGAAATCCCATCCTTCCGGTATTTACACCTGCTATCGGAATTCCAAAGCCCCTTACCCTCAGCATTGTTTCAAGAAAGGTGCCGTCGCCGCCCACGCTGAGCACCATATCAGGGAGCTCAGGGAGGCTTCGAAGGTCGCTGAACCTCCCGGGCTTTCCTTCTTCCTTGAGTACTGCGTCTGCCGGGGGCTTCTGGTACTGATAAATCCCGATGTCTCTCTTTATTAATTCCCGTATAAGCCTGCTTACTCCTTCGGTGGTTTTTGAATTCCCCTCCTTGCTGTAAATTGCAACGGTCTTCAGCATTTTTTTCAGATATTCAGAAATTTCATTAAAAGATCAAACCGCTCCGAATAAAACCTGTCCATGGAATCATCGGAAGTGATCCATGTTTTTACTTCATAATTATACCTTTCAAAAGTTCGGATAAGCGATGCCAGATCATTTGAATTGACTTTCAGTGTCAACTCCAGCCTTGTTGAATCGGGGGGTGATGTTATATACATGCTGAGAACCTTGATATTATTGCTCTCAACTATCTGGGCTATCTGGGAAAGTGAATAATCTCTTTCGGTAATCTCAAGCACAAGAATGCCACCCGACTGATCCATCGATGAAATGGATGCCAGGTAGCGTACAAGGTCGGTGGTGGTAATCACACCCTTGTAGTGGTTATGATTGTCGAGCACGGGAATAACTGTCAGTTTGAGACGTGCGGCAAGTCCGATAACCTCAAAAAGATGCTGTTCAGAAGTCACATAAGGCTTTAGCAGCGTAAGAGAATGATTGCCTATGGGTTCCTCAGGCTGATTCATGTCATAAATGTCAGAGTCGGATATCAGGCCCAGAAAATCCTGGTTGTTCACTATCGGCAGATGCGAAATCCTGAAGATCTCCATCCAGTTCAGCGCTGTCTGGCCCGAATCGGAGGTTTTAAGCGAAGGTACAACTTCTGATATGAGGTCCCTGGCAACCATAACAGACCATGGTATGATTAAATTTTATATAAAATAACAAAAAAAAAATCAGTTATCGTATTTTTACAACAAATTACAATACGGGAATATATCATATTTATTATGACTAAGCTGAGCGTTAATATTAACAAGATAGCAACATTGAGGAATGCCAGGGGAGGGAATATTCCCAATGTAAAGACTGCCGCCATTAATTGTGAATTATTTGGTGCCGAAGGAATTACGGTTCATCCAAGGCCCGATGAAAGACATATAAGGTACAGGGATGTGCTCGAGATCAGACCTGTCTTAAAAACCGAATTCAATATTGAAGGATATCCGTCCGACAGATTTATTGAGCTGGTTTTGTCGGTAAAACCTGACCAGGTAACTCTTGTACCCGATGCACATGATGCCATTACTTCAAATGCCGGTTGGGATGTCCCGAGGTTCAGGCTATTCCTGACGGATATTGTAAACACATTCAGGAAGGAAGGCATCAGAACCTCCCTTTTTGTCGATACCACACCTTTAAATATTGAAACCGCTGCTATCACCGGAACCGACAGGATTGAACTGTATACGGAGCCTTATGCGACAGGGTTCGACAGTGATGCTCCTGCGGCAATAGCCCCTTTCATCGCTGCCGCTAAAATAGCCCGCGATGCGGGTCTGGGACTTAATGCAGGGCACGACCTGAATCTCGACAACCTCAGGTACCTCCATCAGAACATCCCGTGGATTGACGAAGTCTCAATAGGACATGCGCTTATTTCCGATGCCCTGTATCTGGGACTTGAAAACACTATCCAGATGTACAAGAGGCAGCTTTCCGACTGAAAATCCTGATGAAGCTTTATTACAGGAAATATGGCACCGGACCCGCTCTCATAATTTTGCACGGATTGTATGGATCATCTGATAACTGGATCTCAATAGCCCGGAAAATTGATGACCGCTTCACTGTAATTCTTCCCGACCTCAGGAACCATGGATTATCGCCTCATTCAGACATCCATAATTATGATTCAATGAGCCTTGATCTCAGGGAACTTGCGGATGATGCAGGACTTACTCATTTTTTCCTTGCAGGGCACAGCATGGGCGGCAAGGTTGCAATGAGGTTTGCCATGCGCTGGCCGGAAATGCTCGATGGTCTCATTGTAGCGGATATTTCACCTTTCAATCCATCGGAAAGGCTAAGAAAGGACCTGGAAAAACACAATGAAATAATCAATGCGATGCGTTCGGCCGACATCGCTTCAGCCGGCTCAAGAAAAGAGGTTGAGAAGTTGTTCTCATCCCTGCATTCTCAAAGGGTGGCCGGCCTCATACTTAAAAACCTCCGCCGGGATACTGAAAACAGGTTCGAATGGAAAATTAATTTGCGGGTATTGGCAGGCAACATGGAAAAGATCATGGAATCAGTTGAACCTGACAAAAATGATGAAGGCAGGATTACAGGCTTTCCTGTTTATTTTCTAAAAGCAGGCAATTCTGATTATCTTACTGACGATGATATTGTTCCAATACGGAGGATATTCCCCGCAGCAGAATTAATTACCGTTCCGGATGCCGGTCACTGGATCCATTCTGATAATCCGGGTGCCATAGTTTCGGCTCTTTTGAAATTCATTGAAGCCGGTCCGGACTGATCAGGAAAAGGTAACCGATTCAATTCTCTCCTGGTCGATCGACGGGAGATTCATAAACCTGAGGAGTACCCGTGCTACAGCCACGACATCTTTTTCACAATACCCTGCAATACGCTCAAGGTCGTGCTCATCCCAGTAAACGCCTGCAACCAGGCTTCCGTCGATGTCATCCTTGGGAGAACTTATACCCAGTATCGACGTAAGAAGATCAAGTGATGTATAGCTCTTGTAGTCACCGAATTTCCAAAGATCAAGTGTGTCAAGAAGCTTGATCTCCCATGGCTTTTTGCCGGCGTTATCAAGAATTTCAGGTATTACAATCCTGTTGATTATCATCCTGCGGGCTATATACGGATAATCGAATTCCTTCCCGTTATGGGCGCACAGCAGCATTTCCCTGTTCCTCGAGAATTTTCTTATCAATTCCGAAAATCCGTTAAGAATCTCCTTTTCATCATCACCATAAAAAGACTTGATCCGGAAAGCATAAGGATTTTTCTCACTGATAAATCCTGCCGAGATGCAGATTATCCTTCCAAATTCGGCAAATATTCCTGCCCTCCCGTAAACATCTCCGGGCAGCTGTTCGTCAGTCCTGAACTGCCTTGACTTTTTATCCCAGAGTAAACGGATGGAAGGATCAAGGTCCTCATACGACCGGGCCGAAGGGGCCGTCTCAATATCAATGAACAAGACATCTTCGGGTTTGACATTTGCTAGCATGGCACGATGAATTACTGTAAAAGGTGTTTTTCAATTATCGAAATCAGAACCTCGATGCCGACCTGATTTTCCCCGCCTCCGGGAATTATTATGTCGGCATATCGTTTTGAGGGTTCTATGAACTGAAGGTGGGAAGGCTTTACCGTGTCATGATATCTTTCAAGAACCGCCAGAACCGAACGGCCCCTTTCCACAATATCCCTTTTTATTACCCTCCCGAGTCGATCATCCGGATCTGCATCAACAAAAACCTTGATATCGAACAAGTTCCTTAATCCCTGGTCAGCCAGGATAAGAATCCCCTCCACAAGCACCACGCGTGCGGGGGCGATGGTTATTGTTTCTTTCGAACGGAGACAGGTAAGATATGAATATATCGGCATCTCGATACTCTGCCCCTTTCTCATCCGTTTAAGGTGATCAATCAGCAGGCTGAACTCAACCGAATCGGGATGATCAAAATTTATTTTTTGCCTTTCCTCCAGAGTAATATGACCATTATCCTTATAATATGAATCCTGAGGCATTACAATTACCTCATTCGTGGGAAATCTCTCCATCACTTTCCTTACGACGGTGGTTTTTCCTGATCCTGTGCCCCCGGCTATACCAACTATCAGCATTAATTCATAAATTTGTGTCAGATTTTTTTTAAAAATAATAATTTTAATCAAATGGCAGTAACTCCGTAGTAAGGTCTGAACTCTCTGCCGGTGCAGGCACTGAGGAATATTCCTGACCTTCGCGTCCGCCTAAGCTTTGTGCGAAGGCGGATTAAAGATCAAAGGTATTAAAAGCATAGCGAAACGCAGCCATTGGCAGTCAGCTTTAAAACTTCAGTAACGTCAGGTACTCTGGTCACTTTAGTCACTCAAAAAAAGAAAATGTCGGAATTATACCCTCTTAAATTTGAACCTATCCTTAAGGAAAAAATATGGGGAGGACAGATCCTTGCCAACCATTATGGAAAGAATCCCGGTGATCTGAAAAACATAGGGGAAAGCTGGGAGTTGTCGTCGCTTCAGGGAGATTTGTCGGTTATCAGTAACGGATTCCTGGCAGGAAACAACATTGAAGAAATAATTGAGGTTTACATGGGCGACATCGTGGGGGATGCTGTTTTTGAAAAATTCGGTATCGAGTTCCCTCTTCTGATTAAGCTCATCGAGGCTGAACAGGATCTGTCGGTACAGGTGCATCCGGGGAACGAACAGGCCAGAAGGCTTCATAATTCCTATGGAAAAACCGAGATGTGGTACATACTGGAAAGCTCGAAAAACGGTGGTATCTATACAGGTTTCAAAGAGCCGGTGAGCCGTGATCAGTATCTTGATGCCATCAGAAGCAACACTATCCCTGATTTGCTTAATTTCGAGGTTGCGGAACCGGGCGACACCTTCTTCACGCCTGCCGGAAGGATCCATGCCATCGGTGCCGGAATTGTCCTGGCTGAAATTCAGCAGGCATCAGATATTACCTACAGGATATTCGACTGGGGAAGGACCAATGAGAAGGGCGAACCACGTGAACTTCATACCGATCTTGCTATTGAGGCCATGGACTTCCGGGCTGCAGGTAAGATCAAGCTAAAAAGGCCTGCTTCTGACAACAAAACTGCAACTCTTGTTAATAACGAGTTCTTCATTACCAATATTCTTCACTTCAACGAGCCCGTGGAAAAGGATTATAACCTCATTGACTCATTTATAATTTACCTTTGCACAGAGGGCAGGTTTAATCTCCGTTACAACGGCAGCACTGAAATGATATCCAGGGGAGAAACTGTGCTTCTGCCGGCAATGATAAAGGATGTCATACTCGATCCCGGGCCGGAGGCGACTCTTCTTGAAATATACATCAAGATCGATCAAAATAACTGAACATCAAAAAGTAAAAAAATGAATATCCTTTCCAGAGCGGTCCTTACTATTATTATTGCTGCAGTTTTTGCCGGGTGCTCCGGCAGGAGATCAGCAAAAAATGAAGCCTTGGCTGAAGCCGACACCGTGCAGGTACCTGATACCGGCTATACGGGGATCAAGAAATACTTTACCAACGAACGTCTTTTCAGGGAAATCACCTTCCAGAACGGGATCCGGCACGGAGAAATGAAGACATACTATCAGGGAGGCCAGCTGTACCAGACATTCTGGTATGAAAACGGCTTGAAGGAGGATTCTGCAAAATGGTATTATCTCGAGGGACCTGTTTTCAGATCAACTCCTTTCCTTCATGATACCATTCACGGGACCCAGGTGCAGTACTACCGCAACGGTAAAGTAAAGGCCAGGCTGAACTATATCAAGGGATTGCGTACCCCTTCAATAGAGGAGTACACCAGGGATGGTAAGCCTGTTACCAATTACCCCGACATTTCCTACAAGCTGACAGATAATTACAGCACCAGCGGCAGAGTAAGGGTTGACCTGGAACTGACAAACCAGGCAACCAAGGTAAAATTCTACAGAGGAGAGTTCTTTAACGGAGTATTCGACACGGCAAGGATTGAGCTCATAAAGACAGCAAACGGCAAAGCAGCTGTTGAACTTAAAAAAAGCACCACACCCCAGCAGGACTACCTCGGGATAATTGCTGAAATAATCACTGGCTTCGGGAATAAGTATTTTGCATACAAAAAGATCGAATTGCCATACAGGGATCTCAAATAGGTAACTCAGGCATGGTAATACATACAGCTTCATTCGTAAGCAGCAGTACATCAATCAGCCAGTGTCCTCCTCCCGATATGCCTGAATTTGCCTTTATAGGCAGATCGAACGTAGGCAAATCATCAATTATTAATATGCTCACAGGGTGGTCGCGGCTTGCCCGCACCTCATCCGACCCCGGAAAAACAAGGACCATAAACCACTTCCTGATCAATGACAGCTGGTACATTGTTGACCTGCCGGGATATGGCTATGCTAAAGTATCAATGAAGATGAGAGACAGATGGATGAAGTCTGTTGAAGACTATATCCTTGCAAGAGAGAATCTTGCATGCATGTTTGTACTGATAGACAGCAGGCATGAGCCTCAGCGGTCCGACCTGGATTTCATGGAATTCCTGGGAGTGAATCAGATACCTTTTGCAAGGATCTTTACAAAAACCGATAAAATCTCAGAAGGCCCGGTAAACAAAACAATTAAGCTTTATGATGATGCCATGCTTGAACAATGGGAATCGCTCCCTCCAACGTTCATATCGTCGGCTGTGAAGAAAAAAGGCAGGAAAGAGATACTGGATTTCATTGAAGAAACTATCAACAAGTTTTCAAATTCAATCTGATATCTTCCGGAATTTTTAATTTTGTACCCTGTAAACTTCCAATCTTGTAACCATTAAAATTAAGTCTGATGTATGGTATAGCGCCAATGAAAATCTTCTCCTGCAGGTCTTCAAGGCATCTTGCAGAGAAGATTGCTGATCATCTGGGTATTACCCTGGGACAGAGCTCCGTTACAGAATTCAGCGATGGAGAATTCCAACCCTGTTTCGACGAATCCGTCAGGGGTGATATGGTTTTCATTGTGCAATCCACAAATCCTCCGGCCGACAACCTGTTTGAACTGCTGCTTATGATAGACGCAGCAAAGAGAGCATCAGCCTACAAGGTAATAGCAGTTATCCCTTACTTTGGATTTGCCAGGCAGGACAGGAAAGACAGGCCAAGGGTTTCGATAGGGTCAAAACTTTCTGCCGATCTTCTTGGAACGGCAGGTGTCGACAGGGTGATAACCATGGACCTGCATGCAGACCAGATCCAGGGATTTTTCAATGTTCCTGTTGACCATCTTTTCGGATCTGCAATATTTGCCCCGTATATTGAGAACCTTAGTCTCGATAATCTTACCGTTTCAGCCCCCGATATGGGGGGATCAAAAAGGGCCAATGCCTACTCCAGGCATCTGCAGTCGGAAATGGTGTTATGCTATAAGCTTCGAAAAAGGCCAAATGTGGTGGAGGAAATGTCTGTCATCGGCGAGGTTGAGGGAAGGAACGTGGTCATTATTGACGATATGGTCGACACCGCAAGGACACTGGTGCTTGCTGCCCAGAAAATGATGGAAAAGAAAGCCAAAAGTATAAGGGCCTTCGCAACCCACCCTATCCTTTCCGGAGAAGCAGTGGAAAGAATAAACGACTCCCCGATCACTGAACTTGTGGTAACCGATTCAGTCCCGATAGCAAAGCAGTCAGACAAAATAAAAGTCCTTTCAATAGCCGAGATTTTCGCCCGGACAATCCAGGCTGTAAATCTGAATCAGTCGATCGCAACAAGTTTTGTATTCTGAATCCTTTGTATTATATTTGCACTCCAAATTTTTTTATTGATGTCAAACGTGTAATGGGGAGTTATACGACATATAACTCTTAGTAGCACAATAATATTTATCAGATGAAAACAATCGAGATCAAGGGAACAGTCAGAACAGAGCTTGGCAAGAAAAACTCAAAACAGATCAGGAAGGAAGGAAATGTGCCTTGTGTAATTTACGGCAAGGAGCAGAATGTACATTTTTATGCACATGAAAACAGTTTTAAGAATCTTGTCTACACTCCCGATGCACACATTGTACGCCTGGATCTGGACGGAAACGAGCACGAGCTTGTGATGCAGGATATTCAGTTCCATCCGGTTACCGACAGGATTTCACATATTGATTTTATTGAAATTGACGAAAAGAAGCCGATAATTATCAGTCTCCCGATAAAAGTCGTTGGAGATTCAATTGGTGTTAAAGCAGGGGGCAAGCTAAGGATAAAGAAGAGAAGCCTTAAGGTAAGAGGCCTTGCCAACAATATTCCGGAATTCCTGACGATTGACGTTACAGACCTTAAAATCCACCATTCCATCAAGGTCGGCGATCTTTCATACGATAAAGTTGAACTGATTGATCCAAAGATAACTACCATACTTTCGGTTGCAACTTCAAGGGTTGTGCAGAAAGCTGAAGGTGAAACGGCACCAGCTGGGGCCGAAGCTGGAGAAGCTGCGGCTGCGCCTGCTGAATAACAGGGCTATGAGCCTCGCTGGTTAACAATTCAGGCTCAATGAAAAATGAAATATCTGATAGTTGGCCTGGGAAATATCGGTGAAGAGTACAAGGATACCCGGCATAACATAGGTTTCACAATATTGGATGCATTTGCTGATGCATCCAATATTGTTTTTACCGACAGGCGTTACGGATCGGTATGCAGTGTAAAGCTGAAAGGAAGGGAATTCATACTTCTTAAACCATCAACTTACATGAATCTGAGCGGTTTTGCAGTCGATTACTGGATGAAAAAGGAAAAGATCCCGATCGAAAATCTCCTGGTAATAGTTGATGATATCGCCCTGCCGCCTGGCAGCTTCAGAATGAGGCCAAAAGGAGGTGCCGGCGGACACAACGGCCTCACACATATAAATTCAGTTCTCGGGACCACTGAATATGCAAGGATCAGGTTTGGAATAGGAAACGGCTTCAGAAAGGGAGCCCAGGTGAATTATGTCCTGGGAAAATGGGACAGCGAAGAAAAAAAATTCATGGAAAAAAGAATCTCTGTAATAATTGAAATGATCAAATCATTCGGTATGGCCGGGACAGAGCTTACCATGACCGCTTTTAACAGACAGGGCAGACCTGATAGGGATACTGCCGGTGATGATAAATCAGTTAACACGTGACAAAGTGCCCGTCCAATCATAATACAGCATAATCCAATGCCGGAAGAGAGCTCCGTAAGGATAGACAAATTCCTCTGGGCAGTTCGTATTTACAAGACCAGAAGCATAGCCTCAGAAGAATGCAGGAAAGGAAGAATAATCATTAACGGCGTCCAGGTCAAACCCTCAAAATCCGTTATGAAAAATGAAATAATCATTGTAAAGAAACTTCCCGTGGTTTATACATACAGGGTAATAGAGCCTGTTGAAAAGCGTGTTTCCGCAAAACTTGCTGCCGGCTGCATAGAAGACCTCACACCTGAAGAAGAAAAGAAGAAGATGGACTTGAAACAATCGGACTTTAGCGGCTACAGGGAGAGAGGGACAGGAAGGCCTACAAAAAAAGAAAGGAGAAACCTCGACAGGTTAAGAATGGATTTAAATGACTCGTAAAAGGTGGTATAAAGACTTATTATTGAAAAAAACCACTTTAAAAACGATTATAACAACAACATCCGGGCATCATTTTTTTTAACTTGCACCGACCTGAGAACCTCATAAACTTGCAACTAAAGAACCGGAACAGTTTCTTAAACCTGGGAAAATGGGTAAGTATAATATTGAAAAACACTCCAAAAGATATCTGGCCCTTAAAAAGACCATGGGGTTCTGGCATGACAAAATATATTACAGGAAAATCATCGTTGTAGGAAGGGAGAATATAAATCCCGATGATCACCTGATCTTTGCCCCCAATCATCAGAATGCACTCATGGACGCTCTTGCGGTATTGTTTACTCATAAAGGACAACCTGTGTTTCTGGCAAGAGCTGATATATTCAAAAAGAGAATCATTGCCTCATTTCTTTATTTTCTTAAGATCCTTCCCGTTTACAGAATAAGGGACGGGTTCAGCACGCTCAAGTCGAATGATGAGATCTTTCTGAAAACCATTGATGTAATTAAAAACAAGAATGGACTGGTAATTCTTCCGGAAGGCGATCACGCAGGCTACAGGAGGCTCCGGCAGTTAAAGAAAGGAATATGCCGGGTTGCGTTCCAGGCTGATGAGGCAACGAATTTCAATCTTAAGATCAAGATCATCCCTGTTGGTATTGAATTTACTAATTATACCCGTTTCCGGCAGGTGCTTACGGTTGTTTACGGGAAGCCAATTGAAGTGTCTGAATATCATGAACTTTATAAAGAGAGTCCGGAAAAGGCCCTTAATGTCCTGAGAAGCCGGTTGTCGACTGAGATAAAAAGGCTGATGGTACATATCGACTCGGTTGAAGACTATGACGCACTTGACGAGCTCAGAACCATAATAAACGGCAAATACAGTGATGACATCAGGAATCCAAAATTATTCAGGGACAGGCAGCTCATTGATAAGCTCAACAGTCTCAAATCATTTGATCCTGAAAAATATGACAGCATCTGTTCTTTAAGCCTGATGGTAAAAAACACAGCAAAGGATCTGCGGTTAAGCTACAGACTGCTTGAAAAGAAAAAACATCCGCTTGGATGGCTGATCGCCGGAATTGCAGGACTTTTTGCAACATTTCCCCTATGGTTTTTCGGTAATATCTTCACTCTTACATTCCTTACAATTCCCGACATCCAGGTCCGCAAGATAAAAGATCTTCAGTTTCACAGCACCATGAGGTTCGGGATCTCTTTTGTACTGGCCCTGATCCTGTTCCCGGTATATCTTGTCATCTGCCTGCTCCTGTTTTCACCATGGTGGCTTGCCATCCTGGTGTTTCTCACGATACCGGTAGCCGGAATATTTGCCTGGAACTACAACCTTTTGTTCCGCAGGATCCTGGGAGGACTAAGGATAAGAAAGCTTATAAGGCAGGACAGCAGGGATTATTTCCTGTTAAAAGGCAATTATGAAAATTTAGCGTCAATGGTTGCAGCGCTGTGAGATGAGAGGAGAAGAATTGTTTGAAGGGAAAGTGGTGTGGATCACAGGTGCATCATCAGGTATAGGAGAAGCACTTGTTTACAGGCTTGCAGGAATGGGTCCTGAAATAATAATTTCATCAAACGACCCGGCGGGACTGGAAAAAGTGAAGGACAATTGCGGTAAGGATTCTGAAAGGATCACTTGTGTGCCTTTTGATCTGGCTTCCACCGGGAATATCCGGGAAACTGCCGACGAACAGATAAAGCGGGCGGGAAGAATTGATTTCCTTCTCAATATAGGAGGAGTAAGCCAGAGATCAAGAATTGAGGAGACTCCCCTTTGGCTTGACAGGAAAATTTTCGAGATCAACTTTTTCGGAACCGTTGCCCTTACCAAGGCAGTACTCCCTTGGATGATCAGGCAGGGTAGCGGCCACATCCTGGCAACCAGCAGCATAACCGGCAGATTCGGATTCCCCCTGAGATCTGCTTATTCAGCCTCAAAACAGGCAATCCATGGTTTCATTGAAACCCTGTACCTTGAAAACAAAGTGAACAATATACGGGCATCAGTGATAATTCCCGGAAGAGTAAGAACAAATATCTCATTTAATGCCCTTAACAATGAAGGGAAGGAACATGGTGTGATGGACCCCGGACAGGAAAGCGGAATATCGCCTGAAAAGGCTGCCTCAATAATAATAAAGGGCATTATAAAGAATAAGCGGGAGATCCTGGTCGGAGGAAAAGAAATGACCCTTCTGTATATTAGAAGAATATGCCCCTGGCTCTTTTTCAGGATCGCAGACAGAATTGATTCAAAGTAGTAATAACTTTAATTTATATGATGATGGATTATATCATCGGAGGAATACAGCAAATTGGAATTGGTGCAGTGAACCTGGAGGAATCCTGGAAATGGTATATTGACATGTTCGGAATGGACTGCAAAATTTTCGATGATGATTCGGAAGCAACCCTGATGTCACGGTATACAGGAGGCAAGCCGGCAAAACGGAGGGCAATACTCGCACTAAACCTTCAAAGCGGAGGAGGATTTGAGGTATGGCAGCACAAAGGCCGGAAGCCTGTGGAGATTTCCGAGGAGATCAGGCTGGGTGATCTTGGAATCCTCGTCTGCAAAATGAAAGTAAAAGATCTCAGAAGCGCATATGAATTTTTACGCAAAAAGAATGTTCACATCCTGGAAGAACCTGCCAGGGATCCGGCAGGGACTGAATCCTTTTTTCTGAGGGATCCTTTCGGTAACATTTTCCAGATCATGGAATTCAACGGTTGGTTTGCAGATGAGAAAAAACAAACAGGGGGTTCGTGCGGAGCGATTATTGGGGTCTCAGATATAGAAAAGGCAAGAGTGGTCTATTCCGGGATCCTTGGCTACGATGAAGTGGTGTACGATACAAGCGGAGTCTTTCCTGATCTGGCATGCCTGCCCGGTGGTAATAACAAGGTCCGCAGGGTTCTTCTGAAATGCTCCAGACCTTTCACCGGCCATTTCATTAAGATATTCGGACAGAGTGTAATAGAACTCGTCTGCAACCTTGAGGAAACCGGTAAAAAAACACTCAGAGACCGCACATGGGGCGACCCCGGCTTTATCCACATGTGTTATGACATATACGGAATCGACGATCTCATGGAGACCTGCAAAAAGATGGGACATCCTTTTACAGTTGACAGCAGGAAGAATCAGAGCGGTAACAGCTTTGACATGGGTGCTGCAGCAGGCCATTTCGCCTACCTTGAGGATCCGGACGGTACCCTTATCGAATTTGTTGAAACCCATAAACTGCCAATCCTTAAAAAGTTCGGATGGCATATTGATCTGAGAAAGAGAACAGCATACAAGCCGCTTCCCGACTGGATGATTAAGATGCTGAGATTTTCAAGGGTTTAGGTCTTACTACCCTGACCTGCCTCTTTAAGGACTCTCATGATATTTCCACCCCATATCTTTGAGATTTCAGATTTTGAATATCCCCTCCGCAGGAGTTCAATAGTGATGTTCCTGATTTCTGCCACTGATTTGCAGCCTTCCACTCCTCCCCCTCCGTCGAAATCGGTCCCGATACCTACATAGTCTATCCCTGCCACCTGTACAACATGATCAATATGATCAACAATGTCCTTGACGGTGGCGAGCTTTTCGTACCTCCTCTTTATCTGAATGTACTCATTGTACATGAGCGCTTTTTTCTCATCAGAAAGCTTTTCATATTCCCCATAAACGGCTTTCAGTTCTTTCAGCTTTTCCTCAAGTTCAGGATTGGGGGCCGGAGTTCTGAGATATTCGGAAACTATGCATATCTGTATTACTCCTCCGTTAGCCTTAAGAGCAAGCAGCATGTCATCGGTAAGGTTCCTGGGGCTCTCGCAAAGAGCCCTGCAGGATGAGTGCGAAGCTATGACAGGTGCAGTGGATATTTTAAGAACGTCATAAAATGATTTGTCGGATACATGAGAAACATCAACCATCATACCCAGGCGGTTCATCTCTCCGATCACTTCCCTGCCGAATCCGGAAAGGCCGTTGTGCTCAGGTCCTTCAGAGTCGGTTGATGAATCGCAGATATCGTTATTCCTCGTATGACAGAGCGTAATATATCTCGCCCCAAGGTCATAATACTGTTTTATCCGCGAAAGGTCGCTTCCTATCGGATATCCGTTTTCAAGGCCCATAAAAGCTGACAGTTTCCCCTCTTTCTTCAATCTGACTGCATCCCCTTCAGAAACGGCTATCCCTGCCAGTTCAGAATTCTTTTCAACGTTCGCGCGGATCTTTTCAAACCCTTCAAGCGCTTTCTGATGAACAACATTATTCATTGAATCATTCCTGGGACCCTGTCTGGTAAAAACAACAAAGAATTCTGCGTCGAGAGAGCCTTCCTTCATTCTCGGAAAATCAACACACTTCTCGTCATGACGTACTCCCAGGTCATATCCCGAATTCACCATATCGATAGGAATGTCACAATGCGAATCTATCGACAGTATGCACTTATGAATCCTCGTTGCCTTTAACGAAAGCTTTTCTTCCCTGCTGCCGCAGCCGGAACAAGCAAGGACAATTAGTAAAAGACAGGCCAGCTTTCTCATATTAAGCAATTCTTTTTCGATTGTGAAAGATAAACAAAATGAATTTTCATTAATATGAATATCCTGATAATTAACACTATTTAACAAGCAAAAGCCCCTGACGTTACAGTCAGGGGCAGCCATGAAAAGAATGGAAAATTACTTTTTTGGACAGTAAAAGCATTTTCCTGAAATTATCTTTATCCGGAGGAAAACTTATACTCCCGCGGATTTTATCCCGCTTAAAATTATACTGTCTAAATAACATCCAAATATATAAATTTATTTTAACAAATTCAACTAAACCATTTTATCAGTTACCTTGGACAGATAAAAGCGGTAAATTTATTTCATGCTTTTTCCTGACACCAGACAGCAGATACACAGAATGAATAAATATAGCCTCACCGGATTATCCGTCGCAGGAGGAATCATGACCGGACTTGCATGGACCGGCCCGGTCACCGGCCTGATACTCCTCACAGGACTTGTCCCATTCCTGATGATAGAGGATCATATTTATAAAAACCGTAAGAATTTCTCAGAAAATGCCGTGTTCCTTTACATCCTGCCAGGATTCGTGATATTCTCACTTATTGCCATCGGATGGTTAAGGGCAATAAGCATTGCAGCAGCTGTAATAGTAATATTGTGCGTATCGCTGATGATGACTACCATCTGGTTGATGGCTCATAAGATCAGGATAAGGGCGGGTCTGCTGGCAGGGTATCTTTCGCTCACAGCATTCTGGCTTCTTTATGAATTCCTTTGCCTCAATTCAGGGATCCTTTCACCATGGCTTAATTTAGGCAACGGACTGGCAAAAGACATCATTTTCATCCAGTGGTATGAATTCACCGGAGCCGCAGGGGGTACATTATGGATTATCGTTTCAAACCTCGTCCTCTGGCTTTCGCTTTCGGACCGGTCGGGAAGAAGCCGGAGGAGAATGCTTATGCTGTCAGCCTGGCTGCTGATAATAGCAATCCCTTCAATTCTTTCCGTAATGATCTTTTCAAATCTCAAGTCAGATGACACCAATGGAAATGAAGTGGTAATTGTCCAGCCAAATTATGATCCCTATTTTGAAAAGTATACAATCCCGTTTGAAATACAACTTGAAAAAGCCCTGAAAATGGCAGAAAGCGCTGCCACGTCTTCTACCTCGTGGATTGTCATGCCGGAAACCATAGTGGATGACCCGGTAAATGAACTTGCGGCCGGAGACAACCACTATGTCAGAATGATCAGGGACCTGGGAGGAAAATATCCGCAGGCAAACATCATTGCAGGTATGGTAACCTATATTCCCGAAGGTACGGAAGGAGATGAATATATGGGATCTTTTGCTGATGAGGATGTAATGAAGGAAGGGATCCGCTTCAACTCGGCCCTTGATATCGGTACCGCCGATGAGATCGGAATTTATCACAAATCGAAACTGGTTCCCGGATTTGAAAATGTTCCCGCAAACCGGTTGCTCAGGTTTATAAACCAGTTGCTTCCCGTGCTTGGGAATGCCAACTGGGATTACGGAACCCAGGAAGAAAGAGTCGTATTCACAGGATCCGGCCGGAAGTCAAAGGTTGCCCCTGTGATCTGCTATGAGTCGGTTTTCGGGGAATATGTTACCGGATATGTAACCCTGGGCGCGGAAGCCCTGTTCATAATAACCAACGACGGCTGGTGGAAAAATACCATCGGCTACAAACAACATCTTTCGTACGCGTCACTTCGGGCCATTGAAACCCGGAGACCCGTGGTACGATCTGCAAATACAGGCATCTCATGCCTTATCGATGCCAGGGGCCGTATAACCACACAGACTGAATGGTGGAAGAGCTCTGTATTAAAAGGAACGGTATTCCCGCAGCAAAGGATCACACTTTATGTTAAATGCGGAGACATTATATTAAAATCAGCCGTTTTGACAAGCTTATTGATACTTGCCTGGACTTTTCTTGCTGTCCCTCTTTTAAGAAAAAACAAAATATATTAACTCCCGATGCAACCTTTGGATAAGGATTTTGTCTCTTATTAATGGTAAGCTTGAATAGTGGACAATTCTGTGAAAAATATAAATGAGATTCTCATCGAGCAATGCAGGAGAGGAGACAGATTAGCCCAGTTCAGGCTTTACAGGCAGTTTTCAAAAGCTATGTACAATCTTGCATACAGGTTCATGAACAACCGCGAAGATGCTGAGGATATGCTTCAGGAAGCATTTATCGACTGCTTCAGGAACATACGCTCATATCGATCGGAATCAACATTCGGACAATGGCTGAAAAGAATCCTTATCAACAGGTGCATAAATCATCTGAGGAAAAAGAAGACAGACCTTTTGTATTTGGAGAATGTCCCTGAAACATCTGATGAAGAACTTACTGAATCGATCCTTGACACTAAGGCAGTGTTCGACGGGATTGAAATGCTGCCTGACGGATACAGGATAATCCTGACACTTCATTTGCTTGAAGGGTACTCCCATTCAGACATCGCCGGCCTGCTCGGCATTTCCGAATCGACCTCAAAATCGCAGTATTCAAGGGCAAAAAGCAGGCTGAGGACAATACTTAAAAACAACCTGAGATATGGATGAACTGGAAGATTTTATTTTAAGGAACAGAGATGACCTTGACCGTCATTCACCTCCGGAGGAATCCTGGGAAGAAATTGAAAAGACATTGAGAAAAAGCCGTATATCGACTGCTTTATGGCTTTCATCGGCTGCCATGATCCTAATTATACTAGGCACATCTGTTGTTTATTACAGCGTTGAAAGAAAAACCTCATCCCTTCTGAAAAAAACGACCGGGAACTCATTGCATATCAGTGCGGATCCCCGCTTAACGGAAACTGAGATCTATTACAACAACCTGATCAAAGATCTATACAATGAAGCTGTTCCGCTTCTTACTTCCGACCCTGAGCTTGAAAGGGAACTCAATCACGATCTTTCAAAACTTGACACAATCTGCATCGAAATAAAGAAGGATCTGAAAGATAACGTGTCCAACCAGGAAGTGATTGAAGCTCTGATCAATAACTACCGGATTAAGATCAGGATCCTCAATGAGATGCTTTTACTGCTTAGACAAAATGACACTATACCGGATAAATCAACTGACCATGAATTATAAGGTAATTAATTCCGTAATTTTCATCCTCCTACTGACTGAAATCGCGGGTGCGCAACAGTATTCCGAAAAAAGAACCTTCAGAAGGTCCATTTCCGTGAATAACGAAATGACACTGGAAATCAACAATAAATACGGGTCAGTCCATATTTCTCCCTCAGTGTCCGACTCAGTGACCATAACCGCCGAACTTCAGGCTTTTTCATCGGATGAGGAAAGAACCTCAAGAATGCTTCAGGGAATAAACATCAACATTTCGGAGGCGGGCCACCTTGTAAAGGCAGAAACCGGATTCTCGCAGACTATCAATATGCTTCTTGAGAGTTTCAAGGGGATCACGAAGAAAATCATTCCTTATGACTCCAGGATAGAAATAAACTACACTGTTACAGCACCGGAATATCTAAAGCTCAGGATAACGAACCGATACGGTGATGTTTACATTGAAAACTGCTCCGGCGACCTGACCCTGGATCTTTCAAACGGATCGTTCAAGGCCAATAACCTCATGAAAAGATCGCAGATCAGGCTTAATTTCTGTGATGCCTCCATAAACAGAATATCTGAAGGGTATATAGATGCCTCATTTTCTGAAGTTTTCATCGAAGATTCGGACGATCTTTCATTAACCTCCGTGTCATCGAGGTTTGATCTTCGAAGTTCAACGCGGCTTTCGGTCAAATCAAGAAGGGATAAATTCTTCATAGGGACAACAGGATTTTTAAGAGGTGACTCCTATTTCACCGACTTCCGGCTGGATGAGCTGGGTAAAGAAATCAATATTATGGCAAAATACGGCAGGATTGATGCGGACCTGGTGAGTAAAAACTTTGAGATGATCAGTATCAGCTCATCATACACGGATATCTACCTGACGTTCGATCCTTCAGCCTCATATAATCTCGATATAAGGCACATTAATGCTTTCGTTACAACTGCCGGATCAGGCTCCTCTCTCGAAAAGAAAGTTCTCGACGAGGACAAAAAAGAATACCTGACATTCGGTACGGTAGGCAAAAGTCCGGGCGAAAAAAAGGTCAATATAGAAGCCACGAAAGGAAATATTTATTTAAAGTAGCACCCTGGTGCAACCTTTCCGGATTTTTCATGTCAATAATAAGTAAACGATAACCAAAAATTTCAAAAATGAAAAACAGACTGATTTTAATCCTTTCAGGGATCGTGTTCCTGGGATTTTCGTCATGCATTGACAGCTTTCTCTGCATTGACGGAGATGGTTTTGTCGCATCAGAGCTTCGCTCCGCAAAAGGATTCCACATTATTGAAAACACTACGGAATTTGATATCATTTATAAAAAATCCGATACAACCGGGATCCTGATCACCACTGATCTGAATTTAATGGATCATATTGTAACTGAGATTGTAAACAATACCCTGGAAATTAAGACCAGGCCAAGGACTGCCTGTCTGAACTTCAGCAAAAGGTCGGTGATAACCGTTGCCTGCCCAGATCTTGACAAGGTATTGTTAAGCGGGTCGGGGTCGCTCGCTGCCGATGAAATGTCGGGTGACAGGGTATCAATAAAGCTCAGTGGCTCAGGCGATATATCGGCTGACAGGGTTGTTTGTCACGATCTTTCTGCAATTATTTCAGGGTCAGGAGATATAGTACTCGGCCTTGTCAGTTGCACAGATTCAGAGTTTGCCACATCAGGTTCTGGGACAATTTCTGTTGCCGGAGAGTGTGACAGTGAAGACATAAAAATATCGGGAAGCGGCATGTTTGACGGAAGGAACTTTGTAACCCGCTCCGCCAATATTGCTTTATCAGGATCAGGCAACGCTCACAGTAATGTTACTGACTACCTGAAAGCTGCGATTTCAGGTAGCGGTAACATTTATCTTACTGGCAATCCGCGGATTGAACAGAAGACATCTGGGTCGGGAAGAATCATAAAGCAATAACATTTCACCTGTCCGGACAAAAATCAAAACAGGCAACTGACGGTGTTACCGGCCTTTAAATAACCTGAATCCCTCATCAAGCCATGCTTTGTACTCTTCAATATTCAGATTGGTAGGCATCGGGGTATTGAGGGGATTGCCGTCATGATCAGTGATCACATAGAGCGGCAGGGCATTAGTATTGAACTTTGAAATCTCAAGGTCTTCATTGATCTTACCAATGGTCTTCTTTACCTTGCCGTCAATTTTTGATGTTATCCATTCATTTTCGGGTAGCTGGGTCCGGTCATCAACATACAGTGCGACGATGACAAAATTGTCCCTCAGCCTCTGAAGAACTTCAGGATCTGACCATACCCTGGCTTCCATATTCTTGCAATTTGCACATGCATGGCCCTTGAAATCCAGCAATACGGGCTTTCCCTGTTCCCGTGCACACGCCAGACCCTGATCATAGTCAAAATATCCGCTCAGGCCATGAGACATATCGAATATGTCGCCATGTTTTACGACCGAACATAATTCACTTGAAAATACCGATGGCTGGTTCCCGAAGGTCCCTGGCCCGGAAACCGTACCAGTTACAGGAGAGCTGAATCCGGATGTCCGGGGCGGCGGAAGCAGGGATGACAGACCCTTTAATGGTGCACCGAAAAGGCCTGGTATCAGATAAACAACAAATGAGAACACGGCAATGATCAGAAAAAGTCTGAAAGTTCCGATGTACGGTATCTCGCTGTCGTGATGAAACCTGATCTTGCCCAAAAGATAAAGCCCGAGAAGTGTAAAGAGCACTATCCATATTGATAGGTAAACATCTCTTGTAAGGATCCTGAAGTTGTAAACACTGTCAATGGTCATCAGGAATTTCAAACTGAAGGCAAGCATGATAAAAGCGAGGAACACCTTGACTGAGTTTAGCCAGCCGCCCGACCTGGGCATTTTGTTCATCATTGACGGGAATAATGCAAACACGGTGAAAGGAAGCGCAAAAGCAAGACCAAATCCAAACATTCCGATTGTAGGACGAAGCCAGTCGCCCGTGGCAGCTTCTACCAGGAGAACTCCGATTATTGGTCCGGTACATGAAAAGGAAACAATAACAGTTGTCAGCCCCATGAAAAATGAGGCAAGCATGCCTCCCCTGTCAACTTTTGAATCTGCACCTGTCACCCATTTATTCGGCAAAACGATCTCAAAGGCACCGAAGAAAGATATTGCAAAAACAATAAAGAGCGCAAAGAAAATCAGATTTGGAATCCAGTGGGTGCTTAGGGTATTGGCAAAACCTGCTCCTGCACTGGTAAGGGATACGATAATACCAAGCAATGAATAGATAAGTACAATGGAGATGCCAAAAATCAAAGCCTTTATCACCGACCGGGTTCTGTTCTCAGATCCGCGGGAAAAGAATGCCACGGTCATTGGGATCATCGGGAACACGCATGGGGTGAATATTCCGGCAAGTCCGGCCAGCAATGAGATCAGGAAAAATTTCAGCAAGCCGCTTCCTTCAGAAGCCGGTTTACCGGTGGCGACCCCTGCAGTCTCCTGAACGGTCGCAGATGAAGCTTCGGGAGTTCCGACAGTGATCCTGAATTCAACATCTTTAGGAGGTGAACAAGTTGTTTTGCTGCACGACATGTAATTCACCATTCCTGAAATAATGAATGAGGATTTTTCAGATGAAACAGTCTGCCTGAATTCAGCTTTGTTGCTGAAGGATTTTATTCTGAAGCCGAAAGCCTCGTCAAAGATCTCCTCGGGTTTTGTAACCTCGAATGCCCTGCCTTCAAGCTTATAGTCCGGGACCGTGTCAAAGGTGAATGAAGTCGGAATAGGTCCGTTCTCAGGAATATCCATGGAATAAATATGTGACCCTTCCTCTATCGAGGCAACAAAAACCAGGTCGTACCTGTTGTTGTTCTTTTTTTCATAGCTGAACTCCCATGTAACTGGATCATATATCTGGGCAAGGGTATTTGCACTGATAATAAGAAGGAGCAATGAAAAGAATACCGGTTTTATGTTCATGTCTGGTGTTATTATACTTTCTGCTAAAATAATATTTCTGCAGAATCAAACGAATAAGCCCGGCAAAAGGTTCAACAGGGATTTAATATTCAGGCAAGGTCTATTTCGTTACCATCCCTGTCGAAAAAATGAAATTCAAGCGTGTGATAAGAAGTAACGGCCTGTACCTTAAGCAATATTTTGTATTTCAGGTTCCATTTTCTGAATATAGGGAATAATCCGCAGCGAAGGTAGGAGGCAACAAAGGGATGGACGTTCAGTATTATTTTGCGTGTCTTTATCCGGTCAACGATAAAAGAGAGGGCTCTTTCAATGTCATCGGTGAACAGTATTGTAGGCCTGGTTTTTCCTGTTCCCAGGCACGACGGGCATTTTTCGTCGGTGACGATATTCATTTCCGGGCGCACCCTCTGGCGGGTGATCTGCATAAGCCCGAATTTGGAAAGAGGAAGGATGTTGTGCTTGGTTCTGTCGTTGGCCATGATCTCCTTCATCTTGTCATAAAGAAGCTGCTTGTTTTCAGATGTCTGCATATCGATAAAGTCGACAACAATTATGCCGCCCATATCTCTCAGCCGGAGCTGGCGGGCTATTTCCGAGGCAGCTTCGATGTTGACTTCCAGGGCATTGGCTTCCTGATTGTTCCCCGACCGCGACCTGTTGCCGCTGTTAACATCAATCACATGAAGAGCTTCCGTATGCTCAATAATCAGGTATGCGCCATGCTTAAAAGATACTGTTTTTCCAAACAGTGCCTTTATCTGCTTGTTAACGTTAAAATGGTCAAATATCGGGATGGTACCTTTGTAAACCCTTACAATCTTTTCCTTTTCAGGAGCAATTTCCCTGATATATTTTCTGATGTCCTCAGCCAGTGCATGATCGTTGATATGGATGCTGTTGAATGTCACATTCAGCATATCCCGGAGGATGGTTGAGGTCCTGTTCATTTCGCCGATGAACAGTTTTGGGGATTTCGTCTCTTTCTTTATGGAGGTAAAGGCTGATTCCCATCTTTTGACAAGCTCTTTAAGCTCTGCATCAAGCACTGCTACTTTTTTCCCTTCAGCTACAGTTCTGACAATTACTCCGTAATTTCTGGGCTTAATGCTGTTTACCAGCGTTTTGAGACGGTTTTTCTCCTCAGAGCTTTCGATCTTGGAGGATATTGAAACCTTGTCGGAAAAGGGTATCAGCACAAGGTTCCTCCCGGCGATTGAAATCTCGGAAGCAAGCCTTGGCCCTTTGGTGGAGATGGGCTCCTTGGTTATCTGTACAATGACGGTCTGACCGGTAGTGAGTACGTCAGTAATCTTGCCATCCTTGTCTATATCCGCCTCTGGCTTGATCTTGTGGACCGGACTTACGCGGCCCTGCCTCTGAACGGCTGTAAGGTAATGTTTATGCTGTGTCCTGAACTGGGCTCCAAGGTCAAGATAGTGAAGAAAGGCATCCCGTTCATAACCGACGTTTATAAAAGCAGCATTCAGACCTGGCATTATCTTCTTTACCTTGCCAAGGTAAATATCCCCGACCGAGAATTTAATGTTCCTCTTTTCCTTGTTTAACTCGATTAACTGCTTGTCTTCCAATAAAGCCAAAGACACCTCTGAATCGCCGACATCAATTATTAAATCCTTGTTTCCCACTTCACTACATTAATCTGAGCCAGTAAAACATCCCCTGCAAACCACAATATGAAAATAAACCTAAAGATCGAAGGACCTTTAGGTTTAAAATGTTTTATTTTGACTACCCGGTAATCTTCTACTTCTTCTTATGTCTGTTCTTCCGTAAGCGTTTTTTGCGCTTATGGGTAGCCATCTTATGTCTTTTTCTTTTTTTTCCGCTTGGCATGGAGAATTACTTCTTAACGTGAGATTTTACTTTATTGATAAATGATTTTGCCGGTTTGAAAGCAGGGATATTGTGAGCTGGAATTATGATAGTTGTATTCTTCGAAATATTCCTTGCAGTTTTTTTAGCTCTTTTCTTAACAATAAAGCTTCCGAATCCCCTGAGGTAAACGTTACTTCCAGTTACCATAGAATGTTTTATTGTCTCCATAAAGGCTTCTACAGTCTTCTGAACTGTAACCTTTTCGATACCAGTGTTCTTGGCAATTTCATTAACAATGTCTGCTTTAGTCATTTTCGTGA
>CAZTDW010000014.1:0-33764 GCA_964611835.1 uncultured Rikenellaceae bacterium | reverse complement strand
ACTTTATGATGCAGTTACAGATCCTGAGATGCGTTACCGGCAACGTTATGTTGATCTTATAGTAAATCCTCATGTCCGCGATGTTTTCCGTAAGCGGACAATGATAATACAGTCGATGAGGGAACTTTTCAACTCAAAAGGATACCTTGAAGTTGAAACACCCATTCTTCAGCCAATTCCGGGAGGTGCCGCAGCAAGGCCTTTCATCACTCATCACAACACCCTCGACATACCTCTCTACCTTCGCATAGCCAATGAACTTTACCTGAAACGGCTTATCGTCGGCGGCTTTGAAGGTGTTTATGAATTTGCTAAAGACTTCCGGAATGAGGGAATGGACAGAACTCATAATCCTGAATTCACCGTGATGGAGATATACGTAGCCTACAAGGACTACTACTGGATGATGAATTTTACGGAAGAGATCATAAAAAAAGCAGCCATCGACCTTCACGGGAAAACTGAGATTCAGTACGGCGACAAACTGATCGACCTTAATCCGCCCTATAAAAGGATCAGCATGGTGGATTCGATAAGGGAACATACCGGAACAGATATTTCAGGGATGGATGAGGATGAACTCCGGAAGGTGTGCACCAGCCTTGGAGTACAGCATTCACCCGAGATGGGCAAAGGGAAACTTATTGATGCGATCTTCAGCGAAAAATGTGAACATAATTATGTCCAGCCTACTTTTATAATAGATTACCCTGTTGAAACTTCGCCCCTTACAAAAATGCACCGCAGCAAACCAGGACTGACAGAGAGGTTTGAACTGATGATCAATGGTAAGGAAATTGCAAATGCATACTCGGAACTTAATGATCCGATCGATCAGCTTGAAAGGTTCCAGGAGCAGTTGAGGCTTTCGGAAAAAGGAGATAATGAGGCAATGTTCATAGATCAGGATTTCGTCAGGGCTCTCGAATATGGTATGCCTCCTACTTCAGGAATGGGGATCGGGATAGACAGACTGACCATGCTTCTTACCAACCAGCCTTCCATTCAGGATGTGCTCTTTTTCCCTCAGATGAGACCACTGAGCCAGAACCTGAAAACGGATGACCAGAACGAAGATTACATTAAGCTTGGCATTCCTGAAGAATGGATTGAACCACTTAAAAAACTGGGATTTACAACAGTCGCCAGACTTAATGAGATTGAGAAGCCTGCAAAGCTGGCAAATGATCTGAATATTTTTAATAAGAAGAACAAACTTGGCCTGCCGGGATTAAGTCCTCAAAATGTTGAGGACTGGCTTAAAAAATAAATGTTCCTGACTTATTTTGATTATTTTTGATAAAGAATATCACCTGACAGATATATCTTTATATTTAAATCCGTTTAATATTTTGACAATATTGGGGATAAAAGTTATGAAAAAGTCTTTTCTGATACTTGCCTTGGTCCTTAATGCGATATTCTTGTATGGGCAGCAGCTGCCATTATACCCCGTTTCATACAGGATTTACAGCCCTCTGATATTAAATCCGGCCTATGCCGGCAGCAAGGATTTCCTTTCGGCTGACGCCATTGCTGGATTTAAGGGCAGCACCTATTCTCAGGTTTTAAGCAGTAACACAAGAATTTCCAGAAAGGTCCCTGGATATCTCCTCTCCGCAAAAACAAGTGAGTTCACAAATTTTGGAGTGGGGGGTTCAGCCTTTAACACAATGGATGACAGCACCCAGTCAGTGGGAATAATAGGTTCATTTTCATATCATATTCCGATAAACAAACAATCCCTTACCTTCCTTTCGGTTGGAGCAGCAGCCAGGGGTGCCTGGCACAGATTAAAAGCTGATGAAGATTTAGGTCGGGTATCGCAGGACTTCACATTTCCAAATGCCGACATAGGAGTTTACCTGTATAATCCCAGTTTTTATGCCGGGATCTCAGCCACAAACATCCTCGGCCGGCCCCGCAACAATGATACCCTCAGCAGTTATATGGTCCCTGTTTCACGCCAGTATAACCTGCAGGCGGGAGGCAAAATAGTTATCAGCAGGGCATTGAGGCTGGTGGTCGAACCCTCCCTCCTGATAAACACCGACGATTCACTGTCGTTCGATATCAAGGAAAGCCTCGAACCAATGCTTAAAATATATGCAGGGGATTTTTGTGTCGGGACGTTTTTTAATGATTATTCAAAGATCTCTTTCTTCTTTCAATACAGGTTCCCCAAACTTTATGTCGGTACCTTTTTTGCACTGCCTAAAGACTCGCCTTATTTTAAGGAATCCCCAACAACAGAAATAGCAATCGGTATAAACTTTGCCAATTCCAAATCGGGATTTGTAAAAAATGGTCACTGGTAGAATCTTTTTATTAGTTCATTATGAAAAGGTTAATTTTTACAATATTTGTTTTTTCGCTTGCAGGAATCATTGGCATAAGCAGTAATTGCTTCCCTGCGAACAGCGATGGTGAAAGGGCTGAAAACTCCCTGGTTAAAAGAGCCGATACGCTGAATAATCAGTTGCCTTTGAAAATCGTCCCTTTTAACCTCGAGATAATATCTCCGGCAAACGGGATCCAGTTCTACAGGAACGGAATAGTCTTCCTCTCGCATACAAAGGTTGAAGACAGGATGATAAGTGATCATGTATCCTTCGGAACACTGGGCACCTACTATACAGATCCCCTCGACACCATCCTTCGTGAAAATCATGTCTTTTCCTATAATGATCCTTTTGCCGTTCCTACCGAAGCGATGACCTTCAACCGCGACTACACGCTTATGTTTTATGCTAAACGCACGAAAAGCAGCGAATCGGAAAAAATTTACCAGGCCGGCTATGAATCAGGAAGAGGCGGCAAAAGTGAATGGGTCAGTAAAAAGGATCCACTAAGCTTCTGCAATGACAATTCCACATACACTCATCCCGCCCTGTCACTTTCAGGAGATTTAATGGTATTTGCATCCAACAGAAGGGGCTCGTCAGGAGGACTCGACCTTTATGTTACCCATAAATCCGGTGATTCATGGTCATCTCCCGAAAACCTCGGCAAATCCGTCAACACCCCGGGGAATGAGCTTTTTCCCTTTCTCGACAGCGATAACAATCTTTATTTTTCATCCGACGGACACAAGGGTATCGGAGGTTACGATCTTTATTATTCAAAATATAACGGCAAATACTGGGACAAACCGGTGAATCTTACCAGTTTTTTCAATACGGCGGATGATGAATTAACTCTTAAAATAAATCCTGTCAATCCGACAATGGCATTTATGTCAGTAAGGAAAACTTCCGGAAGTAAGTTGTTGAGATTATTTAAGATAACATTCTCAGACCCATATTCGCTGAACAGATTTACCCACCTATCAAATGCAATGAGATTTATTGCAGGTGCCGATGTAACTCCTTTTGAAACAACAGGAGGCTCATCGACGGCCGTTGCTCAAACCAGTCTTCCACAGGCTGAAACCGGGAAACCGGATCTGAAGCAGCAACCCGCAGGGCAGCCAGCTTCACAGGCTGCGCGACAGGGAACATCCGGTTCAAAAACAGAACCAGCTGAAAGGACTGATTATACAACCGAAAAGCCTGCCACACCCGTATCTTCAAAACCAGAAACTGTTACTGATGAGGCAGCAGCTAAACCATCTTCATCTGAAATGGTGGTGTTCAGGGTACAGTTCCTGTCATCAGCAAAACCCAGGGGAAGCTTCAGCATGACAATAGACGGAAATACCTACAACTCCTTCGAGTATTTCCTTAACGGATCATACCGGTCGTGTGTAGGTGAATTCGCTTCTGTTAACGAGGCAAGAGAATTCCAGCGGATCATGAACCAGGGGAATTATCCAGACGCGTTTGTGGTGGCATTCAGGAACAATGAAAGGATTACTGATCTCAGGTCGGTGATAGCAGAACAGCCCTCAGCAGAAACCGTTCGGAAAGAAGCTGCAACGGCTGGTGCTACCACCAGACCTGCCGCAAAAGAATCAGTTGAAGTACCGGGGCCGGCTCAATCTCAGGCATTGACAGAAGGAGTCGTATACCGTGTTCAGCTTTCATCCTACTCGGGATCCAAAGGTTCCCAGGATATTACCATAGGAGGGACAACCTACAGATCATTTGAATATCTCTATAACGGGCTTTACCGTCTGTGTGTCGGTGAGTTCGGCAATCTCGCACTGGCCAGGGAAGCGCTGAAAGTCATAAAGCAGGAAGGGTATTCCGATGCCTTTGTTGTTGCATTCATTAACAATCAAAGATCATTGGATCCATACCTTTTCAGGTAGAACAATCTGCCGGCCTTTTAAAACCCAGTGCCTGTTATGCTGATTCTTCTAAAACACCCCCTGCTGATACATAAACTCACACAGCTTCGCAGAAAAGAAACCTCAACCAGGGAGTTCAGGGAGACTCTGGAAGAAATTTCAGGATTAATGGCCTATGAAATAACCAGTGACCTTCCCTTAAAAGATACAGATATTGAAACCCCTCTCACAACATGCAAAACACAGGAACTGTCGGGCGATATTGTCCTTGTCCCGGTACTGAGGGCCGGACTGGGAATGACAGGTGGAATAACCCGGCTGATCCCCTCAGCTAAAGTAGGACATATAGGCATTTACCGCGATCATGTCACCCTTGAACCGGTTAATTACTATCTTAATCTCCCTGAAAATCTGAGCGAAGCAGTTGTCATGGTCCTTGACCCTATGCTTGCCACAGGAGGAAGCTCGGGAGCTGCCATCCGGATCCTGAAAGATCATGGTGCCAGAACCATCAAACTGGTATGCATAATAGGAGCCCCCGAGGGTGTGCGAAAAATTGAGCGTGATCACCCCGATGTTAAAATATATCTGGCCGGACTGGATGAAAAACTGAACGACAAAGGGTACATAATGCCCGGACTTGGTGATGCCGGCGACAGGCTATTTGGGACAAAATGAAAATGGTAACACCTGTAATTGAAGTCAATAAAGTCTGGAAATCATTCAAAACAGTACAGGCCGTCAAAGGTATAAGCCTGAGGATCGGGAAAGGACAGTTTGCAGCACTCCTTGGACCCAATGGTGCAGGTAAGACTACTCTGGTTGAAATGATCGAAGGGATTCAGAAACCTGACGAGGGAGAAATATTCATTACCGGCATGAGGTGGAAGGGGAATGAGAATGAAATACGAAAAATTATAGGCATCTCGCTGCAGGAAACCCGGTTAATCGATAAACTGAGAGTTACCGAAACCCTTCAGCTCTTTGCAAGCTTTTTCGGACTTGGCAGGGATAGAGTGGATGAAGTGATTGAACTTGTTGGCCTGACCGACAAGAGAAAATCATATGTGGTAAATCTGTCAGGAGGACAAAGACAGAGACTGGCACTTGGCATAGCCCTGATTAACAATCCGTCAATAATGCTTCTTGATGAACCTACCACCGGACTTGATCCAAATGCGAGAAGGGAAATCTGGGATATACTACTCAGGCTGAAAGACAGATCCGGAACATCAATGATCCTCACCACTCACTATATGGAGGAGGCAGAAACCCTCTGCGATTATATAATTATCATGGATCAGGGCACTATTCTTCGCGAAGGAACTCTCGATCAGCTGCTTGAATCGGGCAGTAACGGGAAAAGCTACCGGAATCTCGATGATTTGTTTACGGACCTGACAGGCAGAAAAATATATGAGTAAATGGTTGATTAAAAATCAGCTCTGGCAGCTGACCGTTGCCCTGTTCAAGGAGATATCAAGGGAACCCGGCGTACTCTTCTGGGGAATACTCTTCCCCATTCTGATGTCGGTCGGATTGGGAATTGCGTTTACAAAAAAAGCTGATGTCGTTCGAAAAGTTGCAGTGGTGATTAAATCTGAAACTGCTCAGAGAGATCCGCAAACGGCTTCTTCATTAAGATCATTTCTTGAGACTTCGTGTGAAAAAAATCCTGATCCGTCCGACAAATCTTTTGACTGGAAGCTGGTGCTTAGCAATGACAAGCTTGGCAATTCCGTGTTTTACTTCATTGAGATGGACTGGGACCGGGCAATGATCTTGCTTAAAAGAGGAACTGTAAATGTGATACTTCTTGAAAATAACGGAAAGACGGAATATCATTTTGATCCCCAGAACTCTGATGCCCAGTTAACATATATAAAGCTTAATTCGGTAATTGGCAGTGAATCACATGATATAAGTGAAACAGAGGAGAATATCAAACCCCTTATGGTTGCGGGAACACGTTATATCGACTTTCTGATACCCGGCCTGATAACAATGGGAGTAATGATGTCATGCATGTGGGGCATAAGCTATGGCCTGATAGAAAAAAGATCAAAAAAGCTCCTTCGACGCCTGGTAGCCACACCAATGAAAAAGTCATATTTCCTGCTGGCTCTTCTGACGGTCAGGATAATCATGAACTTCGTGGAATCATTGATTTTAATAGTGTTTGCTATACTGGCATTCAACATGAAAATTCAGGGAGATATTACCTCTCTGATATTTATTTTCATTGCCGGTAACTTTGCCTTCGCGGGAATTGCAGTTTTCGTCTCCTCCCATACATCAAATACTGAAGTGGGGAACGGACTCATCAACTCTATCACATATCCCATGATGGTCTTATCAGGGATATTCTTCAGCTATCACAATTTCCCGGACTGGAGCATCAATATTATTCAGGCCCTTCCTCTTACAATGCTTACTGACGGTGTCAGAAGCATTTTCAATGAAGGCGCAGCCTTTGGCGAAATCGCTATGTCATTCACAATTCTTACAGCGACGGGTGCCCTTTTCTTTGCAGCCGGTCTTAAAATTTTCAAATGGCATTGAATAATTGTCATTGCTGATGCATCATACAATTATTGTTACCGTCTTTAATCAGGAATTAAATAATCAATCTGTAAAACCAACTGTTATGAAAAGCATAAAAATCCTGATGATTGCAGCCCTATGCATAACAAATGCTTCTTGCATTGACGGCCAGGCTCGCAAAACGGTTTATGGCGACGGCAATGTGGTAAAAAAAGAGAGACCGGCTGGCGACTTTACAGGTATTAAGGTCAGCACAGGAATAGATGTTTATCTTAAACAAGCTGATAACCACTATATTGCCGTTGAAACCGATCAGAATCTGCATGAATATATTATTACGGAAGTCAAAAACGGTGTACTTCATGTATATGCTGATGCGCAGATAAGAAAGGCTGAAGAGAAAAAAGTATACGTAACCCTTAAGGAAATAAATTACGTATCAACATCAAGTGCAGGAGATGTGATCGGGGAAACTCCGGTAAGAGCTGAAAAGCTGAAATTATCAGCCAGCAGCGCGGGTGATATAAAACTGGAGGCTTTCGTAAAGGAGATTGAAGCAGATCTCAGCAGTTCGGGAGACATGACCCTTTCAGGCGAAGCCGACAAGCTTGAAGCCGATCTCAGCAGCGCCGGTGAAATGAATGCTTACAATCTTACCGTAAAAGATGCCAATATATCGGTCTCAAGCGCCGGCGATGCAGATATCTATGTCACTGAACGGCTTACGGCAAGAGCATCAAGTGCCGGAGACATTAATTACAAGGGCAATCCGAAACATGTCGACGCCCAGTCGTCAAGCGCAGGGGGCATACACCGCAAATAGTTTTTTTTCAATATATTTCATCTCCTATTTATAATGACCGGCAGGTTGAATCCTGCCGGTTTTTTTTATTTTTGTATCACTCACTGAAATCTTCAACAAAATGGAAAAAAACATAACCCTGAATCTCAAGAACGCCGGTAAATTTGTTTCATATGAGGAGATAGTCGCTCTTGCACAGCAATCTGTAAGACACCTTGATAACCTCAATAATGGAACAGGGGCCGGTAATGATTTCCTTGGCTGGCTCTCCCTTCCGGATGACATTCTGACCCAGATCGAAAGCATTGAAAAAGCTGCAGGAAGGTTATGTTCTCTATCCGATACAACTGTTGTTATCGGGATAGGAGGCTCATATCTGGGGGCCAG
The DNA here is from genome assembly GCA_964611835.1 of uncultured Rikenellaceae bacterium. GTDB lineage: Bacteria > Bacteroidota > Bacteroidia > Bacteroidales > VadinHA17 > LD21. Next base: position 25,800 of record CAZTDW010000014.1, on the reverse strand, counting down.
GGCAGTGATCGAAGGGCTGTCACATTCATTCCGGCCGTTGCTGAAACAAAAGCATCATGAGGTCATCTTTGCCGGGCAGAACATATGCGAGGATTATATGGCTGAACTTATCGATATCCTTGATGAAAGGAATTATTCAATTGTGGTAATATCAAAATCAGGAACAACCACTGAGCCCGCCATAGCTTTCCGGATACTGAAAAACCACCTTGAGAAGAAAACGGGCAAAGAAGGTTGCGCTGAAAGGATAATAGCGATAACTGACAACAGTAAGGGAGCCCTGAAAAAAATGGCCGACGTAAACGGTTATGAGACCTTCGTGATACCTGACAATGTAGGCGGAAGATATTCTGTACTTACACCGGTAGGATTACTGCCGGTGGCTCTGGCCGGATACGATATCAGGATGCTAGTAAAGGGAGCAAAATCGATGGAGGAATTAACCCGGCATAACAGGAATGCAGCTTCAAATCCTGCACTGCTTTATGCATCGGCACGCAACCTCATCATGCAAACCGGCAGGACAACCGAGATAATGGCCGGGTTCACTCCCAGATTGCATTTCCTGGCAGAATGGTGGAAACAACTCTTCGGTGAGAGTGAAGGGAAAGAAGGGAAAGGCATTTTCCCGGCATCAGTCGACTTCACAACCGATCTGCATTCCCTGGGCCAGTACATCCAGGAAGGTCAGAGGATATTGTTTGAGACCATAATTTCCGTTGAAAAACCGGGCAGGGAAGTGCTTATTCCGAAAGAAAACGATGACTCCGATCAGCTGAATTATATAGCCGGCAGGAGACTGTCGGAGGTAAATATCAATGCTGAACTCGGGACAACCCTTGCACATAACGATGGCGGGGTACCCATAATTACTATTTCTGTCCCTGAACTCAGTGAATTCTGCATTGGCCAGCTGATCTATTTCTTCGAACTGGCCTGCGCTGTAAGCGGATATATTCTTGATGTGAATCCTTTCGATCAGCCCGGTGTTGAAGCCTATAAGAAAAACATGTTTGCCCTGCTCAACAAGCCCGGGTTTGAACAAGAATCAAAAACGATAAGGGAGAGACTGAAATAGTGATCCCGGATAATGGTGTTCTGAAAAACCTTAAACAATAAAGAGATGAAAATTGATTTGAGAAATGATTTTATGTGGTCGCTTGTTGTGCCTACAAGCATGGGAGTCAGGATTACTCCGCTGAACAGCCAGCCTGTTCACTGCAGCGACACCTTTTACATGCAGGCAACGAGTGCTGAGTCGAATGTGGCAAGTATATCATCATTTCTTGGACTTCCCGTAAAGGTTCTTACAACTTTTGTCAAGGACAGCCCGATTGCCAGGTTCATCAAGGATAATCTTGCAGGAAGGCATATTGCTTATGAAGGCGTTGATGTCGAACAGGGAGGACCCTGGGGGTACAGGCATCAGTTCAATATAGCTGATACGGGCTGCGGAGCCAGGGGGCCGCGGGTCCATAACGACCGGGCCGGTGAAGTAGGCAGAACATTGAATGTCAAAGATTTCGACCTCGATCGTATTTTTGGAAAGGAAGGCGTAAGGATCCTTCACCTTTCCGGCCTCATCGCAGCACTGTCGGCAGAGACAAGCAACTTTTGCCTCGAGCTGGCCCGCGCCGCCAAAAAATACGGAACCCTGATCTCATTTGACCTGAACTACAGGGCATCCTTCTGGAAAGGAAGGGAAAGAGAACTGGCAGAAACTTTCCGGACCATAGCCGGAATTTCGGATATCCTTGTTGGCAACGAAGAGGATTTTCAGTTATGCCTTGGCATAAAAGGACCGGAAGAGGGAGGCAAAGACCTTGCCGCCAAGATAGAAAGCTTCAGGGAAATGATTGGCAGGGTTAAAAAATCCTTCCCCGGATCTTCTGTATTTGCAACAACCCTGAGGCAGGTCATAAGCACCAGTGAGCATCTCTGGGGGGCAATAATGCTTGAGGGCGACTCATGGCATGTTGTTGAACCCCGGGAAATAACTGTTCTTGACAGGATTGGAGGCGGTGACGGTTTCGTGGGAGGATTGCTCTATGGAATCCTGAAAGGCTGGGACCCTGAAAAATGGATTCAGTTCGGATGGGCTACCGGAGCACTTGCCACAACGCAAATAACCGACTATGCACAGCCTGCCGATGAAGAGCAGGTATGGAGCATCTGGAAAGGGAATGCCCGGGTAAGAAGGTAAGAAAAGAGTCTTCTTCTACTTCAGATTGAATTTGACCACAAAATCATCAATAACCTCAGAAAGGTTTGGACTGCCTATCTCCTGAAGATCATAGTAAACCCTTGTTGATGGCTTGTTTATTTTAATGATACGGTTTAGGTCAATCGGAGTTGCAATGATCACACTGTCGCATGAAGTATTGTTAATAGTGGCTTCAAGATCGCGCAGTTGCTGTTCTCCATAACCCATGGCCGGAAGGAGGGTCCCTATTTCAGGATATAACCTGAAGGTTTCACTGAGCCTTCCGGTAATATAGGGCCTTGGATCAACCAGTTGTGCTGCTCCGAATTTACGGGCTGCCACAATACCGGCCCCTATCTTCATCTCACCATGAGTAAGTGTCGGACCATCCTCAACTACAAGCACCTTCTTCCCCCTTATCAATGACATGTCATCAACCTTTATCGGAGAAGCTCCGTCAACAACTATGGCGTGGGGATTAACCTTTTCAATGCTCTCCCTTACTATCTGGATGGCTTCAGGAGCAGCACTGTCTATCTTATTGATTACAACTACATCTGCAATGCGCAAATTAACCTCTCCGGGGTAATATCTTAATTCATGGCCTGCCCTGTGAGGGTCAGCTACGGTGATCATAAGGTCGGGCTTAATAAAGGGGAAATCGTTGTTTCCGCCATCCCAGACAATAACATCGCATCCGTCAGGATCGTTTTCAGCTGCACGGAGAATAGCTTCATAGTCGACACCGGCATAAATCACATTGCCTCTGACCACATGAGGCTCATATTCTTCCATCTCCTCAATAGTGCATTTATGAGCTTCAAGATCACTGATGGCGGCAAAACGCTGCACTTTCTGGGAATTCAGATCGCCATAAGGCATGGGATGACGAATGGCTGCTACCCTGAGCCCTCTTTCCATCAGAAGCTCAATAACCCTTCTGGAGGTCTGGCTTTTTCCGCAGCCTGTCCGGACTGCACCAACGGCAATAACCGGCTTCCTGCTTTTTACCATGGTGTCGTCAGGACCAAGCAGAACAAAACTGGCCCCTGAGGCATTTACCATAGCACTCACAGACATTACCTTCTGATAAGTAATATCGCTGTAAGAGAATACACAATCATTTACCTTATATCTGCCGATAAGTTCCGGAAGATTCTCTTCGGAAAATATCGGAATGCCATCAGGATATAATTTACCGGCAAGTTCACCGGGATATTTTCTGCCATCGATATCCGGGATCTGAGCTGCCGTGAACGCGACAACATTATAATTCTCATTGTCACGGTAGCATGTATTGAAATTATGAAAATCGCGACCCGCGGCTCCGATAATAATCACATTCCTTCTGGCCATAAAACCTCCTTATTTTGTTTATAATTTATCAGAAGATAAAGTCGTTTATATATAAAGTAAGACGACAAATTTATAATTTGCGTAAATAATAACCGAACATTTCAAAACATTTTTTGAATCGGAGTAATTAAGCCTTAAGTTGTTGTTATTAAGAAAGATGATAGAGATTTCCCACGGCTTAAAAAACATGTTAAAGAAAATGTTTTGCATGCGGTTTGTCATATCTGATTTCTTTGTGCTATTTTTCTGATGTATGAACGTCCTTGCCCATATATATCTCTCCGGTGATTCAGAACAGATAATCATCGGCAATTATATTGGGGATTATGTAAAGGGACGGGAATACCTCAAATATCCCGAGCATATAAGGAAAGGCATCATATTGCACCGTCATATCGATGCATTTACCGACAGTCACCCGGTCGTCCACCGGAGTAAGATCTTCTTCAGCAGAAAATATCACAAGTACTCAGGTGTAGTAACTGATATAATATATGATCACTTCCTGACAAGAGAATGGAACTTCTTTTCCAGAAGACCCCTGGAAAGTGTTACCTACAACTTCTACAGGGCAATGGTTAACAATTTTGAGATCCTTCCCGACAATGTGAGGGAGATGATGCCTTTCTTTATCATTAACAACTGGATCGAGTCATATCAAACAGTAAATGGTATCAGAAGAGTGCTGAAAACCATGAGCAAGAAGACCTCTCTTCCGAATGAAACAAGGTATGCCATCAAAGCACTCAAAAAAAACTACTTTTCAATCCAGGATGACTTTATGGAATTCTTTCCTCAGCTGATTGATTATGTTGAAAAAGATTTTGGCATCCAGATCTCACACAGGATAACTATTCCATTCTGATCAGACAAGATACTCTGTTCTGCTTGCATCAAGCCTGAGGAAAATAAACAACAGGATAGTAAATCCCCACAATGAACTTCCCCCATAACTGAAAAAGGGAAGAGGTATCCCGATCACAGGAACGATCCCTATGGTCATGCCTATATTTATGAAAAAATGAATGAACAGAATTGAAACCACACCATAGCCGTATATCCTTGAAAAGAGGGATCGCTGCCTTTCCGCAAGGAAAACAAGTCTTAGAAGAAGGAAGACATATAAGCCGGTTACAACGAAGGAACCTAAAAAGCCCCATTCTTCACCTACGGTGCAGAAAATAAAATCAGTGCTCTGAGCAGGCACAAACTTGAACTTGGTCTGGGTTCCCTTAAGATATCCCTTCCCTGAAAAGCCTCCTGATCCGATTGAGATAATCGACTGATTGACATTATACCCGGTGCCATGGGGATCCGATTTGATACCCAGCATTATTTCAACTCTTTCCTTCTGATGAGGTTTAAGTATTCTGTTAAATGCAAAATCGACTGAATTTACAAAAGCAATGCTGCCCACAAGGAAAATATAGATCGCAATAAAGGCCAGGGCTTTTTTGGAATAGAAATAATATGCATATGCAAATCCGCTCAGTACCACTGCTATCAGGAACAGCCTTTCATCATTCAGATCCCTGAAGGCAAAGCTCCGGAAAAGGTACAGAGCCGCGGTAATTGAAACGAAAATCAGAATCGCAATAATTATTTCCCTTGTTTTTCTGGTTGAGAACCATGCCAGCAGGAATGCAATGCCGATAAGGCAGATTGTGAGGTACAGATTATTGAACAGAAGCGTGAAAAAGAACAATATCACCATCAGGATCCCCGAAATAAATACATAGGGACTCATGCCTTCCCTGAAAAGTACTATAAAGAATGCCAGGAAGACAACCGTTGATCCCATATCGGGTTGCAATGCTATTAGCAGTGCAGGGAAAAGGATCAATGCAGATGATGTAAAGAATACCGATGGTTTTTTCAGGTCATGCTTTTTCATATTGAGGTATGCCGCCAGGGCCAGGGCTGTCCCGAATTTGGCAAATTCAGACGGCTGAAGGCTCAGAGCTCCGAATTCAAACCAGGAACGGGCTCCATGGATATCTCTGCCAAGGAAAAGGACAAGGACAAGCAGGAACATCAGGCCACCGTATATGAAAAAGGCAAAAAAGAAGTAGAACTTTGTATCAATTACGACTACGAAAACTGCAATTACAAGTGCAGCAACTATCCACACAAATTGTTTTCCGTAACGCTGCGACATGTCGAGTATCCTGCTGTGCTCTTCATTGAAAACCGCAGCATAGATATTGAACCAGCCCATAATGAGCATCAGAGCAAATATCAATATCGATACCTTGTCAAGCCTGCCCCAGATATTGATATTCCTTTTCATCTTTCCATAAGGTTTAGCTCCAGTATTCTTTGCTCCAGTGCAGTATTTGTCACTTTGCCTGTAAGGTATTTTTCGATCATCAGGCTGGCAACAGGAGCTGCATAGGTTGCTCCGAATCCCGCATTCTCTACATAAACGGAGATAGCTATTTTCGGATTATCCTTCGGAGCAAAAGCAACAAAAACGGAATGATCCTTCCCATGAGGATTCTGTGCAGTCCCGGTTTTTCCGCAGACTATTATATCTTTCAGAGCTGCTATCCTTGCCGTGGCGCCTGCTTCGCCGTTAACAGCCTCTTCCATCCCGAGAATGATCTCTTCAAAATTAGCGGAATCAATACTGATAAGCTGCCTGGTAAGAAACCGCTGGTCGATTTTTCTGTCTTCCCCTATGGACTTGACAATATGGGGTATATAGTAATATCCCCTGTTGGCTATGGCTGCGGTCATATTGGCCATCTGAAGCGGAGTGGTCCCGATCTCCCCCTGCCCGATTGCCATGGAAATGACGGTAAGAGCTTTCCACCTGTTCTTTCCATAGTACCTGTCGAAGTATGATGTTGACGGGACAAGGCCCGGAAGCTCATTGGTAAGTTCAATTCCAAGCTTTTTGCCAAATCCGAATTCATTGAGATAACCCTTCCATATGTCGTAAGCCTCGGAAATAGAAGCGTATCTGTTGTTTTCAAGTATCCTTCTGTAGGTCTGGCAGAAATAGGAATTGCACGAATTTGAGATCCCGTGCATAAGATCGAGGGGTGAGCTGTGTGAGTGACAACCAACAAACAGGTAACCCATATTGCATCCAAACCTGGTTGAAGGATCAATAACTCCTTCCTGAAGGCCAATAAGACCATTGATCGGCTTGAAAGTTGAACCTGGCGGGTATGAAGCCTGAAGTGCCCGGTTAAACAATGGCAACCATGCAGTATCGGCATTCAGTTTTGCAAAATTTTCCGACCTTACTCTTCCTACAAGAAGCCCGGGATCATAATTCGGTGCGGAGACAAGTGTGAGAACCTCTCCCGTCTCCGGTTCAAGTGCCACGATGCTGCCTGTTTTATTCCTCATCAGGTATTCTCCGTATTCCTGGAGATCCATATCGATTGATGATATGATGTCTTCACCCTGTACAGCTATTGTATCCAGACGGCCATCAGCATAGGATCCCTTGATCCTGCTGTAGACATCAACCAGAAAGATCTTGACTCCGCGTTTGCCTCTCAGCTCCTTTTCGTATGCTTCTTCTATGCCCAGTCTTCCTATATAGTCTCCGGGCCTGTAATACGGATCCCTCTTTACAATATTCTCATCAACCTCACTTACATATCCAAGCAGGTGGGATGCAACAGGTTTTGAATATTTCCTCAGGGTACGGGGCTGTACATAAAAACCGGGGAACAAAAACAATTTCTCCTGCAGACGTGCGTATGTCTCTGCTGAGATCTGCTTGAGGAACACTGAAGGGGCCCGCCTTGAGTAACCTGTTGCAGCATCCATTCTCTCCCTGAATAAATCAGATGATATATCCAGCAGTTCGCAGAACAGGGCGGTATCTACAGCAGTAGTTTGTGCGGGAACGACCATCAGGTCGTATGCAGCCTGGTTAAATACGATAAGCTTCTTATTTCTGTCATAGATCAGCCCGCGGGCCGGATACTGAATCACATACCTGAGAACATTATTGTCGGCTGACAACCGGTATGTGTCCTTGATCACCTGGATAATGAACAGCCTGACAAGCAGGACCAGGGCAGCTACTATTATCAGCCCCATTACAACGTACTTCCGGTTTATGAATGCATCTTTCATAACGGGTTCAGATCATCTTCCTTTCCTGTATCTTTCTGCAAGCAGAATAAAAGCTGTGGTAAAAGCACTGCTCAGAATAACCCGCAACAGTGTCCTGAAAAAGCCTGAAAACCTGAAGACTTCCAGATAGAATAAGGCTGTATGGTGAATCAGCACAATAATGGATGCATATACTACGAACCACCTGAATCCGTATGCCAGCATTGAAAGCTCCTTTCCCGATTCATAACCGTCGCGGGGTGCAATTAACGCCAGAATATAGGGGCGGCTGAATCCGGCAAGCAAGGTGGCCGAAGCATGCATCCCTGGTGAACCCATAAAAAGATCAATTATAAGGCCTGTAAGGAAAGAAATTATCAGAAGCAGCCAGGAGGGAATAGCTGAAGGGAGAAGCAGGATTATCATTATATATACATACGGATTTATATATCCGCTGAACTGTATGTTGTTGAACAACAGCAGCTGAAGCAACATCAGCAGAATAATAATTATTCCGTATCTTATTAATGTATTTATCATTGGAACTGTTTTTCAAGCTGGTGCTGCTCAGACTTTTTAATATTTCCGATTATGGTCACATATTGCAGTTTCCTGAAATCTGTAAAAAGCTCCACCTTAATATTATAGAAATCACTCCCGCTGCTTTTCACATCGCTTATAACTCCGATGAGCGTACCTTCAGGGAATATCGCTGAGAAACCGGTCGTTTCAACGGTATCCCCGACGCTGACATTGATATGTTGTGGAATCTCATTCAGAACTGCATGCCGGGGATTATGTCCGTCCCAGTTCAGGGAACCAAAATAACCGCTCGACTTTATTCTTGCACTTACCCTGAAATCAAGATTAAGAAGCGATATCGCTACTGAATAGTTATCCGAACAACCCAATATTACTCCCGCAGCTTTATTATTATAGGTAACAGCCATGTCCTCAGCCAGTCCCTGCCGTCTTCCCTTGTTTAGGGTGAAATAGTTCTTCTGCCTGTTGACCGAATTATTTATGACTTCTGCAGAGGTGTACTGATATTGCTGCTTAAAGAGTGTATCAATGGCTGAAATGAATGTGAAATCCTCCTTCTTTACAAGACGTTCTATAGAATTCCTCAGAGCCTCATTTTCAGCTGCGAGATTTGAATTTATTACCCTCAGATTAAGATAGCTCCTCAGATTGCTGATCCTTTGTTCAACTCCCCTTGTAACTGACTGAACACTCTTTACCATTACGGAGTTGTGATAATTATTGCCAGTTGTCAGCCAATAAAAAGCTAATCCTTCCAGTAAAAGAAAAATTATGAGATTATTGTATTTAACCAGAAAGTTTAAAAGATTCCTCATCTGATTCCGCGTTATCGCATCAGGAAGGGAAATTTGTCAACATTCTTCAAAGCTACTCCTGTTCCCCTTGCCACTGCATGCAATGGATCTTCTACAACATTGAAATTTATATTGATCTTATCTGATAGCCTTTTATCAAGACCCCTGAGAAGTGCTCCTCCTCCTGCAAGATATATGCCCTTGTTGACAATATCTGCATAAAGCTCCGGAGGTGTTTGTTCCAGTACATTCAGAAGTGCAGCTTCAACTTTGGTGAGGGATTTGTCGAGACAGTATGCTATTTCCTGGTATGATATGGGTATTTCTATGGGAAGCGATGTCATAATATTTGGCCCGCGTACAACATAGTCTGCCGGAGGATTTTCGATATCAGGCAGAGCTGCTCCGACGGCGATCTTAATATCTTCAGCGGTTCTCTCACCGATTTTTATGTTATGCTGATGCCTCATATAAGACTGAATATCAGCTGTAAATCCGTCACCTGCTATCCTTATGGATTTATTGCAAACAATTCCTCCGAGGGCAATAACTGCAATTTCGGTAGTTCCGCCGCCTATGTCGATCACCATGCAACCTTCAGGGGCTTCAACATCAAGACCTATTCCGATGGCCGCGGCCATGGGTTCATAAATCATATAAACATCCCTACCCCCTGCATGCTCGGAAGAGTCGCGTACTGCACGCAACTCGACCTCGGTACTGCCGGAGGGAATGCACACCACCATTTTAAGCGAGGGAGTGAAAAACTTGGGACCGGTATTGATCATTTTGATCATGCCCCTTATCATCAACTCCGCAGCGTTAAAATCGGCGATGACCCCATCACGCAAAGGCCTGACGGTTTTTATGTTTTCATGTGTCTTGCCATGCATCTGCCTTGCAGCTTCTCCGATCGCTATAAGCTTGCCAGTGTTTTTATCCAGTGCAACTATTGAAGGCTCATCAACAACTATTTTATCATTGTGTATGATTATCGTGTTTGCAGTGCCCAGATCGATCGCGATCTCCTGTGTCAAAAATGAAAAAAGTCCCATTTATGAGATTTTAAAATATTTTACAATCAGTGTCTGAAATGCCTGATGCCCGTGAAGACCAGAGCTATTCCGTTTGAAGCGCAGAAATCAATTGTATCCTTGTCCCTGACTGAGCCACCGGGTTCCACTATTGCTTTTATCCCTGCCTTGTGCGCAATCTCGGCTGAATCGGCAAAGGGGAAGTAAGCGTCGGAAGCAAGCACTGCTCCTTCAAGATCAAATCCAAAACTGTGTGCTTTTTCAATAGCCTGCTTCAAAGCATCCACCCTTGATGTCTGCCCTACTCCGCTTGCACAAAGCTGACTGTTTTTGGCAATTACAATTGCGTTTGACTTGCTGTGCTTGACAATTTTGTTGGCAAATATCAGATCCCTTGTCTGCTCAGAATCGGGAACATTGTCGGTAACAGGCCGCATATCAATCGCCTGTTCGGTAGCAAGATCCTTTTCCTGCCACAGAACCCCATCAAGCAGAGACCTGAATACGAATCCGGTTTTCATGCCCTCTTTTCGTTTAAGAATGATCCTGTTCTTTTTCTTTGTCAGTATTTCCACAGCCTCCTGTGAAAATCCGGGAGCTATTATTATCTCAAAAAACAGCTTGTCGATCTCTGAAGCAGTGAGTTCATCAACTTCCGCATTGGTAATGATCACACCTCCAAAGGCTGAAACCGGGTCACATGCCAGCGCATCATTCCACGCATCAAGGGGATTGCTCCGCGATGCTGCACCGCATGCATTATTGTGCTTGATTATAACGAAGGTCGTTTCCCGGAACTCATCAATAAGGTTTACAGCGGCATCAATATCCAGCAGGTTGTTGTATGAGATCTCCTTGCCATGCAATTTGTCAAAAAACCTGCCGGGATCGCCATAATAGATACCCTTCTGGTGGGGATTTTCCCCGTAGCGGAGGTGATACGCTTCATCTATGCTTTCCCTGAACGCCTCTATGCCTTCCTTCCTGTTAAAGTACCTGAATATTGCCGTATCATAATGTGATGATGTCATAAAAGCCTCAGCAGCATAATGCCTTCTTTCTTCAATGCTTGTAAAACCCTTTTTTTCAGTCAGCAGATTCAACAGCCCGGGATACTGCCTGACCGATGAAACAATAAGGACATCCCTGTAGTTCTTTGCTCCTGCTCTGATAAGTGAAATACCGCCTATATCGATTTTTTCAATGATCTCTTCCTCAATGTCAGTCGTACTTACAGTCTTTTCAAAAGGATACAGATCAACGATTACCAGGTCTATCTCGGGAATCCCGTACTCACCCAGCTGCCCCAGATCCTGGCTGTTTTCCCTGCGGGCAAGTATACCTCCGAAAACCGACGGATGAAGAGTTTTTACCCTGCCGCCCAGGATCGAAGGGTAACCGGTCAGGTCCTCAACCTTCTCCGCCCTTATCCCAAGATCGCTTATAAAGCTGAATGTGCCCCCGGTGGAATAGATTTTGATTTTCAAGTCATCCAGAAGTCTGACAATCTGTTCCAACCCTTCCTTATAATAAACTGAGATCAGTGCGCTTTGTATTCTTTTTTCACTCATATTCTGATTTTTATGATTGGAATTTCCCTTCTGTTTCAGGCGGTTAAAAATAGAAAATTTTTTATTAACCTCAATACATAATATTTATGAATAATAAATGACAGGTAACTAATTATTATTTAGAGTTTGGAGTGCCTAGAGTGCCTAAAGTTAATATTTATAAAGGCCATATGTTAGTTTCAAGCCCCTGACTGTTAATAATACCTTATTTCTTAACTTTAAGAACTCCAAACTTTAGCTCACTTTAAGTACTGATTAGTAACAACTACAACTCATCTCCCGCAGATGAAAAATCCCTGTCCCGTGAATAAATCATCAGTTATTGATGAAAATATGCCTGAACCGCAACCGAAACACCGGAGGATTTTTTATCTTCGGCCTTCAGTAAATTCCTTTTTCAGTCATGAAATCTGTATCCCACATAAAAGGGTCAGACAGGAATGGAGGTAATGCAGTCAATATTTGGATTCTCCCGCTTGCGGGAAGGGCAATTTGAATACTGGTTATTAAGAAATTAAAGATGAAACTGTTCTTCAGACTCTTCCGTGAAGGTTTGATTTTTGCCTTTAACTCAGTGATTATAAATAAGCTGAGGACCTTCCTTTCCCTGTTCGGGATCACCATCGGGATATTCTGCATAATATCTGTGTTCACGGTATTCGACTGGATGGAGAAATCAATACGCGACAGCATAAATTCCATGGGAAGCAATGTTATTTATATCCAGAAGTTCCCATGGTCGTTTGACCCTAACCTTGCCTGGTGGGATATTATCAAATGGCCGTCAGTCAGTCTTGATGACTACAAAGCCGTCTTAAACAGGTCGACAAGAACCGAATCGGCAGCACTTGTAGTAATCCAGAATGAAAGGATGAAGTACAAAAGCAATGTTGCAAACGAAGCTGTTGTGGGCGCTGTGACCCAGGATCTTGAAAAGGTGGTCTCGTTTGAGATAGAAAAAGGCAGGTATTTTTCTCCAAATGAGTTCAACTCGGGCAATAATGTTGCAGTTCTGGGAGCTGAAATAGCCGAAGAGCTTTTTGAAGATTCCAATCCGGTAGGGAAAACAGTAACTCTTGCGGGATTCAAGACTCAGGTGATCGGAGTTCTCAAAAAAGAAGGCGAGGGCGGAATAAGCCTGAGCAACGTTGATCAGCTTACAATGGTCCCTCTGAATTTCGGAAGGAGTTTCATCAATCTCCGGAACAGGTTCGTTGAAACCCAGTTGATGGTAAAGGCAAAACCCGACATTGCGGTTCAGGAACTATCTGACGAGATAACAATAATCCTAAGGGCAGCAAGGCGCCTTAAACCGACAGAGGAAACAAATTTCTCGGTCAACAGGGCAAGCATGCTCTCACAGGGTTTTGATGCGGTATTCAAGGGAATCAACATAGGGGGCTGGATCATAGGAGGATTTGCAATTCTCGTTGGCGGATTCGGCATTGCAAATATTATGTTCGTATCAGTAAGGGAACGAACGAACGTCATCGGGATCCAGAAAGCTCTCGGAGCAAAGAGGTTCTTCATACTTCAGCAGTTCCTTACCGAATCGGTCCTCCTTTCGGTTGTAGGAGGCCTCCTGGGTCTGATCCTCATATTTTTCGGTACCCTTGTGATCAATTACCTGTATGATCTTTCCATTCACCTGACTTTCGCCAACATATTCCTGGCAATTTTCATCTCGGCCACCATAGGGATTGTGGCCGGCTATGCACCCGCCTATGCAGCAGCCAAAATGAATCCCGTCGATGCCATGGGCTTTTCATTCTGAATGTTTGCGCCGTGCATCAATCCAGTTGGTAAGATCTATGAACTGGTCAGTGGAGAGCTGTTCAGGCCTCAGATCAGCTTCCCTGAAATTGTATTCACTCAGATCAAATGCAGCCCTGACGGAGTTCCTGAGCTTCTTCCTCCGCTGGTTGAAACAGGCCTTTACCACCTTCACAAACAGTGCCTCGTCACAATCAATTGATTCAACCTGATTTCTCAGAAGCCTGATGACACCCGACTCCACCTTTGGCGGCGGGTAAAACATATTACCTGAAACAGAAAAAAGATAGTCAGCAGAATAATATGCCTGGATCAGGACACTCAGAATACCGTATATCCTCGATCCCGGTTTTGCGCAGATCCTTTCTGCAACCTCCTTCTGAACCATGCAGCACACCTCAGGTATAATGTCGCGATAGTGAATTATTTTAAAAAAGATCTGGGAGGAAATGTTGTACGGCAGATTGCCGATAATACCAAGAGTGCCATTAAAATGAGATCTCAGGTCGAAGGCAAGAAAATCTCCGGCGATAATTTTGGTTAACCCGCCAAAGTTCGAATGCAGGTACCGAACCGATTCGTCATCGATTTCTATGACCTGAAAATCGCTGAAATTCCTTTCAATAAGTGCCCCTGTCAGGATCCCTGTTCCCGGTCCGATCTCAAGTACCGAATCACAACCTTGCCCTGAAAAGGAAGATACTATCCTGGCTGCAATATTTTTGTCCTTCAGGAAATGCTGACCCAGCTTTTTCTTTGGTTTAACCATTCTGATTTGTCTTTTCACCTGATCAACAGAAGGTTCCTTTAACAGGATGGAACCAGGGAACTTCTTCCCGTTATATCTGAAGGAGTTCCCTTCCGAACTTCCTCCATAACGGCAGTTTCAGTGATTCAAGGAATATTATGAACTTTTTAAGGATGTTATAATAAAGTGTGATAAACAATGTAAATGTCATCAGCCAGATCATTATCACGTTGAATAATAAAGTATCGATCTTCAGATTGCCGATCTGTTTGAACGGAGCATAAAAATGTGCCCGGCCCCATTTTGATCCCGGCTTCATGAAAACCGGATCCGCTTTCTGTATAAGCTTCTTGTCTGAATCAAATATTTTGTTCTTGTTAAGGGTGTTTCGGACAATATCTGCAAGATTCTCATTATAGTTCTTTTCACGGAGCTCAAGAAGCTTCTCTTTTCCCACTGCTGTGCTCATCTGGTTGTACAGCGAGTCTTTGCTCAAATTTAACTCCCTGATGAATGTCCTTAAATAGAGACTCAGGCTGTCGAGGTATGCTATAGTTTCATCTCCGGCATAATCACTGAAATCATCATAATTCAGCGACTCAAGCCATTCCCCCGGCTTTATGCCCGTAACAGCCGACAATTCATTAATATGATAATTAACCTTTTTCAGATTGGTTATGCAATAATCGCTGTATTCCTCATTCTTTCCAGCCGCCTTGCATTCATTTATCTTCACTTTCAGCTCAGGAATAAGAAAAGAAGTATACCAGTCATTCTGGCTTATCTGCATATCGTATCTGAAAAAGGGCTTTTCAAATTTGTTCGATTTGAATTCCTCGACCATAAGCGCCTCATAAGCCCATCGGGTAACCATCACGTCGCCTATTACCGGGACGTAGATCTTCCTGCTGATGGATCTGTGCAGGTCATCAAACCTGATCATTGCCCCGCCCAGAAGAAGCATGGGGACAAGCAGAAGAGGGATAAGTATGTAGATGCTCACCGCACTTCTCATACCGGCTGATATATTCAATCCAAGTATATTGCCGAAGCAGGCTGTGGAAAACAGTATGATCCATTGCTGGAACAGCATTCCCCTCACTTCAAGAAGGATATTTGCAACAATGAGAAACGAAAGCGACTGTATGGCTGAAAGGATAAAAAGAAAGCTGATCTTCGATAGAAGATAGCTCATCCAGCTCAGGTTGAGGAATCTCTCCCTTTCAAGCACTTTCCTGTCCCTGAAAATCTCTTCAGCACTGACAGTAAGTCCGACAAAAAGCACAACGATTATCGACATAAAAAGGAAAACCGGATAGTTTTTGTTAGCAGAAAAGAGATATATGCCATTCTCGCTGTATTTTGAGAGGAAACCAAGTATCAGGGCCAGCACAGGCACCTCCAGAAGGTTGATCGTCATAAACTGTCTGTCGGCGAATTTCCGGGTGACATTTCTTTTAATAAATGTCCTGATCTGGTAAGCCCTTCCCGGCACACGGAAATTGCTCGCAGGCAGCTTTTCTATAGGAGGTTTGCCCGATATTTCAGGCATCATTTTCTTTCTATACTTTTCGTACCATTCGCCGGGGCTTATCTGTCTTTCCGTCCCCGGAAAACCGGCATTGTCAATCACCTTAACCTCTATGATATGAAGAATATCCTCCGTCTCGATGTTTCCGCAGTTTGGGCATTCACTCTCCGCAGCATTTGCCTGCGAGGTCTCTGTCTTGAAATAAACGAGTGCTTCCACAGGATCCCCGTCATAAACCATGTAACCTCCTTTGTCGAGTATCCACAGTTTATCGAACATCTTCAGGATATCGGATGAAGGCTGATGTATTATTGCAAACACCAGCTTTCCTGCTACTGACTGATTTTTCAATAGCATCATTACCTTTTCCGAGTCGAATGATGAAAGGCCTGAGGTCGGCTCATCGACGAACAGAACGCTCGGACCACGCATCAGCTCAAGCCCTATATTTAGCCTTTTCCTCTGTCCCCCGCTAACTTTCTTGTTAAGCACATCACCTACCTGGAGATCCTTTATCTCAAGAAGATCGAGATCTGCCAGCACCTTCTCAACCGTTTTGTTGAGCTGCTCTTCATCATAGTCGCCGAAGCACAACCGTGCATTGTAGTAAAGATTCTCATAAACAGTCAGTTCCTCTATAAGCAAATCATCCTGGGGAACATAACCTATCAGACCGGTAAGTTTTTCAGAATCAGCATGAAGATCATAGCCGTTAATATAGATATTCCCGGAAGTAGGAGTGATCTTCCCCTGGAGCAGGTTGAGCATAGTGCTCTTGCCCACCCCGCTTCCTCCCATCAGCCCGATAAGGTTGCCCGACTCAATCCTGAAATTCATCCGCCTTACCCCATTGTCGGAATTCCTGAACATGAATTCAATGTCGTGTGCTTCAAAAACGATCTTTTCAGGGAACTTGACTGATATGAATTTCTTGAAGATGCGGGAATAATATATAGGTTCGATCCCCTGCCCCTTTATGTTAACGCCCTGTTCAAGAAGATATGGCCGGCAGGCTATGATGTCGCGCCCCTTAAAGTAAAGCTCCAGCGTCCCGTCATAAATGAGGATGAGCGATCCGGTGCTCTCGATATGAAGGATGAACATGCGTCCCTTGAAACCCTTAACCCTGATATGATGCCACTTTTCATAGTTTGAAAATTCACCGGCAGCCCATTTTTTTGGATTATCATTTTCAATAATCAGCAAACAGTCGGGAGTGACATCATTGTATGCTCTTCCGATCATGAATGCGCATGCATTGTCAAATTCCTTCTTTGATATATTGAATGTCCGTGCAACAATGTCGATAATTGTCTGTTCCTGCTGGTTTATCCTTCCATCCTCAAAGGCAAACTCAAGAAGCTGAAGGAACACTATCATCCTTTCTTCCAGGAAAAGCCCCTTTTTTATCTGACGGCATATATTTGTTATCTGGAAGGTTACAAGCGAATCCTCATCTGCAAGTTCATCCTTGTCAACAGTTTTTAATTCGTTGGAATAAAACTCCAGGTTATTTTCAAAAAGGGCATAGTATTCTTCTTCGAGTTCCCTGTTAAGGTATCTGCGGAGGTAGCTGCGAAGTATCTTTTTGCCTCTGGAAGAGATCCCCCCGGGATTAATAGTAGAAATAATGGCAAAAATGTGAATTAAGGCAAGCAGTACAGATTCCCTCATAAAAAGCAAATAAAAAAGGGGACTGTTTAAAAAAAATATATGGTAAAGGATTACTCCTTTTAAACAACCCCCGGAAAGTGATCAAAGAAATTATTGAACCATTTGGGCTCTTATACCTTCAATAGCTTTTGTTATGTCAATAATATTCTGCATTGTCAGGCTTGTGTCCAGGCCCTGATATACTTTCTTCATCGGCTCGAGCAGGTCAACGAAATTCTTAAGATCCGGATCGGCAAGATAAGGTTCAGTTATATCCATGAAAAGCTCGAATGACTTTTTCTGTTCCAGAAGTACCTTTGAGATACCTGCAACCTGGTAGGCAGCTTCCGAAACGTGGGTTGTAAGATACATGCCTTCAACCCATGCTCCTCCAACCACCAGAAGGGCCAGTGCCTGCTGATCGTTGTCGGAAAGGTAGGCATAGGTGTTATTAAATGCTTCGGTAAGGATCTCCACCAGCTTGTCCCTGTTGTCAAAATTCTCCCTGATCTTTTCGTACAGAGTCTCGTCGTAGATCTTCGAGAGATTCAGCTCGGCGGCCAGCGACCTGATGCCATCAAGGTAATTGATAACCTCCTGATTGATATTGTAAAGGGTTGCGTAGCTCAGGTCAGCTCCGTATGCTCCCAGATTCATGGCTCTTTTGGCACTGGTAAAGTACTTCTTTGAGTTTGCAACAGGATTTGAGATGCCAATTATATAGCCAACCTCAAGCTCTGTAAGCATCTTTATCACTTCCGCCGAAGTAGGCAACGGATAGACATTTTTCTCTATCTCATTTTCAATGGTCTTAACCTGGCTCATTTCAACAATCTTTTGCTGACGTTTCTCAGAACTCCCTTTACATGAACTGAGAACCGATAAACCAAGAAGCAGAACCGGAATCATGATGATTGCCAACGCTTTTTTCATATCAAGTCATTTTAAATTAAATTCATCCAAAAACGGTGATAAAAATAATAAAATATCTTTACATAGCCGTTCTTATGTCACCTATTTTGAAAGGTTTTGGGAATAATCTTTCAGCATGAAGTATCTTTGTCCCCGTATAAATTCTCTGCAGATTCCATTCATTACCGTTCAGCCATTTGCATCATTGATTTTTAGTTATCTTTGAACGCTTTATTTTTAATGAAAGGATGAAATGGGACTTTGATGAACCCGTCGAAAGAAGGGGGACAGACTGTGTAAAATACGACCTGACAAAAGAGATATTTGGCACATACGACCTGATCCCCATGTGGGTTGCCGATATGGATTTCAAAACTCCCGATTTCATTATCAAAGCTCTGAGAAAAAGGCTTGATCATGAGATACTGGGATATTCCTTCCGCCCGGAGGCTTATTACAGATCAATCATCGACTGGCACCGTTTACGCCATAACTGGAAGATAAACAGGGAATGGATCTGCTTTTCCCCGGGAATAGTCCCTGCACTAAATATCTGTACCCTGGCGTTTACCCGCCCCGGAGATACTATAATGGTACAGCCCCCCGTTTATTTCCCGTTCTTTTCGGCTGTCGAAAACCACGGACGAAACCTTTCATACAACCAGCTGACTGAAAACAACGGCAGATGGACAATGGATCTTGAATCACTTTCCGCAAACTTAAGTTCAGACGTGAAAATGATCATCATATCCAATCCCCATAATCCTGTCGGAAGAGCATGGTCGTATGAAGAACTGTCAAGGCTCGCTGAAATATGCGTCAAAAACAATATCCTGATCCTTTCGGATGAAATACATTGCGACCTTGTGCTGCCGCAATACAGGCACCAGCCAATGGCAACCTTTTCTGAAGAAGTTGCTGATATGACAGTTACCTGCATTTCTCCAAGCAAGACATTCAACCTTGCAGGCCTTTCAACGTCTTCAGTCATTATATCCAATCCGGTCCTTCGCAAATACTTTAATTCAAGGATCGATCATATCCACATCGGCAATGGCAATATTTTCGGAACAGTCGCATCAACAGCCGCTTATTCTGAAGGTCATGAATGGCTGGCCGGGCTGAACGAATATATAAACGGGAATATTGAGCTGGTAATGGATTACTTCAGTGAAAATATCCCTGAAATCATACCCGTCCGGCCGGAGGCCACATATATGATATGGCTCGATTGCAGGAAGCTGGGAATGAATTCAAAAGAGCTGCAGGAGTTTTTCACCCTCAGGGCAGGCGTGGGAATGAATGAAGGTTCAACTTTCGGACCCGGAGGGGAGGGTTTCATGCGAATGAACCTTGCAACCACGCGCAGCAAGATAAGGAGTGCTCTTCAAAAAATAAAAGAAGTAACAGAAACTATCAGATAACCATAGAATTGCACATAAGTATGAAGGAATCGATAAAAGTCAGGCTGACACTGGAAGACGGAACCGTATACTACGGAAAATCTTTCGGGGCCCCTGTAACTTCTGCAGGTGAGGTGGTTTTCAACACTGCAATGACGGGATACCCCGAAAGCCTGACCGATCCTTCCTACAGGGGCCAGATCCTCTGCCTTACCTATCCACTTGTCGGTAACTATGGTGCCCCGGCAAAAAACGAGGAAAATAACCTTTATAGCTTCTATGAATCTTCTTCCATCCATATATCAGGACTTATAGTTTCCGACTACTCTTTTGAATACAGCCACTGGAACGCCGCAGAAAGCCTCGATGAATGGCTTAAAAGAAACAATGTCCCCGGAGTTTACGGCATCGACACCAGGGCACTGACAAGAAGAATCAGGGAAAAGGGGGCAATGCTCGGGAAACTTGAACCTGAGGGAATGAATACCGGTTTTTATGATCCGAATAAGGCCAACCTCGTGGATGAGGTAAGCACACGTAGCATTAAAAAATATGGCGCGGGCAGGTACAGGATCCTCCTTGTTGACTGCGGCGTTAAATACAATATAATAAGGAATCTCCTCCGACGCGACACTACTATCATAAGGGTTCCGTGGAATTATGATTATCACCTGGAAGAATTTGACGGATTGTTTCTTACAAATGGTCCGGGAGATCCCAAAATGTGCGTGGAAACCATTAACAATATCAAAAGGTCACTCGCAGGCAACAAGCCTGTTTTCGGAATATGCCTCGGCAACCAGCTGATGGCTCTGGCTTCGGGAGCTGACACATACAAACTGAAATACGGGCACAGAAGCCATAACCAGCCGGTTCTCCTGGCAGGTACCGATAAAGCCTACATTACATCTCAAAACCACGGATTTGCAGTTGACAACAACACCCTGGCAAAGGACTGGGAACCGTATTTCATTAATATAAATGATAATACCAACGAGGGTATGAAACATAAATTCAAGCCCTTCTTTTCAACACAGTTCCACCCCGAAGCATCGGGAGGACCAACCGATACCGACTTCCTTTTTGACAATTTCCTTGAAAACATAAAAAAAAGCCTGTCTTAACGACGGGCAAAATGAATGAAGCGATTACTGATTTTATTGATACATATCATATATTTAATTGATATATATCATCGTATATATTAATATTTAACATATTTTTTTATGATATATATCAATACTGCATAAGTTTTTCAATCAGTACGCCGGCAGGCTTGCTATCAAAGCTTTTAATCCTTTCTTCAAAGAGATCCCTTATTTCCTTATTGCACAGGTTACCGACAGTACCCTCATGAGTATACTCCGCCAGCACAGTTTTTTTAAATATCCCTTTCTTAACCGATTCAGCAACAGTCCGGTAGGCATCCCTGAATGGGATTCCCTCCCTTACAAGCCGGTTCACCTCCTCAGTACTGTAAATGGCATTGTAAACAGGATTTTCCGTTATGTTTTCCCTTAGCCTTATATTATCAAGCATCAGTATCATTATCCCTATACAATCACGTATATCTGAAAAGGCATTGAATATGGGTTGTTTAAGAAGCTGCAGTTCCCTGTTGTAGCCCGACGGGAGGTTGGATGCAAGTGCGCTGATCTGGGCGGGAAGGGATTGCAGAAGGTTGCATTTGCCCCTGATCAGTTCAAATACGTCGGGATTTCTTTTTTGCGGCATTATGCTGGAGCCTGTTACCAGCTCGTCGGGGAAATCGATGAATCTGAATTCGGCGCTCATAAAAAGGCATATTTCCATTGCAAGCCGGTTGAGGGTCTGTGCTATTGATGCAATGGCTGAAGCTGTTGACAGCTCAGCTTTTCCCCTGTTGATCCCTGCGTATGCCGAATTGAATAAAAGAGTATCGAATTCGAGAAGATCCGTGGTGATCTTCCTTTGCAGGGGAAGGGTTGATCCGTATCCTGCAGCCGTACCCAGGGGATTCCTGTTATTTAGTATCCTTGAAGCTTCCAGCACCACAATATCATCTGCAAGCGATTCCGACCACGAACCGAACCACAGGCCAAAGGATGACAGCATTGCCGGCTGCATATGGGTATAACCCGGTATCAGGAGGTCAAAATGTTTTTCGCTGAGCTCCTGAAGCTTATTGAATAGCCGGGCTACATCACCTGCAAGTTCATCAATCGCCGATCGTGTAAAAAGGCGGATATCTGTCAGAACCTGGTCATTCCTCGACCTGCCGGTATGTATCTTTCGCCCCGCAGGACCCAGAGCTTCAGTCAGCTCTTTTTCGATCTGAGAATGGATATCCTCAACACCTTCCTCAATGACCAGCTCCCCCTTCCCTTTCTTCTGAAACAATGAAAAGAGAGCATTGAGCAGATCCTTTTTCTCCTCAGCAGTAATAAGCCTGCATTTTTCAAGCATTATGGCATGAGCCATCGATCCGGCTATATCCCATTCAGCAAGAAGAAGGTCGGTGAACCGGTCTTTGCCGGAGGTGAATTCGATTACCGAATTTTCAGTTGCTATACCTTTTTCCCAGAGTTTCATATGATGATTTTGTTAATTCAGATCCAGGTATTTATTGATTTGAGGCAGAAGAGCCATTAATTCTTCTTTTTACTGGCCTCGATGATAGCCCGGTGAGCCATCAGCCTGATCGCATTGATCCTGATAAACCCGCGGCTGTCGGTCTGATCGAATCCTCCTTCTATATCCATGCTCGACAGTTCCTTGTCGTAGAGTGAAGACGGTGATTCCCGGCCTTCGATGAGGATATTACCCTTGTAAAGGCAAAGGTGGACACTTCCGTCAATGATCTCCTGGCTTTTCTCTATTGCAGCCATGAGAAAATCCATCTCGGGGCTGAACCAGAAACCATAGTAAATCAGTTCGGCGAATTTCGGGGTAAGCATGTTACGGAGCCTCATTACTTCCCTGTCCATGGCAATGCCCTCAAGATCTTTGTGTGCCACGTGAAGTATTGTGGCAGCAGGCGTCTCATAAACACCCCTCGACTTGATGCCGACAAACCGGTTCTCGACCATATCGAGAAGTCCGATCCCGTTCCGGCCGGCAATGTCGTTGAGATATATGAACATTTCGAGCGAGTCTTCCTTTATTGTCCCGTCATCCTTGTTAATAACCTTCACCGGAATACCGTTCCTGAAATGGATCACAAGCCGTGTTTCCTTATCGGGAGCATCCTGAGGAAGAACCATTTTTGAAAGCATGTTTTTCTGAATGGAGAACATAGGATCTTCAAGTATACCGGCTTCATGGCTTATATGCATGAGGTTATCATCCTCGCTGTATGGTTTGTCAATGCTTGCCTTAACAGGTATCTTTTTTTCTGAAGCGTACTTTAGCAGGTCAGTCCTTCCCTTGAACTTTTCGAGGAATTCCTTGTCTTTCCATGGCGCTATCACCTTAATGTCGGGTTTAAGCGCATAGTAACAAAGCTCGAACCGTACCTGGTCATTTCCCTTGCCGGTGGCTCCGTGAGCAACCGCTACAGCATTCTCGCTGACTGCAACCTCTATCTGCTTCATTGCTATCAGAGGTCTTGCCAAGGCCGTTCCTAACAGATACCTGTCCTCATAGATGGCATTACCCATTATAGCCTTGAATACATAATTATCAATGAATTCCTTCTTAAGATCCTTTATCACAACTTTTGAAGCTCCAAGTAACAGGGCCTTTTTGCGGCACTCATCAAAATCATCATCCTGTCCGACATCAGCAACGAAGGCAATCACCTCATAATCCTTTTCAATAAGCCATTTCAATATTACCGATGTATCCAGTCCGCCACTGTAGGCAAGCACAACTTTTTCTTTCATTTCAATTTAAGTTTAAAATTATTAAGTGTTAGCGATTGATCTATATATATTTACCCTGATGCCCTGATCTGGTTGTGCAATCCGGGAAAGATCATCTCAAGGCAGCTGTGAACCTGCTGCATCGTGATGCCGTCGCGGGGGATCACGAGGATGGTGTCATCACCAGCTATTGTCCCCGCAATTTCATACCGGCCGCTGTTGTCGATATGATATGCTGTGGAGCTTGCGCTTCCCGGTATTGTCCTTATCACCAACAGTCCCCTTGCTTCAACAATATCGCGGATAACGGGAACAAAGTTCAGCCTTGGATCAGGCTTCGGGGAAGCCGGCCTCCCCTCACCCATCGAATACCTGTAACTGCCCGGGCTGTATGGCACCCTGATCACTCCCATCTGCCTCAGATTTCTCGACAGGGTAGCCTGTGTGCATTCAATCCCCTCTTCCTTCAGAAGTTTAAGCAAATCCTCCTGCGATGTTACAATCTCTTCGCTTATGATCTTTTCAATGGCAAGAAGGCGCTCTACTTTCTGCATATTTATTCATTTTCGATGCAAATATATGCATTTTTTCTTATCTTCAACCCGGATACCGAAATTTGTTTTATTTTTGGGGACTAAAAGCCGGCGATGAAAGATGATATAAGAAAGGTTATAATCCTGGGCTCCGGAGCCCTCAAGATAGGCGAAGCCGGCGAATTTGACTATTCCGGTTCCCAGGCGCTTAAGGCCCTGAAGGAAGAAGGGGTTGAAACTGTGCTGATCAATCCGAACATTGCTACGGTTCAGACCTCGGAGGAGCTTGCCGACAAAATCTATTTTCTGCCTGTTACTCCTTATTTTGTTGAGAAGATAATTGAAAAAGAGCTTCCCGACGGCATTCTTTTGTCGTTTGGAGGGCAGACTGCCCTGAATTGCGGCACTGAACTGTACAGAAGCGGGGTATTTGACCGGTACAACGTAAAAGTGCTTGGCACACCCGTAAGGGCAATAATGGATACTGAAGACCGAGAGCTGTTTGTAAGGAAGCTGGATGAGATCGATGTAAAAACTCCCAGGAGCATTGCTGTAAAGGGAGTTGATGAAGCGGTGGAAGCTGCCTCCAGGCTGGGATTTCCGGTAATAATAAGGGCTGCCTTTACCCTGGGTGGGCAGGGAAGCGGATTTGCATCAGATGCCGATGAGCTAAGGGTGCTCTCATCAAAGGCATTCTCCTATTCTAACCAGATACTGGTTGAAGAATCGCTCAAGGGATGGAAGGAAGTTGAATATGAAGTGGTGCGCGACAGGTTTGACAATTGCATAACCGTATGCAATATGGAGAATTTCGATCCGCTGGGCATTCACACTGGTGAAAGCATTGTGGTGGCTCCTTCTCAAACCCTTACAAACAGTGAGTATCACAAGCTGCGGGAACTCTCGATCAAAATAATACGGCATATCGGTATTGTGGGAGAATGCAACGTTCAGTATGCGCTGTCGCCCGACTCTGAAAATTACAGGGTGATAGAGGTGAATGCACGTCTCTCCCGTTCGAGTGCTCTTGCTTCAAAAGCCACCGGTTATCCGCTGGCTTTCATTGCAGCGAAGCTCGGAATAGGCTACGGGCTTCATGAACTTAAGAATTCAGTGACCAAATCCACAACAGCCTGCTTCGAACCGGCTCTTGACTATATTGTCTGTAAAATTCCGCGATGGGACCTCAACAAATTCGAGGGAGTATCACACCATATCGGAAGCAGCATGAAAAGCGTCGGTGAGGTGATGGCTATCGGCAGAACATTCGAGGAAGTCATTCAGAAAGGACTGCGGATGATCGGACAGGGAATGCATGGTTTTACTGGAAACAGGAACCTGGAATTCGCTGATATTGAAAAAGAGCTTGCCGAACCTACCGATATGAGGATCTTTGTCATTGCCGAAGCCCTTGAAAAAGGTCTGTCGGTCGACAGGATCCATGAGCTTACCAGGATCGACAAATGGTTCCTGTATAAACTCCAGAACATTATCAGCATAAAAAATGAACTTTGCCTCCATAATTCACTCGATTCACTTCCGGAAGAACTTTTTGCCCATGCCAAAATAAACGGATTCAGCGATTTCCAGATAGCCAGGCACGTTTTGAAATCCGATTCCGGGAATATCCATTCTGATCTGCTTAACGTCAGGGTAAAAAGAAAAGAGCTTGGCATAATCCCCTATGTCAGGCAGATTGACACCCTGGCTGCCGAGTATCCGGCAATGACCAACTATCTTTACCTTTCATACAGCGGATCGGAACATGACATTGATTACAACGGCAGCGATCCCCGAAAGTCTGTCATTGTCCTGGGATCGGGA
>CAZTDW010000013.1:0-33912 GCA_964611835.1 uncultured Rikenellaceae bacterium | reverse complement strand
GTGGAAGCCAACCTCGATATTCCCATAGACTATATAGACGGCAATCCCTTTCAGCCGAGGACTCATTTTGATGATCAGGCTCTCGAGGAACTGGCATCATCAATAAAGAAGCTGGGCATCGTTCAACCCCTTACCGTGAGGGAATCAGGAGACGGCAGATTTCAGCTGATAGCAGGTGAACGACGGCTAAGAGCCGCACGGATTGCCGGACTCACCCATGTTCCTGCTTATATACGGACAGCCGATGATCAGGCAATGCTTGAACTGGCACTCGTTGAAAATATTCAGCGTGAAGACCTTGATGCAATTGAGGTTGCAATCAGCTTTCAAAGGCTCATCGAAGAATGCCGGCTTACCCAGGAACAGCTGAGTGACAGGGTCGGCAAACAGCGGTCAACTGTTGCCAATTATCTCAGGCTTCTCAGGCTTCCTGCAGAAATTCAGCTGGGCATCAGAAACAAACACCTGATGATGGGACATGCCCGCACACTTGTAAATATTGAAAATCCCAAAATCCAGATGGAGGTTTATTACCACGTGGTAAATGATGACCTTTCTGTAAGACAAACCGAAGAGCTTGTGCGACAGCTCCAGTCAGAAAAGATAAAAGATCCCGCGAAAAGTGAAAGGAGAAAAAAACTAAATGAGGATTTTAAACAACTTTCAGAACACCTGAACCTTATCTTTTCTACAAAGGTAAACTTCAAAATCAATGAAGCCGGTAAAGGGAAAATTGTCATTCCCTTCGATAACCCTGAAGAGATGGAACGCATTTTGGGAGTGTTTGACCGTCTTAACTATTGAAAATAATTATATTTGTTGCTCCGGCTCATGAGTGTGTAATTAAAAAACACTGTTTGTTAGTTTGAGAGCAACCCTGAAAATAGCCCTTGTCCTCATCCTGCTGTTAAGCTGCCTGTATTGCAATTTACCCGCCCAGGATACTGTTACGGTTATTCCCGTTACTACCAGAAAGCGTCAGTTCACCCCCGTGCCACTCAAGGCAACGATGCTTGCCGTTGCATTTCCCGGACTAGGTCAGGTGTATAACAGAAAATACTGGAAGATCCCGCTTGTTTATGCCGGATTCGGAGCCCTGGCCTATAGCATTAGCTTTTACACAACAAACTATAACGATATGATGAAAGCCTATCAGGACTTTACTGATAAAGTCCCCGAGACGGCCAGCTATACAAGATTTGTGAGAATTGACCCTGAAGAGTATGATCCGGTCCTTCATCCTGAAACATATACTCCTTCAACAGCATCATGGGTTGAGGATGGTCTTTTGTCGGCTGTGGATTCCTATAAGAAATACCGCGATCTTTCATACATCGGAGTCGCTGCATGGTACCTCCTTTCAGTCCTCGATGCAAATGTCGATGCCAGCCTTTTCAATTTCGATATCAGTAAAAACCTCGACCTGGCTTTATATCCTGTCTGCCTTCCTGCTGCCGGTAATTCACTGGCAGGAATTAACCTAAGTCTTAAGTATAAATTTTAAATGACTGTTTGCCGATGAAACCTCCATTTATTAGCATACATAATCACAATATTCTAATAATTATCTACATGGAGGTTACATCATGCCTTTAAAATAAATTATTATATGATGAAACATTTGATACTACTGTTATTTTCCCTGACTTTAAAATTTTACACGCTTGATGCAAAACCCGCAAATGATACAATAATCCTCAATTCCGAGATTTACGCCGAGAAGATTACAAGGGATCTTGACAGCCTTGTAAACAGCTGGTATGTTAAAATGGCTCTCAAGGATCATGATGCCTTTACCATGGCGGATTCAGTCGGAGGAGAATTCCCGGATTCTGTTTATATAGAGAGGCTTAACAAAATAAATTCCGTTATACGGATTCCATATAACAGCATCATCAGAAACCATATTCATGTTTATACAATAAGACAAAGGAAGAATTTCAGTGCAGTCCTGAGTCTTCTCGATTATTATTTCCCCTTGTTCGAGGATATATTCGATTCGATGGGATTACCCTCTGAACTCAAATATGTGTCAATAATTGAATCCGCACTTAATCCCAATGCCGTGAACAGGTATACCGGTGCAACCGGATTGTGGCAGTTCATGTTCTCTACCGGAAGGATGTACGGACTTACCATAAATTCAGTGGTCGACGAGCGAAGGGACCCCGTAAAAGCCACTTATGCAGCTGCAAAATTCATGAAAGACCTTTATGATATCTATCATGACTGGTTACTTGTCATCGCAGCATATAACTGCGGACCGGGGAATGTGAACAAGGCGATCCGCCGTTCAGGCAACAAGAAGGATTACTGGGAGATTTATTACAGGCTGCCAAGAGAGACCCGCGGATTTATCCCTCAATACGTGGCAGCTATCTATGCGGTCAATTTCTACAGGGAACACAATATTAAACCTCTTCCATTGAATATACCCGTGTCAACTGATACAATCCTGATAAGAAAAGATATTCATCTCAATCAGATCTCAGAAGTTATGAGAATACCTCTGGGAGAGCTCAGAGCTCTGAATCCGCAGTACCGTACAGGACTTGTACCCGGTTCAACAAAACCTTTTTCCCTGACACTCCCCATGAGCCATCTGGGAGATTTCATCGATCTGAATGATACTATCCGAAATCACAAACCTGAACTGTACCTTTCAAAGGTCAACAGAACTGCTGATCCGTCACGTTCAACCTATGTCCCTGCAGATGTGAAAGGCAAGACCAAACTGATATACACTGTTAAGGAGGGAGACAATCTTGGTTATATTGCCGAATGGTACAGGGTGGGATTATCTGATCTGAGATACTGGAACAATATTTACAGGAATACGATCCGTATCGGGCAGAAAATTGCAGTTTTTGTCGATCCGGCAAAATCGGATTATTTTTCACGGATCAATTCCATGACATTCGCGGAGAAACAGCAAATGGCCGGTAAATCAGTTCCTTTCAGCCCGGTTTCAGCTCCCGTCCTGTCAGGATCGGATGAGGATTACATAACATATACCGTCCGCAATGGCGACACCATCTGGGATATTATCAGGAGATTTGATAATGTCACTACATCTGATGTATTATCGCTGAATAATATTAGTGATCCTGGCAAGATACAGGTAGGACAGAAACTTAGAATTAAAAAGAAGAGCTGACCCCTCATAAAAAGATGCGACCTCTCAGATCATTTCTATTATTACTGATCTTTCTGATCTGTTTTACAGGTCTGTCTTTTTTTCTTCCGGATAATCTCAATCTTCCGAAACCTGAAAACCTTTTCTCAAAAGAAATAGCCAGGAAATTATTAAAAGGAGATTCCGTCAGCATAGTACCGCTTCAACCCGTAATCCCGGTTCCTGATACCATTGAGGAGAGAAAAGAAATCCCGGACTCATCAGGCGCTTCTGCCAGCCTGATTGTATCAGATCCTCTGAAGGTATTTCGTGATTCATTGCAAAGCCCTGACAGTCAGGTGAGGATCATGTATTACGGTGATTCACAGATTGAGGGTGACAGGCTGACATCATATCTGAGGTTAAATCTCAGAAACGGACGGCCTGGAACAGGCCCTGGTCTTTTTCTTCCCCTTATGCCGGTTTCGTACACAAAGTCAGTATTTGTCAGGGCCTCATCAAACTGGAAGAGATACAATTATCTGTCGTACAAAAACCATGAGATCAGCCATAATGATCTGGGTCCTTTCATGTCCTTCTGCAGATATCTGCCCGAAAATGCCAGGCAGGCAAGCCCGGTCAACGCCTGGATCAGGATAGTCCCTTCAAAATTCGCCGACTCCACAACTTTAAAGTATGATTTTCTGAGGATTTTTTACAGGAATACAGGCGGTGATGTGAAGATTGAAATAAGAGGGAGAAATATCCCGCCTTTTACCGACACCCTTAAAACAGGTAAGGAAATTCAAGAATTCATTTGCCCCCTTTATGACTCGCGGGATGTAATCATAGATTTTACGGGAAGGACCAGCCCTGACATTTACGGGATCAGCATCGAAAGCAAGACAGGGATCATAGTCGACAATATACCCCAAAGAGGCAGCGCAGGCCTTGAATTCACAATGATTGACAGCAACAATCTCACTGAATCGCTGCAACTTCTGTCTCCTGACCTTGTGATATTACACTACGGACTTAACATAGTTAAAAATATCAGGGATGATTACTCATACTATGAAAAGGGTTTGCACCGGCAAATCTCAAGGCTGAAAAACGCACTGCCCGGAGTGCCGGTAATAGTGGTTGGGGTTACCGATATGGCATTCGGATCGGGAGATGCGGTACGTTCTTATCCGAATCTTCCTCATATTATTGATGCGCAGAGAAAAGCTTCCGAAGAGTCAGGTGCTTTCTTCTGGGATGCCCGTGAGGCAATGGGAGGGCAGGGTTCCATCATAAAGTGGTTCAGGATGGAACCTCCGCTGGCAAAGAAGGATCTGGTACATTTCACCGACACAGGAACAGATACCCTTGCCAGGATGATGATAACAGATCTTTTTACCATCCCCGAAGGAGATACACTTATAGCATCCGTTCAGGGAGCTCTTCCCGACTCCTTACTGTCTCAACCGGTTCAAAACATTGAGATTGATGATTCATCTGCAGCAGAGGAAGGACTTATTAAAACTTTGATTACCGCTGTTTTCAGCTATAATCCTGAAGAACCATTCATATTTTCAGGGCCGGTCTTCTGGATATTCTTCCTGCTGATGCTTGGGGGGTACAGCCTGGTCTACAAAAGGTTGAATCTCAGAAATCTTTATCTTTTTCTCATAAGCCTTTACTTCTATTTCAAAACCGGGGGATTATTCCTTATCCTTCTGATCATTGTAACCCTTATCGACTATTTTTGCGGGATCTTCATTTACAGGTCCGGAACACGGTCAAGACGAAGGCTATTTCTTCTTATAAGTATTCTTTCAAATATAGGTATCCTTGCCTATTTTAAGTACACAGGATTTTTCATTCATGCTTTCAACGACATATTTGGTACATCCTACCAGGTCAGGGATTTTCTTGCCGATTTTTCAAACACCCTGCTGGGTACCCGCTTTGATATTGGAAATATAATCCTTCCGGTCGGGATCTCATTCTTTACCTTTCAGTCACTAAGCTATACTATTGATGTTTACAGAGGCAAACTTGAACCGGTGCGTAGTGTTATTGACTTTGGTTTCTATGTCTCATTTTTCCCCCAGCTTGTAGCCGGACCTATTGTACGGGCTTCTGAATTCATTCCTCAGCTCAAAACGGAATTCCATCTGGCGAAGAGGGAGTTCAGTCATGCCCTGTTTCTGATCTCCAAAGGTCTGATCAAAAAGATTATTATTTCTGACTTTATTGCGGTAAATTTTGTTGACCGTGTTTTTGACATACCCACTGCTTATTCAGGATTTGAGAACCTGATTGCCATCTATGGCTATGGATTACAGATCTATTGTGATTTTTCAGGGTATACCGATATTGCAATTGGACTTGCATTGATCCTTGGCTTCAGGCTTCCGGTAAACTTTAATTCCCCTTACAAAGCTCATGGAATTGCTAACTTCTGGAAAAGGTGGCACATATCTCTTTCAAGATGGCTCAAGGATTACCTTTATATCCCGATGGGAGGGAACAGGAAGGGAAAATTCAGGACTAATCTTAACCTGATGCTTACAATGCTCATTGGCGGCCTTTGGCATGGGGCAGATATACGGTTCATTATATGGGGCGGTTTGCATGGCCTGGGCCTTATTATCGATAAATTCTTTTCGCGTATTTTCGGCAGCAGGGCAGGAACAAACAGATTTATAAGGCCTTTATCCGTCTTTCTGACTTTCCAGTTTGTGAGCTTCTGCTGGATATTTTTCAGGGCGGTGGATATGGATCATGCCGGCATTATGCTTAGTCAGATCTTTGAAAATTTCATGCCTGCATCCTTTGAAAATATCATGGAGGTTTACGGGACAGTGTTTTCCCTGATTGCAGCCGGCTACCTTATCCATTTTCTGCCCGAAAAAGTCAAGGAATCCTACAGAGGTATTTTCATAAAGATTCCTGTTCCGGTTCAGATGGTCATTATCCTGGCAGTCGGGATATTATTGTACCAGATGAGGGCATACGATGTTCTCCCGTTCATTTATTTCAGGTTCTAGCATTTTTCATATAACTCATTTTCCGGCTCCTGGGGTACGGCGATCTGCAAAAACTGCCTTCTCATAAAATATTTATACCTGAAACCGGTCGCGCATAGGCTATTACATCATCTCCGGTAATTTCATCCCTGCAGAGGATGATCAGTCTTTCCAGTACGTTCCTGAACTCGCGTATATTTCCGGTCCATTGGATTTTCTGGAGCTCGGTTATCGCATCTTTCCTGATTATCTTCCTGCTCATCCCGTACTCTCCGCAGATCATTGAATTGAAATGTTCAGCAAGCAGGGGTATATCTTCAGTTCGTTCGTTAAGTGTCGGGACATGTATCAGGATGACGCTTAGCCTGTGGTAGAGATCCTCCCTGAAGGTGTTATTCTCGATTTCTTTTCTTATATTCTTATTGGTTGCAGCTATAACCCTGACATTGACGTGGATATCCTTGTCTGATCCGACACGGGTTATCTTGTTTTCCTGAAGGGCTCTCAGCACTTTTGATTGTGCCGACAGGCTCATATCACCTATTTCATCAAGGAATAGAGTTCCCCCGTTTGCCTGTTCAAATTTCCCTATCCGTTGTTTTATGGCTGAGGTAAATGATCCTTTTTCGTGTCCGAATAATTCACTCTCAATGAGTTCAGAAGGAATGGCGGCGCAATTCACTTCCACAAAAGGACCTTTGGCCCTGCTGCTCTTTTCGTGTATCTGATGCGCCACAAGTTCCTTGCCGGTACCGTTGGAACCGGTTATAAGAACCCTGGCTTCCGTCGGAGCTACCCTGTCGATCATTTCCTTTACCTTGAGTATGGCAGGTGATTCTCCCACTATCTCGTACATCTTGCTGACCTTGTTCTTCAGCACCTGGGTCTGTGTAATCAGGGTTGTCTTTTCGGTGGCATTTCTTATGGTGATCAGCAACCTGTTAAGATCGAGTGGTTTTTCGAGGAAATCATAGGCTCCTTTTTTTATTGCTTCAACCGCCGTATCAATATTGCCATGGCCTGAAATCATAATTACCGGAACGTCTGATGAGTTCTCAATAATCTTCTGAAGGACTTCAATTCCGTCCATCTTTGCCATCTTGATATCGCAAAGAACAATATCGTATGAGTTTGCATTGAACAAATCCAGGCCTGAGGGGCCATCTTCTGCCAGGTCAACCTCATGGTTCTCATATTCAAGAACTTCTTTCAGGGTATTCCTTATGGCCCTTTCGTCGTCTATTACAAGTATTTTTGACATAATCCAGTTTAGTTTTCCTGTAAATACAATAACTTTCTTATTCAGCAGATCCGGTCATTTAATTGTTAATGCTAATGGTTTGCAGCCTCTTTTCAGAAAGTGCTTTTACACGCAGGTTATCCGGAGTATCTGAGCCATTTCCACATTTCCTTCCATGATGTTTTTTTGCCATACATAAGGATGCCTGTCCTGTATATCTTTGCTGCCATCCACACAAAAGCAATAAATGTAACAACCATGAGTCCCATGCTAAGTGCCAGTTGCCAGTATGGAACTCCGAATGGGATCCTTGCTACCATTACTATCGGTGAGGTAAGAGGGATTATTGAGAACCAGAATGAAAGTGAGCTCTCGGGATTCTGCATTGTGCCCATTGCCACCATGAGCCCGAGAACGATCGGAATTGTAACGGGGAGCATAAATTGCTGCGTCTCCGTTTCATTGTCAACCGCTGAACCGATTGCTGCAAAAATTGAAGCATAGAGGAGATATCCGGTTATAAAGTAAAAAATGAAACTGACTATTATCAATCCCCATGGCTGGTTCATGGCACTCTCGAATATCTGTGCAAATTCAGTCATCCTGGGATCTGTCTCGGCAGCTTTGACCACTGCTTCTACCTGTTTTTCGTCAGTCATCAGGCTTTTCGTGACGTTTTGGGTAACTTCCGTCAGGTCACTGGTCTTAAGGATCGTTGACCTAAGGATTCCAGCTATGCCGATCGTAAGGAAAACCCAGATCAAAAACTGTGTAAGGCCTACAAGGGCAATTCCTATTATTTTCCCCATCATCAGCTGAACCGGTTTTACCGACGAGACAATAACTTCAACCACCCTGCTGGTTTTTTCCTCGATTACTCCCCTCATCACCTGGGAACCAAACATGAAAACAAGCATATACATAAGGAAACCTCCGATATATGCCAAAGCCATTGCAATCCCCGTGCTGGTCTCCTTAACCTGACCCGAATCATCAATCTTTATTGTTTGCACGGAAATCCTGGTTTCGACATTCTTCATTATCTCATCGAGATTCTCTATATCGTATGCCATCAGTTTCTGCTTTTCAATCTCTTTCTCAAGAGAATTCTCTATATGCTCCAGAACTCCGATAGGGGGTTGTTTCTTTGAAAGGAGCTGGATTGCGTTTGGGGTACTGATTATCTCGGGAGATATATATAGTATGCCGTAATATCCTGCCTGTTCAAATGAGTTTTTGAGATCACTGATTTTTATGTCTTCAAGATACACAAACTCAAGGTTTTTGGTGTTGCTTATCTTTCCCTTGAAAAGATCAGAACCATCCTCAATAACCGCAATTTTTTTATAATCCTGCTCCTGGTTCATCATCAGAAGTGTGGGAAGAATTATGAGGGCAGCCATAAGCACAGGAGCGAGGATTGTCATAATGATGAATGATTTCTTCCTTACTCTAGTCAAGTATTCCCTTTTGATTATCACGGATACCTTATTCATTGTTATTTGAGTATTATACTGTGAAATGACTAATTCCGGGATTCTACAACCCTGATGAAAATCTCATTCATTGAGGGGAGCGCGGGATTGAATGAAATCACTTTGCCTGCTCTGATGGCATTCTCAAGTACCTCATTGGTCTCCATGCCTTCCGTTGACCTGAATCTGATCCTGCTTCTGCCATTTTCAATCTGTCTGCTTAGGACATTGATCTTCTTTTCGCCGGCGAGATCAACATCACCCTCAAACATTATTTCATATTCGTTGGCAGCCCATTGCCTTCGTATGTCGTCAACATTTCCTTCCAGTATTGTTTTTGCCTTATTGATCAGGGTAATATTATCGCACAGTTCTTCAACTGATTCCATATTATGCGTTGAAAATATAATAGTTGCCCCCTTTTCTCTGAGAAAAAGAATCTCGTTCTTTATAATATTGGCATTTACAGGATCAAAGCCTGTGAATGGTTCATCGAAAATGATCAGCTTTGGTTCGTGAAGGACTGTAGTTACAAACTGCACTTTCTGTTGCATCCCTTTGGACAGTTCTTCTACTTTTTTCCCCCACCAGTCGGTAATATCGAGTTTTTTGAACCAGTATCTGAGCCTTTTCATTGCCTCTGCTTTTGAGAGTCCCTTGAGCTGAGCAAAATACAATGCCTGTTCCCCGACCTTCATCTTCTTGTAAAGTCCTCTTTCTTCCGGAAGGTATCCGATGCTGAGGACATCGTCAGGCTTCAGTTTCCTGCCGTCGAGGAATAATTCTCCGGAGTCGGGTCCCGTTATTTGGTTTATTATCCTTATCAGGGTTGTCTTTCCGGCGCCATTTGGACCGAGGAGTCCGAAAATGCATTGGCCGGGAACGGAAATGCTTACATTATCGAGAGCCAGATGGGTACCATACTGTTTTGTAACATTCTTAGCTTCAAAAAGTGCCATAGATAGGATTTGACAGGTTGGATAAAAGAGATGTAAATATAAAAAACTCTGAGAAAGATACGTCCTGAAACGGTGTTTCTATTCGAAATAACCCCTCATGCGTTCGAAGAATCCCTTATCGTCTTTATCGGGCCTGGGAGTAAAGTTAGCCGAATCCCTGAATTTTTCTATGGTCTTCATTTCTTCCCTGGTCACGCTTTTCGGGATCCATACGTTTACATTAACGAGCAGATCTCCTCTTCCGTATCCGTTAACTTCCGGAAGGCCCTTGCCTCTGAGCCGCAATATCTTGCCGGGCTGGGTACCTGGTTCTATCCTGATTTTCACGTTGTTCTCAACTGTGGGGACTTCCACATGTGATCCCAGGACTGCATCGGGAATACTTATGAACAGATTGTAGATAAGATCTTTGCCTTCCCTGATAAGCTCGGGGTGATCCTCTTCATCCATTACTACAAGCAGGTCACCATTTATTCCTCCCCGGCGGGCAGCATTCCCTTTTCCGCTTACCGTCATCTGCATTCCCCTGCTGACACCTGCAGGTATGTTTATCTGAATGATATCTTCTTTCTGAACTATGCCTTCCCCGTAACAGGCAGTGCATTTTTTTGTAATTGTCTTTCCGTCTCCCCCGCATGAAGGACATACTGATGTTGTCTGCATCTGACCGAGCATTGTATTGGTTACCCGTGTCACATGCCCTGATCCCCGGCATGTCATGCATGTTGAAAGGCTGTTCTGGTCTGCAGCCCCGGTCCCGTCGCACGAGCCGCAGGCTACATATCTGGCTACCTTGATCTTTTTTTCACAACCATTTGCAATTTCAGTCAGGTTTAATCTGACCTTTACCCTTAAATTGCTGCCCTTGTTGACCCTTCTTCCGCTGCGCCGGGAACCGCCAAATCCGCCGAAGCCTCCAAATGCATCCCCGAAGATATCACCGAACGAAGCAAAGATGTCTTCCATAGTCATTCCGGCTCCTCCGAATCCGTTGCCGGAAGGACCTCCTAATCCTTCATGCCCGAACCTGTCATAACGGGCACGTTTTTCATCATTGCTCAGCACTTCATAAGCTGAAGCAGCTTCCTTGAAGTTTTCTTCGGCTTTCTTGTCTCCCGGGTTTTTGTCAGGATGGTATTTCAATGCCTGCTTCCTGTAGGCTTTTTTTATCTCTTCCTTCGTAGCCCCTCTCGATACTCCAAGCACTTCATAATAATCTCTTTTTTCCATCCTTTGAAATTTGGAACTTATTTAAAACTAATCATAACCGGTCTGAATGATCTATTCACCCACCACTACTTTGGAATGTCTTACCACCTTGTCGCGCAGGAAATATCCTTTAAGAATTATTTCCACAACTTTTCCCCTGCTGTCTTCGCCGGGAGCAGGGATTTTTGCAACAGCTTCATGAAGATCAACATTGAAATCACTGTTTAAGGCTTCAATCTCCTTGATACCCTGTTGTTTAAGAAAATCGCTGAATTTTGTGTAAATCAGGCTGAGCCCGTCCTTAACACTCTGACACTCCGGAGATGTTTCCATGTGCCTGAGGGCTCTGTCGAAATCATCCATTATAGGCAGAAGCTTTACAAGCAGATCTTCACCCGCGAATTTTGAAATTTCCATTTTCTCTCGCAGGGTACGCTTTCTGTAGTTATCAAACTCGGCAGCAATTCGCAGATATCTGTCCTGCATTTCTGCCAGTTTTTCTTCAAGAGATCTCTCTTCTGCTACAACTTTGTCAGGGGCATTTCGTAAAGCTTCGCCTCTAACCTGATTCTTATCATCAGTTGCATTGTCCTTAACAGGTTGCTCCTTGTCAGGTTCAGTTTCGGCCGAGGTGTTCTTATTTTCTTTATTGTCAGTTGATTCACCATTATGCAATTCTTTTCCGTGCTCCGTTTCAGCCATTTTTTTCCTTACCATAACAATATTGTTTACTGATAGTTTTAATGAGGAACATCAAAATTTCTGCCAACAGAGAATAATTGACAAATTGACAGGGGTGAAAGGATCTTACGGATAAAGATTATGCTTTAAAAACTTATTGCCTGAATCGGGCTTCATGGATCAAGCGAAACAGGTCGCCCTGAAAATACACGGTGGGGGGAAGCGCTTTAGCAGTTATACTCTTTGAATATCTGCACCCAGAGCGTTAAGACGTTCATCAATATTCTGATAACCTCTGTCGATCTGCTCAATATTGTGGATCACGCTTTTCCCTTCAGCCGACATTGCCGCTATCAGTAAAGCCACCCCGGCCCTGATATCGGGAGATGACATTGTTGTGCCTCTGAGTTTTATCATTTTATCAAGTCCGATGACAGTTGCCCTGTGCGGATCGCACAAAATTATCTGGGCACCCATATCAATAAGCTTGTCAACGAAGAAAAGGCGACTTTCAAACATTTTCTGGTGGATCAGAACGGCCCCTTTTGCCTGGGTTGCCGTTACAAGAAAAACGCTCAGCAGATCGGGAGTCAGCCCGGGCCATATTGCATCTGCAATTGTCATTATTGAACCGTCGATGAAAGTCTCAATTTCGTAATGCTCCTGGTACGGGATAAAAATGTCGTCAGAAATTCTCTCAAACCTTATTCCAAGGCGGCGGAACGAATCCGGAATGATCCCAAGATTCTCGTAAGAAACATCTTTTATGGTCAGTTCCGATCCGGTCATCGCAGCAAGCCCGATGAATGATCCTATTTCGATCATGTCAGGGAGTATCTTGTGAGTACATCCCTTCAGTTGCCTGACACCGTCAATATAAAGCAGGTTTGATCCTATTCCATCTATTTTGGCCCCCATTGATACCAGCATTTTGCACAGTTGCTGGATGTATGGTTCACATGCAGCATTATATATTGTGGTACGTCCCTTTGCCAGAACTGCAGCCATAATTATATTGGCAGTACCGGTTACCGATGCTTCATCGAGGTGAATGTATGAACCCTCAAGGGCAGGTGCTTCGACGCTGAAGAAAGGGTCGACAGTATCAAATTCAAACTTTGCTCCAAGTTTTTGAAATCCTGTGAAATGAGTGTCAACTCTCCTCCTTCCGATCTTGTCTCCTCCCGGTTTTGGAACGTATGCCTTGCCGAATCTGGCGAGAAGTGGACCCACTATCATTATTGATCCCCTAAGGCTTGCACTATGGATCCTGAAATCATGAGTCTGAAGATAATCCAGATTAATGTCTGAAGCTTCGAACGTTGCAGTGTCGCGCGATTCCCGCGTCACTTTTACTCCGAGGCATTTGAGCAGCTCGATAAGCTTGTTTACGTCATTTATATCGGGGATGTTCCGGATGGTAATTTTTTCTGGCGTCAGCAGAACTGCACAGATAACCTGGAGAGCTTCATTTTTAGCACCTTGCGGATTGATCTCACCCCTGAGTGTTTTGCCACCTTGAACAATAAAACTGCCCATTAATGACGTGTATGCCCTTTTTTCTTTATGAATTGTTTGTTTTGCTGTTTCCCGTACGATTTCCCCTGCTGTGGTTTTTTCTTGACAGGTGGAACAAGTTCCTTGACTTCAAGTAATTTGATTCCATCTTTCATTTTCAGCTTTCCTCCCGACAGGAACTTCATATCACTTATGATAACC
Source organism: uncultured Rikenellaceae bacterium (assembly GCA_964611835.1). Taxonomy (GTDB): domain Bacteria; phylum Bacteroidota; class Bacteroidia; order Bacteroidales; family VadinHA17; genus LD21. The sequence goes on along the minus strand of CAZTDW010000013.1, from coordinate 20,497 downwards.
TCATCGCTTACCTGGCTTCTGTTCCAGGTGACATACGATTTTTTCATCTGATTGAGAATGAGGTTAGTAACGTATTCCTTCTCTTCTCCTTCTTCCAGTTTATAAGCTGCGTTGATCATGAGCTCTATGATCCTTCCATAATGCAGGAACCTGATATCTCCCTGCTTGTACGGTACCTCTTTAGGTTTTTCAGTTAATTTCGATTGTTCGGGTGGGGCATACGGGGAATCAATATCAAGTTCAAAATCAGCAATCAGTGCAAGATGATCCCATAGCTTGTGTTTAAAGTCACCCACATCGCGTATCTGGGGATTCAGGTTACCCATTATCTGTATTATGGTTTTTGCGGCACGATTTCTCTCTTCCCTGTCTGTAATGGTTTTTATGTGGTCAACCATTTTCTGCACATTTCTTCCATACTCTGGCAACGCCATCCGTTTGCGCTGGGTATTATAATCGTAGTTCATCTGCTGGTAACTGTTTTATGCAAAGCTAATAATTTATTAGCGAATTATGTCAAGAACCGGAAAAAGGCCTAAAGACCAAGAAACTGAATTGCGATACCAGAAAAGAAAATCATGGCACCAGCAATGAGGTTGCTGTATTTTTCGACCGGTTTAAGGTTGATCTTACTGAAGCCAAGCTTGAAGGCAAGTACCACACCCATCATGGTTGCTATGGTTACTGCGGCAAACAATACGGAAACAAATACTGATCCGGCAATATTATTCTGGGCAGCCGGATACATCAGGATGGGTATGAGCGGTTCGCACGGGCCAAAGACGAATATCAGGAAAAGGATCCATGGTGTGGTTTTTACCACATCATTTTCGTGTACATGTGCATGCCCCTCGAAATGGTTGTGCTCGTGGGAATGCTTGTCCCCGCCCATGTGATAATGAGAATGGGTATGTTTTCTCTTCCTGTAAAGGTTCCTGATGCTTATTACCATGTACACCAGTCCAAAGGCAATGAAGAGCCATCCGGCGATGCTTCCCCTGAATGATTCCACCTCAACCAGCCTGTTGACTGATATTCCTACAGCTATACCTACCAGACCCAGGATTACTGAACTCAGAACATGGCCAAGTCCGCAAAGAAATGTGATCCACATCGTTTTTTTAAGGGTCCATTTCTTCGCTTCGCTAAGAACTATGAAAGGAAGATAGTGATCAGGCCCCAGAATTGTGTGAACAAAACCCAGCGATACTGCAGTAACTGAAAGAAGGGCAATTGAGCTATCCATTATATTAACTGTCCTGGTTTGAAGAAATTATTTCTGCAATAATATCTATAAAAATCGGAATTTTAAGCACATGGATTGTTAATAATTTTTAACTGCACTGAATAAACCGGCTTTTCATCGATTCCACTCAATCCCTGAAAAAATGCATTCACTGAAATTTATGTTCTGACTTTCAAGGAATCTTCTTGAGCCTGTAATAAAAGTCATCATCTTACGGTAATCTGCGGGACTGGCAAAAAAATCCGGGTTATTTTCAAATTTAGAACAGGGAAGTATGAAGAATCTTTTTCTGGAGTTCTCAAAAGGTGTGTAAACCCATGTCAGGTAATAACCTGCTCCGGTCACAATAAATGAATCGTTATTCTTTTCAAGCCCGATCCTTACCATGGCGCCTCCGTCAGTTTTTGGCCTGCGCTGGTTTGATACAAAATTGCCTAGTGAATAGACTGTGACCCGGTCTTTATTTCCCTGATTCTTTTTTGTCCAGATCATTTTCTGCAGTACATGGGGATGGGAACCTATGATCAGGTCGGCCCCCCTGCTGAAAAAGAACTGAGCCATCTCTTCCTGGGCTCTGGAAGGGATTGTATCATATTCTGTCCCCCAGTGGAGAACCAGTATGATCAGGTCCGGATCTTTTTGCCTTGCTTTATCAAGGTCTGCTGCAACCAGGTCCCTGCTCAGCATATTTACAATAACAGGATCCGGGACATTTATTCCGTTTGTACCGTAAGTATAGTTCAGCAGGGCAATTGAATTGCCCTTGATGTTAAGCATCAGAGGATAAAGGGAATCTCTTTCACTCTTGTCTGCAAAGGTACCTGTATGCGGTATCTCAAGGCTGTCAAGCTTATGAAGGGTTTTCAAAATACCTTTTTTGCCCCTGTCGGCCGAATGGTTGTTGGCAGTCACAAAACAGTCTATCCCTGCTTTTTTACAAGCAACAGCCAATTCGGCAGGTGAACTGAATGTAGGATATCCTTTGTAGGGAGAACCTGCAAGGGTAACTTCAAAATTAGCAATGGCATAGTCGGCCTCAGATATTTCCTCCCTTACAAAACTGAATACGTCATCGTAATTGAAGGATTTGTTTTCTCTGTTTTCAGCCGATAATATCTGTTCATCGTGACCCATTATGTCACCAATGAAAAGAAGCGATAACCTGTCTGATTCTCCTGCATCATTTTGCGCAAAGGTGCTTCCTTCAAAGATTATCAGAAGGATAAGGTGTAATATTTTATGGTTCATAAAATAAATATGAGCAAAGATTCCTTAAATTTAATAATTATTAAATTTGCGCGCTTAAAACTCTGAGCTATTTGGGATTTGATCTGCGATAATGTTTAAGGCTGAAAATCATATTGATATCACAAAAGTCTCTGCGGCCGGTATTATAGTTACTCTCGGGATTGTATTCGGCAACCTTGGCACAAGTCCGCTGTACACGATGAGTGCTGTTCTGAAAGGCGGGGAAGGCAATTTCGGAGATCTTCTAATTTACGGCTCCCTGTCATGCATATTCTGGACACTTACCCTATCTACCACCATAAAGCATATAGTAATAACACTGCGGGCCGACAATAATGGAGAGGGAGGGATCTTTGCCCTGTTTGCCCTCATGAAAAAGAAATCAGCCTGGGCCGCTGTTCTTACAATGATAGGAGGGGGAGCTCTGCTTGCCGATGCAGTAATAACTCCATCTATCACTGTTACTTCTGCCGTCGAGGGGCTTAAGCTTCTCAACACTGGCATCCCTGTGGTCCCTATTGTTCTGATCATTATTGCTATGCTTTTCTTTATCCAGCAGTTCGGAACGAACTTTATAGGCAGTTATTTTGGCCCGGTGATGCTGGTTTGGTTTGTAATGCTGGCTTTACTGGGTTTGTCGCAGATAATTATGAATCCCTTCATTCTCGAATCTCTCAGTCCGGTTTACGCCTACCGGTTCCTTAGCGAATTTCCGGGAGGATTTATCCTTCTGGGGGCAGTGTTTCTGTGTACCACCGGGGTTGAAGCTATATATGCTGATCTTGGGCATTGCGGAAAGAGCAATATCAGGGTGTCGTGGATATTTGTGAAGATTAGCCTGATGCTTAATTATTTAGGTCAGGGCGCATGGCTCATGATCAACTTCAGGCCCGGGGAAGATATAAATCCATTCTTCGAAATAATGCCCGGATGGCTGTTGCTTCCGGGGATCATAATTGCCACAGTTGCAGCAATAATTGCCAGCCAGGCTATAATCAGCGGTTCCTTTACTCTTATCAGTGAAGCGGTATCACTCAATTTCTGGCCCAGGATAAGGGTTCTGCAACCGACATTTGTGAGAGGTCAGGTTTATATGCCTTTTGTAAATTCCGTTCTCTGGCTTTCATGCACAGTGGTGGTACTGATCTTCAAGAAGTCGGGAAATATGGATGCAGCATATGTTCTTGCAATAACGATAACTGAAATCATAACCACACTTCTTCTTTCATTTTATTTGTTCCAGAAAGGAGTCAATCACCGTTTAATTTCCCTGATGGTGATGGTTTACCTTACCGTTGAGGGAAGTTTCCTGATAGCAAACCTCTTTAAATTCAGAAATGGAGGCTGGTTTACACTTATCCTCGGTCTTTTGTTTTTCCTTATTATGCTTGGGTGGTATTTCGGAAGGAAGATAAAGAACAGGTATATATCTTTTGCAAACCTTAATAAGTACACCGATCTTTTCAAAGACCTGGCAGAAGATGAGTCAGTGCCAAAAACCGCAACCAACCTGGTATATATAATTCGTGCAAACAGGAAGGATCAGGTAGAATCCAAGGTCATATATTCAATCTTCAGCAAACAGCCAAAGAAAGCTGATAAGTACTGGTTACTGCATATTGACAGGGTAAATGATCCGAATCAGTTTGAATACCATGTGACGCAAATTATTCCCGGAATACTTATCAGGGTGGATTTCCATATAGGATTTAAGGTGGAACCCAAGATAAACCTGTATTTCAGGGAGGTGCTTGAAGACCTCTCCGCATCTGGAGAAATAAAGCTCGAGAGCGGTTATGAATCGTTGAGAAAATATGACATACCCCCCGATTTCAGGTTTATTCTTATTGAAAGAATCATGCCTCGTGATTACAAACTCTCAAATTGGGAGAACTTTATCCTTTTCCTGAACGATCTTGCCGGGAAACTAAGCATAACCGACATTAAAGCCCTTCAGCTTGATGCAACCAACACTATAATTGAACAGGTTCCCATAATCATTGATCAGCCTTCTCATCAGAGGATAAAACGGATGAAGGAAAGATGATGAAATTAAGTATGAAAGGCAAGTCTTTCAATTCAGATATCAGCAGGTTTTCTCTTGCAGGACTTGTAATAACCCTTGGGATCGTTTTTGGTGACCTTGGCACAAGCCCTCTTTACACATTTCAGGCGATTGTTGGGGGAAGTGCAAGTAAATTCAGTGAGCTTCTGATCTATGGCTCATTGTCGTGCATTTTCTGGACCTTAACCATTCAGACCACTTTCAAATATGTCATCATAACCCTTAGAGCCGACAATAAGGGAGAGGGAGGCATTTTTGCATTGTTCGCACTGATAAGGAAAAAATCCTCCCGTGCAGCTATTCTTACAATGATCGGTGGGGCTGCACTGCTGGCCGATGGTGTGATAACTCCGGCAATAACGGTAACATCTTCAATCGAGGGACTGAGGCTCATTATCCCTGAAATCCCGGTTGTACCTGTTGTCCTGATAATCTTTGGCCTGTTGTTCTTCATTCAGCAGTTTGGAACAAATTTCGTAGGCGGATCATTTGGCCCCATAATGGTGATATGGTTCCTGATGTTAGGTATAACAGGTACCAGCCAGCTGATTCATCACCCCGGAATTATTTCTGCTCTGAATCCGGTCTATGCAGTTAGATTCCTGTCAGAGTATCCCGGAGGATTTATCCTGCTTGGTGCTGTTTTCCTGGCTACAACCGGCGCCGAAGCATTATATTCTGATCTTGGCCATTGCGGACGCAGGAATATCAGGATATCCTGGATTTTTGTGAAAACAATGCTCCTCCTGAATTACTTTGGTCAGGGAGCCTGGCTTTTGATGAATCCACAATCGGCAGGAACACAGAATCCTTTTTTTTCTATTATCCCGGGATGGTTTCTCATCCCCGGAATAATTATCGCTACTTCAGCAGCAATAATAGCAAGTCAGGCGCTTATCACAGGATCGTTTACCCTCATCAGCGAAGCAGTGTCACTTAATTTCTGGCCCAAGATCAAGATTCTCTATCCTGCCGCCCTGAAGGGACAGGTTTACCTTCCGTTTGTGAACTGGTTTCTCTGGATCATGTGCAGCCTTGTAGTGATAACATTCGAGGAATCAGTCAACATGGAGGCGGCTTACGGTCTGGCTATTACAATCACAATGATCATGACAACACTGCTGCTGTCATATTATTTATATCAACGGAAGTCTTCCCGCAGATTTGTTATTCCCATTCTGGTAACATTTCTTACTATTGAAGGAACCTTCCTGATCGCAAACCTTCACAAGTTCTGGCATGGCGGCTGGTTCACACTTCTGCTTGCAGCAGTCTATTTCATCATTATGTATGGATGGTATTTTGGCAGGAAAATAAAGAACAGGTACATTACTTTCTCAAGACTGGCCGACTACCTTCCGCTTATAACCGAACTGGTAAGGGATAAAAGCGTGCCTAAGACGGCCACAAACCTTGTTTATCTGATCAAGGCAAACCATAAGGACCAGGTAGAATCAAAGGTTATGTATTCAATTTTCCAGAAGCAGCCTAAGAGGGCCGAGACTTACTGGCTCCTCCATGTCGACAGGGTCGATGAACCCAACCGGTTTGAATATGAAGTGGAACATATCCTTCCCGGAATACTGGTGAGGATAGACCTGCATATAGGGTTTAAGGTGGAACCCAGAATTAATCTTTATTTCCGGGAAGTGCTTGAAGATCTTGTTAATTCGGGAGAGATTGCACTCTACAGCAGCTACGATTCCCTTAAAAAACACAGCTTTCCCGGCGATTTCAGGTTTATTCTTATTGAGAGAATAATGATCCGTGATTTTAAACTTTCAAAATGGGAGAATATAATACTTGTTCTCAATAGTATTGCAGGCAGACTAGGGATCTCAGAGATAAGGGCATTGAAACTGGATTCAACAAACACAATTGTTGAACAGGTCCCGATTATTATAGATCAGGAAATACCTTTAAGAATAAGACGCGTATAATCCTCATTTCCTTAAAGCTACGACGAATAAAGCTGATTATTCACGAAAATAAGAGGCTGATGCATGATTCTGCTATATTTGCAACTTAGTTATCATTACTGTGTAAGGATCATAATAAAAAGATTTTTAGCGTGTTTTATATTTTTACCAATTATTAGTAATGGAAATAATTAACACCGTTGTTGATTGGTACATGGCCAATCTTAACTATGTCACAATTGCTTTTCTGATGATAATTGAGAGTTCATTTATTCCTTTTCCATCAGAAGTTGTCATACCTTTTGCTGCCTATAAGGCTGCCCAGGGAGACCTCAATATTTTCGGAGTCGTTATTGCGGGAACTGTTGGAGCGCTTCTGGGTGCTCTGGTCAATTATTACCTGTCGAAGTATCTTGGACGTCCTCTTGTTTACAAGTTTGCCGGATCAACTGTAGGAAAGCTCCTACTCCTTTCAGAGGAAAAGGTCGAACATGCAGAATCATATTTTATAAAACATGGTAAGGCATCAACATTCATTGGACGACTGGTACCTGCTGTACGGCAGTTGATTTCCATTCCGGCCGGTCTTGCAAAAATGAACCTCAGGGATTTCATAATTTATACTACGGCCGGAGCAGTAATATGGAATATTATCCTGGCAGTGATCGGATACTATATTTATGACCTTAAGGATAAGATCTTTCTGTATGTTGATGAAATCCTTATTGCAGTAGGAGTATTTTTTGTAGGATACCTTATAATTAAGGGCATTATTCAGAGAAGGAAAAACAGGAAAGAAACTCCCGGCCAGGCTTAGTAACCAGCCTGATGTTAATGCATTTAAAGGGATCTTACAGCTCGCATTGATGCCTTATAATCAGAATCTTGCTATGAACTCGATCGTTATTTTATCGGTGTGTGCAGGCAGGGCACTCCTGAAGTAGTTCTCATAATTAATCCTTATCTCGGCATAAAATTGTTTTTGATCAAGGCCGGCATTAAATCCCATGGTCAGTCTGCTTGCATCTATATTATTGTCAAACACCGACGATCCTATCAAATCAACTCTGGCAGTAGGGGTAAGCAAACAGAAAATATGATTATCAAGTTTGAAATTGTAATATGAATGTATATATAATCCGTCATCGTGCTTCCTGGTTGATAGCGTGTCTGTCCAATTGCGGTTTATATATTCGGATTCAATAAAGAACATACCTTTCGAGTACCTTACTTCACCTCCGAACATAGCCAGATTATCCCTGAATTCAGCCTCACCGTAGTAAATATTCCCGGCGATCCTGAAACCTTCTTCCGGACCTACAATCAGCCTTCCTGCCAGATTTGGCCTTTCAATCCACTGTGGATTATTATTGCCCGACCCGTTGACTGCCCCTATCAGGATATCAACAGGAATGCTCCCTGTCAGTTTATAGTTTATGTAGAAACCGATGTCGCGCATACCGTCGTTAATATATTTTGCCAGAAACGAACGATTTGCAAAGATGTTCTCTGCAGGATTCCGCATGTAATCGGTGCTGAACGGGATCTTCCTCTGACCCAGATAAAAGTCAAGGTTCTTTACAGGGGTGAACCTTACAAAAGCATCAAGCATCTTGATCTTCCCTTCATCTGAAAGATCAAGCTCAGCCCTGTAAGAGACATAATTATTGACCTTGCCCTTGACTCCGAACCTGGCGTTTCTTACCTCAAACCTCTCCTTTGAATTTTCAAGATCATATTCAAATTTTGTCTTCAGTACGCCGTCGATGTCAGGAAGAAGTTCGGGATTGAACTGATTATTTGCCTGAGCCTGAATTTCATGACATGCCAACGCCATTAAAGAAATCACTAAAGCCAATATTCTTTTCATCCGTATATAATTTTTTTTAATGGTTCCCGCATATGAGGGAGAACCACACATGATTGAAAAGAAATATTTATTCGTGTTTGCGCCTGATCAATCATGTAGGTTTCACAGGAAGATATTAATCGTGCAAAGTTAAAAGAAATTGGCTTCTATGATTTCTGTCCAGGTTGTTGCGGGCCACCTGTATCTTACCTGCCCGATAATTTATTGGCTGCTGTTACCTGACTGGTCAACCGCAACCACCCTGTAATAGTACTCTGGCATATTATGTACCGAGATATCAACATACTGGTTACTTATTGTGGATGCAATCTGCCGTCGTGGAGAAATATCCACATCAGGTTTTTCTGATCTGTAAATACGGTAATAGCAAAAATCATTTTCCGTATTATGATCCCATGTCAGTACTGCCCTGTCGCGGTTGTCAATCTTTTTTCGTTCAAAGCTGAATCCACTTACGGGAGCAGGTGATTCATTATCGTAATTTGTTGTATAAACCACCATCGACTGGGGAGGAACCACATCTGTCAGACTGCTTTTCTTCAGATCAATTGTACCGCATGGATCCTGAAGGTCACCGAAATAGTTGAATGGAACATCAGCCGGGTTGTAAATATATTTCCTGAAGGGTTTTTCTCCTGCAAGCGTTCCCATCTTTATTTCTATCCTGGCCGTCTGATCATTTCTGTTTATTACCACCATTGAAACAGAATTCATTTCCTTGTTCCTGGTTGCCGCTATTCTGACAAGAGAATCTGAGCAGGTTACCTCGAAAGCTTCAGATGGTCCTCTGAAGAACTTTGTCAGGAGGCCCAGACAATAATATGTCGGTTTGGTGGTATGATTGTCTGCTTCCCACCGGTAAAGGCCCCATTTATTAAGAGCCCGGGGGCGCCAGACCGATGGAAAATCGGCAAATGTCCAGTACCCGCAACCGTAAACTCCTGCATTTATCATCGCAGTGATCGCCTCAGCTATCTGAATGCCCATGTAATTTTCAAGGGGCGTATTGTTGTACATGTTGCAATCGTGGTACACAGAGTCTATCACATTGCTGTTTTGCTTTGCACCGAACTCCCCGACTATAAATTTCTTATTCATTCTTTTTGCAATATCTGTACCCCACTTGATCTTTTCATAAAAATATTTGTAAAATGAATAATCGAAAAGGTCTTTGTCGTTGATATAATGATGGCCTCCGTAGACACCTGTTATGTCATCCATATTTTGTGAAGCCCACTCAATAGTATGCCAGTAACTGAACGGCGACGAGTCTGTAGCAAGCAACTTGATGTCGAGTCCCCTGGATTTGAATTCGTCATAAAAAAGTTGATGTATCTTTTTGAAATATTCAAGATCGGTTACCATTGATGCCCATTTGTCGAGAGAGAGCTCATTGGCCATACAGTAATAGTTAATATTCCGGAATCCGAGGTTTTTCTTCCAGTATTCCAGATTGTCAACCTCCTTCTTTACATAGTCCGACTCATTCTTAAAATTGCGTAAGATTGAGGTATTCCATGATGTAAAATACATCTCCGTATTGGTACCCTTCATAACTTCAAGATACTTTGATACATGCTTGATTTTTACAGTATCCCAGGAGGGGTCGTCGTTGATCCTCACAAACGACGGATTCAGTTCACGCCAGCGCTTTGCAAAGATCTGGTCATAAATCCATTGAGAGCCATTGTGCACATGATCAAATACATGGAATCCCACACCTCCGAAATCAGGGTTTACAATATTTGTTTTGATTTCAGCGGTAACCGGGAGAACTTTTTCCTTTCCTTCATTATCATTGCTGCAGGCTGCCATAAGGAATGACAGAATCAGAATAGTGTAAAATGGTTTCATCCTTGCTTTTATTAAGTTGTACATAGCTGAACAGATCTAAAGTTAAAAAATTTTAAATTCTTTCATTCTGATCCGGTAAGTTGTTTTTATTCTTAAATTTATTACGATTGAGACTTTTATAAGACTTAACCTGTAGTTCTTAAACATCCTGCCAGATTCTTTTCGCGATATGAAAAAAAAGGATTTAAAACGGGTGCCTGCCCTGGCCGCACTTCTGTTTCTGTCGTTAAATACCGGATTCATCGGTGCTCAGGTTATCAATCCTGAAATAAATTCAAGGGTAAATCTGAAACCTGAGGAAGAAGACCTCAACGTTTTTACACATTGGGTGAAATGGAATAATCCCGGAAGCATGCTTTTGCATTTTCTCACCAAGGAAACTGTGGATTATTACGATAAACGCACTGCAGATGTGAAAAAATTAACAACTGCGGAGGATTGGCTTGCCAGGCAGGATCATGTTAGAAAAAAGCTGACGGAAATAATCGGCTCCTTCCCGGAGAAAGCTCCACTTAATGCAAAAATCACGGGTGTGGTAAAAAGAGATGGATACAGGATTGAAAAAATCCTTTTTGAGTCATTTCCCGGATATTACGTTCCCGGATGCCTGTATGTTCCTGAAAAAATCAGGGGAAAAATCCCCGCCGTGCTTCATGTGATAGGACATAACCAGGAATCTTTCCGCAGTGAGCTATACCAGGTTATCAGCTGCAACCTGGCAAGGAAGGGAATAATGGTATTTGCAATAGACCCTCCCGGACAGGGAGAACATGTTCAGCAGTATGATCCGGGAGTCAAGTTTTCTTCTGTGGGCTATTCAGTGGTAGAGCACAATTATATTGGAAACTGGTGTTTTCTTTCCGGATATTCATGCGCAAAGTATTTCATATGGGACGGTATCAGGGCAATCGATTACCTGGTATCACGAAAGGAAGTTGACATTGAAAGGATAGGAGTTACCGGATTTTCCGGAGGAGGCACTGTCAGTTCATATATAGGGGCCCTTGACGACCGTGTAAAAGTTGCTGTGCCCTGCAGCTGGTCAACCGCCAACAAGAGGCTTCTGGAAAAAAAGGGAGTCCAGGATGCCGAGGCTGAATTTTACCATGGTGCTGTGAGTGGAATAAGTTTTGAAGACCTTATCGAATTAAGGGCGCCGAAGCCAACCCTGCTTACATTTGTCTCGCGCGACGAGTATCTGTGCCTTCAGGGTGCCAGGGAAGCCTATGATGAAGCCTCAAAAGCATACCGGGCATTTGGCCGGCCTGAAAACCTCGCTTTTGTTGAAGATGATTCAAAGCACTGGCTTACGCCAAAGATAAGGCTCGCTATCTATTCATTCTTTATGAAACACTTCGACCTTAAGGGAGATCCGGCTGAGACTGAAGCTGATATTCTGCCGCGTCAAGAACTGAATGTAACTACGACAGGACAGGTTGCCACATCTGTGGAAGGGAAAAGGATCTTTGATCTGAATAAGGAATTTTCAGAACGACTGGTAGCCAAAATGGAAGATTCCAGGAAAAACAATCCGGATCATGTAGCCAGGGCAATCGAAAATGCCAGAGTATTGTCAGGCTACAATCTTGCTGATAACCTGAAAGGTGAGTTTGTCATAAACGGCAAGTATCAGAGACAGGGATATACCGTTGGAAAATATGCCATAGAGACCGGAGATGATTATGCAATACCGGTGCTCTTGTTCGTTCCTGATTCTGTCAGTGGGAAATGTCCGGCAGTAATATATCTTCATTCCGAAGGGAAACATGCTGATGCAAAACCCGGAGGCAAAATAGAGCAGCTCGTAAGAAATGGGTATGTTGTTGCAGCTGTGGATCTTGCAGGAACCGGGGAAGTAAAGAATACTGCCGGCCGCGAACATACTGATGGATTTACGGCTGTTCTGGCAGGAAGAAGCATTCCCGGGATCAGGGCAGAAAATATCGTCATAGTTGTAAATGCCCTGGGAAGGCTCGAAAATGTGGATCCGGGCAGGATTGCAGGTCTGGGTATAAATGAAATGTGCATTCCCCTCATTCATGCCGCGGCTTTCAGCAATAAGATAAAAAGCCTGGTACTTGCAGGTCCCATTGTTTCCTACCGTTCAGTTGCTTTGAACAGAGATTACAGGATAGGCTTTACCACCAGGAAGGATGGTGGCTACTGGCATCCTTATGAAGTAGATTTCAACTGGGGAGTGGGAGGTGCCCTAACCTCATATGACCTTCCCGACCTTATTGCCGGCATAGCACCCAGAAAGGTGATCATGACCGGGATCAGAAATGAAATGCTTCAGCCTGCTTCCGACGAATTGATAAAGCAGGAGCTTTCATACCCGTTTTCGGTATATTCTTCAAAGAATATTCCCCGTAATATTATGATGGGACCTCCGGATATGAGCTACAGTTCAATGCTTCAATGGAGTATGCAATAGAAACCCATAAACCTGATAATATGAAAGGATTAAAATTTCTTGCAACAGCCCTGTTTCTTGTTCTTCTTTCATGTTCACAGATCGGTGAAAAGAGGGGATGGACAGTAAATGAACAGGAGTATCTTGAAACCCAGGGCTTTAATGTCCTGGTTTTTCATAATTATTACCCTGAAGGCGATCAGGGAGGAATTGAATTCATCCATCATGATGAAAGGACCGCATCCAATGGTTTCATTAATGTTGATCTGCCACAGGGGCAGCGTTTTCCCAGACCGGTAAAAGCTGAAAGGAGTGTAATCGGTGAAAGGAATGAGATTCAGGCAATTGTTAATGCTCCGGAATATGATTTTTCATACACTGTCAGAGTATGGCCCGAAAATGACAAGATCCGTTTATCCGTGGATCTTGAAAAGCCCATTCCTGCTGAATGGAAAGGAAAGGCAACTTTTGATCTACAGCTTTTTCCGGTCACCTATTTCGGAAAGACCTATATGCTTGGTGATGACTCAGGCATCTTTCCTGTTGAGGCTCTGGGACAGATGGAATTATTACCCGACAGAAGATCAAGGCCCGTGCCTTTGGCACGGGGTAAAAAGCTGCTGATCGCCCCTGAAAGTAAATCCTGCAGGCTCCAGATCGAGCAGCTAAACGGAGAATTGTCTCTTATAGATGAAAGGAATACAACCCTTTCGGGATGGATCATTGTCAGGTCCGAGATTCCTGAAGGCGTTGACAAAGGGGCTGTCGAGTGGGTAATAACACCTACAATCATTCCCTGCTGGCTTCACAAACCGGTTATTGGCATTTCACAGACCGGCTATCATCCCGCGCAGCAGAAAAGAGCAGTCATTGAGCTGGATCAGCGTGTGTCTGAGCCCGAAAAAGCATATCTCAGGAAGATTGACAATGACGGCAGGATAAAAGAAATTAAATCCGGTAAACCTGAAATGTGGGGCAAATTTCTCAGGTATAATTATGTCGTTTTTGATTTTTCTGAAGTGAGGGCCCCTGGTCATTATACCATAAGCTACGGTGATTGTACCAGCGAACCTTTCATGATAAGTGCCGACGTTTACCAGAAATCGGTCTGGCAGCCGACTCTCGAGATCTACTTTCCGGTCCAGATGTGCCATATGAGGGTCCGCGACAGGATGCGTGTATGGCATGGTGCTTGTCACCTCGATGATGCACGCCAGGCACCTTTGTCAACCACTCTTCCCGACGGTTACAGGACCTATGCAACAACCGAAACCAGATTCGGGCCAAATGACCATATTCCCGGACTGAACCGGGGCGGATGGCATGATGCAGCAGACAACGATCTTGCAGCAGGGTCTCAGGCTCAGACTACTCTTTTCCTGGCCCTGGCCGGAGAAACGTTCGGAATAAATGTGGACCAGACCACTGTTGAGCAGGATAAGTTATTCGTTCAGCTGAGAAGGCCCGACGGAATTCCCGATCTTCAGCAGCAGATTGAACACGGAGTGCTGAATCTGCTTTCCGGATATCGTGCTTCGGGTCATTCATATGCAGGAATAATAGAAACTTTTGAAGGGAGAAGCTTCCTTGGCGATCTCGCCTCGGTTTCCGACCAGCTTATTTATGACCCATCCCTGAAACCTGACGAGATAAGAGGAAACCGCTCCGGGAAAGACGATGATCGATGGGCAGTAACAAACAAGGACACATCACTTGAATATGAGGTCATTACTGCACTTGTTGCCGCCAGTCGCATCCTTCGCGGTTACAATGATGGACTTGCTGACGAGTGTCTGTCTACTGCCGTCAGGGCATATGATTATGAACAGACACATGATCCGGTGGTTCAGCCAAATGCCTATGTCCCCCGTCATCACGAATGGCAGGAGATTCATGCGACATGTGAATTGCTTATAACAACCAGAGACAAGCGATACAAGGACCGGCTTGCAGAGTTGCTCCCGGTCATAAGGGAAGCCCCGGATGAGGTTGGATGGTCCGCCGCACGGGCAATGGATCTTGTCGATGATGAGAATTTTAAAAATGGTCTGAAGGAAGCTTTGCAGAATTATAAATCGGATCTCGATTCGACTCTCGCAAGTAATCCTTTTGGAGTGCCGTGGCGGCCAAGAGTATGGGGAATAGGCTGGGATATACAGGAATATGCTGTTGCACAATACTATCTAAGTAAAGCCTTCCCCCAAATGTTCGACAGGGAAAACGTCTGCAGGGTTGTAAATTATGTACTGGGCTGTCACCCGGGCTCAAATACTTCATTTGTATCTGCTGTGGGTGCACGCTCTATAATACCGGCATACGGATTTAACATGCACTGGTGGTCATACATCCCCGGAGGGATGGTTTCTGGAACTGCTCTAATCCAGCCCGACTTTCCCGAAATGAAAGAACCATTTCCATATCTGTGGCAACAGACGGAATATGTGATGCCTGGCGCCGCATCCTATATCTTTTGTGTGCTGGCAGCCGATAAGTTGTTAAATGATAATTCTTTATAAACCCTATTTAGTTTCAGGCTGATGAAAAAAATCATTCTTTACAGGACAAGTATATTTATACTCATTGTCTTACTGCTGGCAGGATGTTCGCCGAAAAAAAGCAGTGATAAACTGAATATCAACGACCAGGATTATCTCGAAAAGCCGGGCCTGTCGGTGCTGGCTTTCCATAATTTTTACACCACCGGTCATCAGGGAGGAATTGAGATCATACAGCACGGAGAGCGCATTGCCACCAATGGCTTTATAAGGCTTCGTTCTGCGGATGAACGGAGGCTCCCGGGACCAGACAGGGCAAAACGTGAAGTAGACAGGGAAAATCAGGAAATCGTTTCTTCAGTGAATTATGAAGATTTTGATCTTAACTACAAAGTCAGGATCAAACCCGAAGGCAACGGTTTTAAACTGGTTGTGGACCTTGAAAAACCTGTACCTGCCGCCTGGGAAAACAGGCTGAGCTTTGAAATGGAGGTCTATCCGCCTCTTTATTACGGAAAATCATTTCAGATTGGCGAGACTTTCGGAATAATACCCAGGATGGGAGTGAGATCCGTCTTTAAAGATGAGGATGGAAGGATAAGACCAGTGAATATGGGCCAGGGAAAGGTGTTGACCCTTGCAGGAGAAGATCCTCTTCGAAAAGTGGTCTTTGAAGATCTTAAAGGGGAGATCATTCTGACAGATAACCGGGAATCGAGCAAGAGCGGTTGGATCATGGTCAGATCGATAATCCCTTCAGGAGTGACCGAAGGAGCTCTGGAATGGATCATCAGGCCCAATGTTGTAGACGGCTGGTTAAGGGACCCCATGATAGCAGTCTCACAGGTAGGCTATCATCCGGGGCAGGCCAAGCAGGCAGTCATTGAGCTCGACAGGAGATCCGGAAAGCCGGGTAAAGCCAGGCTTCTGAAAGTAGCAGGGAATGAAGTCAGGGAAGTATTTACCGGATCGCCAAAACCATGGGGAGGATTCCTTTGCTACGATTATGCAGTTTTTGATTTTTCAGATGTAACTGAACCAGGGATGTATCTGGTATCATATGGTGATAAATGCTCCAACCCGTTCTCCATCGACCCGGATGTATTCAGGAATGGTGTCTGGCAGCCTGCCCTGGAAGGGTATTTCCCCGTTCAGATGTGTCATATTAAGGTGAGGGACGGATCAGCCATCTGGCATGGAGCCTGTCATCTTGATGATGCACTCCAGGCCCCCCTCGATATTGAGCATGTGGATGGTTACAGGCAGTATAAGGAAGCAGAAACCCGATATCGTCCTCTTACCACGGTTCCATATCAGAACAGGGGAGGATGGCACGATGCCGGCGACGATGATCTGGCAGCAGGTTCACAGGCTGCAACAACCCACTTTCTTGTGCTCGCCAATGAAATCTGCGAAAACCAGACTGATCAGACGTCGGTCGATTTTGAGGGTCTGTCAGTTGAAATGCGCAGGCCTGACGGAATCCCTGATTTCGTACAGCAGATCAAACATGGGGCAATTAACCTCCTTTCAGGTTACAGGGCTGCAGGCCTTAGCTTTGCAGGGATTATTGCCACTCGCGAAGGAAGAAATATTACTGGCGACTGGGCTTCGCAGACCGACCAGCTGTTTTACGACCCCAGGCTGAAACCGGAACAGAAAACCATTACTCACTCTGGACTTATGGATGAAAGATGGGTTTTTACAAACAAGGATACCGGACTTGAATATCAGGTTGCAGCAGCTCTGGCTGCTTCCAGCCGTTCGCTGAAAGGATTCGATGATGCTCTTGCTTCGGAATGCCTTGAGACTGCGAAGAAAGCATGGGATTATGAACAATCTCACGAACCTGTCAGACAGCGTAATGCCTACGTTCCGGGGAATACGAAAGTCCAGGAGATTATAGCTACTGCAGAGCTACTCTATACAACAGGGGAGGAAAAATATGCATCCCACATGAAAAACCTGCTCCCGGAAATCGGTAAAAACATCAGAACAGCTGCCTGGTGCGTGGCAAGGGTTGCAGACCGGATAAATGATGAGGATTTCAATAACAGCTACATGGAAATGCTTAAGAATTACAGGATAAAGCTCGATTCAACACTGTCGCAAAATCCTTTCGGAGTGCCATGGCGGCCGGCAATATGGGGAATTGGCTGGGATATCCAGGAATTTGCTCTTGAACACTATTATCTTGTGACCAGATACCCTGAAATATTTGACAGGGAGATCGTACTGAGAGTGGTCAATTATGTTCTTGGCTGCCATCCCGGCTCCAGTACATCACTTGTTTCAGGCGTTGGTGCCCATTCAATAACCAATGCATTCGGAGTTTACAGACATCTCGAATCGTATATTCCCGGAGGCATGGTTTCAGGAGCGGCGCTGATCAGACCCGATTTCCCCGAACTGAGAGAAACCACACCTTATCTGTGGCAACAGTCTGAATATGTAATGCCTGGAGCAGCCTCATATATTTTCTGTGTAATTGCTGCTGACAGACTGCTTAACTGAAACAACTGATCGAATGAATTTCTATATTTGCGAAAAATAAGCAATAATGAAAAAGAGAATATCACGCCGCAGGTTTATCCAGGCGGCCACAATTACCACCTCTGCCGCGGTAATTCCTGCCTTTGCTGCTGCAGAAGCCAGCACGGCTGCTGCCCGATCAACGGCAAAGTCAGATTTGCTGCCAAAACGCAAGCTGGGAAGGACAAACAGAATGGTTTCCTGCATAGGATTCGGAGGGGGATCAAGGTATACCAACTGGGTTGCTCCCGATGAAATCCTTCAGAAACATATTGATCATGCCATAAAACTCGGAATAACATATTTTGATTCTGCAAGGTCATACGGCAACGGATTGTCTGAAGAGCGGTATGGGAAATTCCTGACCCCGAAATACAGGAACCAGATATTCCTCAACTCAAAAACCGGGGAAAGGACCTATGATGGTGTGATGCGAGACATCGAAAAATCACTGTCACTGCTTAAGACTGATTACCTCGATCTGTATTGCATGCACGCAATAGACAAGGTCGAAGATGTGGATACATTGCTGAGCCAGACAGGCGGATATAAGGCTTTTATTAAACTCAGGAATGAAGGCGTGGTGAAAAACATAGGATTCTCATTTCACAAATGGAATGATGCCTCGCAGAAATCATTCAGGGAATTTGATGTTGATGCGATAATGTGCGTGATAAATGCAGCGAAATCAAATGGTAATGAGGATAATCTTATTCCTCTCGCCCTTGAAAGGAACCTTGGAATCATTGCAATAAAAATAATGGGGCAGAATGCCCTGATCGGAAATGTTTCGGGTAATGATCTGCTGAGATTCACCCTGTCGCTCCCGGTAACGCTGGCAAATATAGGAATGGACGGATTTGCTCCCCTTGAATCGTGTGTGGAAATCGGAAAGGAACAGGTAATTTCATCACGCGAAGCAGGAGACATTGTCAAAAGACTTGATTTCGATCCTAAGGTTACCAAACTCCCGTATTTTACAGGATAAATTATGGCACCGGATCTTCTGGTGCTCATTTCCGCTGACTGAAGACCGTGCCGGAAAAGTCCGGGTTGCCCCCATCAATCCTCAAGATGGCCGAATTTGCCGTTATAGTAATCTTCGTAAGCCTGCTTTATCTCATCCCTGGTATTCATAACAAAGGGACCATATGGGAAAATTGTTTCGTTAACTGGTTCGCCGCTCATTATCAGAACAATGCTGTCGGTCAGAGCTTCAATCCCGAACATTTCTCCATCATGGCTGAAATAGACAAAATTATCTGCGGGAGCATTCTGTGTTCCGTTTATTTTCAATTCACCCTCAATTACAAGTAATCCTGTGTTATATTCCCTGTTGAAGCTGAAATCAGCTTCAACTCCCTTCTTCAGATGAGCACTGAAAAGGTTTGTCGGTGTGAAGGCAAATGCTGGTCCGGTCTTTCCCCTGTGACTTCCTGCTATAAGATCCACGTAACTTTTCCCGTCTTCAAGCATTACACGGGCCATGTCCTTGTTTTCTATTGCCTGGTATTTCGGAGGGGTCATCTTGAACCTTTTCGGAAGGTTTATCCATAGCTGGACCATCTGGAAAAGCCCGCCCTTACGGCTGAATTCTTTTTCGTGATATTCCTTGTGAAGAACACCTCCTCCCGCTGTCATCCACTGTACATCTCCCTCGCCAATAACACCACTGTTGCCAGCACTGTCGTGATGTGCGATCCTGCCATGATATGCAATAGTTATGGTTTCAATGCCACGGTGCGGATGGACTCCAACCCCGCGCGGTTTTTCAGATGGCGCTAATACCCATTTAGAGTTGTAATCCATGAGAAAAAAAGGACTCATGCCACTGTCTCCGATGAGACTGCTCGATGGGAAAAAATTATGTACTTTGAACCCGTCGCCTACCATGTGTGTGGGAGGAGGCGGAATAATGGCTTCGACTGTTCTTATATTATTCATAATATAATGATTTAATTGTAATGGTATGATGGAACCTCCATATGGTTGATTTTTATACTATTGTGTTTGCATATGCAAATACATGAAGGTTTCATAATACGGCAAATTCCGGTATAAGTTCAACAAGCAACTGTCAGTATTGTTTAACCTGCACCCAGTTTATAGACTGCCTTCCTTATCTCCACGGCCCATTCATGATGGGTTTTGTCATTTGTAAACAACCGGTAGCTTACCGGCTGTCCGGCTGTAATTATAACCTCTGAGTTCCTTTGCTTCATCATTTCGCGTGGCAGAAGGATAGTTTCAATATACATCTTTATTCCCAACGATTTTCTCAGATTGGCAACAAAGTAAAAAAGACCGGAATTCCTTCCGCTGATATGAATGGGTATTATGTCCCTCCTGTGCCTTACAGCCTTGGTAATAAAAGTCTTCTGCCAAACCGGGTCGGATATCACTCCCTTTGTTTTTCTGGAAACTTCTCCCGACGGAAAGATCATTATCTGGGTATCGGATTCGAAGAGCTCATCTATTTTTGAAGCTGTCTCCCTGGTGTTTTTGCCAAACACATTTATACCCAGCATTACCGGCCGCAAATTGGGTATAAGGTTCAGAAGCTCATTTGTGGGTGACATGACATCGGGGAAGAAATCGGAGATCATGCTGTAAAACGCAAGAGCATCGATGCCTCCGACAGGATGATTGCCTGTAAAAATGAATCTCCCCGAGGAAGGAATATTCTCACTGCCTTTAATGTTTACCCTGACTTTCCACCCTTCGAGCACATCCTTTATAAAAGCGATTCCCTCCTTGTCACGACTCCTGTGAATAGTAGCATTCATCTCGTTCTGGCAGATGAGTTTTTCAATCATGGTTACCAGAAACCCGGGGATAGATCTGAGTAATTTCGA
>CAZTDW010000012.1:0-34792 GCA_964611835.1 uncultured Rikenellaceae bacterium | reverse complement strand
ATAAACAACAATAAAAAAAGCCAGTAAACATTAAATACATAAAATATGAAAATTAAATTCCTCGGAGCTGCCAGAGAGGTTACTGGCAGCAAAATTCTGGTTACGCTTGATTCGGGAAAACGGGTTCTGCTTGATTGCGGCATGTTTCAGGGAAAAGGCCTCGAAACTGATGAGATGAACAGGGATCTCGGATTTGATCCGGTTGATCTGGATCATGTTATTTTAACTCATGCCCACATTGATCACTCCGGACTTATACCTTATCTGTACAGACTCGGATTCAGGGGATCCATCATTTGCACCAATGCAACCCGGGATCTGTGTTCCATCATGCTTGCCGATACAGCGTACATACAGGAACATGATACCAGAACTTTCAACAAGAAAAGAGCCAAGAAAGGGCTGCCCCAGGTAACTCCCATATTCACCCAGGAAGATGCAAGAGATTGCATGGCACTGTTCATAGGTGTTCCTCACGAAATGAAGTTCAGGATCGATGATAATTTAAAGGTCAGGTTTACCAATACTGGCCATATGCTTGGCAGCGGGGTGGCAAACCTGCAGGTGAAAGAGAACGGAACAACCAGGAGAATTGCTTATACCGGCGATATAGGAAGGCCCTCCAGCAGGATACTGCAGCCTCCAAAGGATTTTCCCCAGGCAGATATACTTATCACCGAATCCACATATGGCGACAGAAGGCATCAGGAGTATAATTCGGCCGACGATGAGCTGCTCAAGACAGTTATTCATACATGTGTCAATAAGGGAGGCAAGCTGATAATCCCTTCTTTCAGCGTGGGGCGGACACAGGAAATAGTATATTCCCTGAATAAATTTTTCAATGCAGGCAAACTGCCAAGGGTGGAAATCTTTGTAGACAGCCCCCTTGCTGTCAATGCCACATCTATCTTCAGAATGCATCCGGAGTGCTTCAACAGGGAAGTCCTTGCAGCAATGCAGACCGACCCCGATCCATTCGGTTTCAACAGCCTGACATATATTATCCGTCAGGAAGATTCCAAAAAACTTAATGATTATAAAAAACCCTGCATAATCATTTCTGCATCGGGAATGATGGAGGCCGGACGTGTAAAGCACCACCTGGCCAATAACATTTCAGATCCCAGGAATTCGGTACTGGTAGTTGGCTACTGCGCCCCCACAACACTGGGAGCAAGAATCGCCAGGGGTGAAAAGGAAGTATCGATACATGGGAATGTCTACAGGGTTAATGCTGAAATCTTTGAGATAGATTCATTCAGCGGACACGGGGACTATACCGAAATGATAAAATTTCTGGATTGCCAGGATAAAAAGGCTCTGGAAAAGATATTCCTGGTCCATGGTGAATATGAAACCCAGGTAAACTACTCCGCCGAATTGCAGAAAGAAGGATTTAAAAATATAAGCATTCCTTCAATGCGGCAGGAATATACTCTGTAATATTTTGACGGAAAAGCTTTAATAGAAAGATAAAAGATAAAAGTCACAATGGAAAAGACAAAAGACAAAAGTCACAAGACAAAAGTATAGCGACAAAAGTAAAAAGTAATGACTATTTTCTCTTAGTTTCTGCAATTGAGGTCGAGGCTCCGGACTTTTACTTTTACCTTTTTACTTTTTTCTTGTGACTTTTATCTTTTATCTTAAGTATTTGCGTAGTTCCTGCCTTACACTTTTCCATCCGGGATAAACCTCGGTAAGGAGCCGGTAATAGTTTTCGCTGTGGTCATGGTGTACCAGATGGCATAATTCATGGGCGATCACATAGTCGGCATATATCGCTTTGAGCCTAATCAGATCATAGCTGATGGCTATTTTACCCTTTGAGGAACAGCTTCCCCATCTCTTCTTCATGGTGCTTACTGCAAATCCGGAAGGAGAGAATCCATATTTTTTGTATTTAACAAGTGCATCACTGAATCTTGATGTGAGTTCCTTCACTGCGATAATTTTGAACCATTTTTCAAGTATTGTCCGTATCAGAAGAGGATCATTGTTCCCCGGGTGACCAATTTCAATAATCCGGTCTTCAATAATCCTGACCGAAAATTTTTTGGCAGGTACCAGTCTCAGCACATGGGATTCTCCAAAAAGGAGTATGTGGTCACCATCTGAATAACCATTCCGGCTGTCAATTTTTATAAGTGTTTTGAAACTGTCAAGGCACGATGTGATCCATTCTGTTCTCTGGTTTATGAATCTCTCAATTGTTTTCAATGATGTCGTATGCGGAGCCCTGACTACTACCCCCTTAAATGGATATACATGGATTGATAGTGTTCTTCTGCGTGAATACACTACCTTGTATTCAATACCGGGGATCATCTGAAGAATGGTTCCTTCAGCCTTTGTTTTTCTCACCGTTTACTTATTATTCTGTAAAGCAGAGAGAAAATAGACAAGGCAGGCAGTTCCATCCATCGTACACTCATTGGTTGAGTAGTCGGCAAAATCATCGTGATAGACTGCCAGGCTTGTCTGGTTTTTTGCATATTCATCTTCATTTGCCAGGTAGATCTGCTCCAGTGAATTAAAAATTGAT
The DNA here is from genome assembly GCA_964611835.1 of uncultured Rikenellaceae bacterium. Taxonomy (GTDB): domain Bacteria; phylum Bacteroidota; class Bacteroidia; order Bacteroidales; family VadinHA17; genus LD21. Next base: position 32,244 of record CAZTDW010000012.1, on the reverse strand, counting down.
GAATAAACCGGTCCGTCAACAAGTCCTCCGTCTACCTGTCCTCCTGTAGCTACATATGAGGAGTGTGTATTATCCGGATAGTCGCCGTTGACAGGTAATCCGACGATCATACTTGTTCCCCAGGGATTGCATCCGAACAGCCAGTCGCGGTGGGCCGCTTCCAGTTCAGCAAATGACCTGTCACCGCTTATCTTTGCGTACAGGTGCGCCTGAGTAAGTGTCGCAGCTACAAGGTTATTTGAGCACCAGATGAAAGGCACTCCTATCCTGAAGGGATTCCCTTTTCCTTTTGAACGGATAAGGTCCAGCCCTTTTTTCATATTGCCGAGAAATTCCTGCTTCAGCGCTTCATCATTGCTGTATGCGGAAATACCGGGATGACCCATATTCATGAATGGATACCACTGATAGTGCCTTGCCGTATCAGCACCCATCCAGGGAGTTGTCAGCTCTTTCCTCCCGAATTCTGCAGCATGGTCAAGATATTTTTTCTTTCCGGTTAACCGGAATAATTCTATTGCGGCAAGTTCCATATCATCAACCCAGTTATCCTCTTCATAAAAATATGGTGCTTTTCCGGGTGCAGTCTGGCATGCTCCCGGATTTTCAAGACCATAGCTGAATGCCGACTCAGCTTTCCCTGTCAGCATTTTTGAAAAACCTGGATCTGTATTTCCGTACACCATCGCACCCCTGGCAAAGGCAGAAGCAAATTTGCCTGCGGTGGAGGCGATCCCGGTAGCCCTGTTCTTATATCTGAAAAGTCCCTGGGGTTTGCCGGTGCATCGATAGACAGCCCTTTCACGTCCCTTGCCGTAATCGGCCGTATCTTTATTGGGGTATCTGAACCCGATATGATCCCTGTCGTCAGCAATCTGGTTATACATCACTCCCGGTGCAGGATTCATTTTAACCAGCCAGTCAAGGCCCCATCTGATCTCATTCATCACGTCGGGAATGCCATCGGGTCCGGGTAATCCATTGGCCAGATAATTGTCACCGAAAGAGCCCTGATTTTCCGAAAAAGCGAACAGCATCTGATAAGTTGCGTTGGCGGAGGTGGCAACGTATTGAAGATAATCGGCCGCATCGTGCCATCCTCCGATAACATCTATATGAGCTGAATCCCCTTTTGGCCCGTAAATCTCATATCCGTCATCCATATGACATGAGTCCTTTATGTATGGATTGAATCCGCATCTCTGCTGACGCATATAGTTAAGAAGGAAGTCGGCAGTACCATTATAAACGTCATCCCCTATCCTGAAATCATTTGAAACGACTTTACCGGCCCTGATCCTGTAAACTCCTTCCCTGTTCAGCTCGGTGAAGGGAAGCCGGAAGCAGCTGCTGAAAGGTTCAAGCGGCTCAGGTTTATATTCTCCCCTGAAGTTCATGACCTCTTTACCCGTTACAGCATCAATTACACTGAAGGATGAGAGCCTCATCGGATCGGCACTTATCAGGACCGCAACTTTAATGTCGGTCGTCCTGTAACCTAACTGATTTATCCTGATCCATTTTGCCTGCTCCTTATTGTACGAGAAGGCCAGGAGAGACAACAGGATCACTGAAAGAAGTTGATTTTTCATACGTAATTATTGGGGGTTTAGTGTAATTATCAATATATCCGGGGGCATTCCTATCCTGAACGGAAATCCCAGCACGCCCATTCCCCTGCTTACCACAAGAGACTGATCGCCCTCTGTGTACAATCCGTTCCATCTTGGATAATAGTATTTTGCCGGGCTCCAGGCTATCCTTTTTGTAAGTATCCCAAGCTGCATGCCATGTGTATGTCCGGATAAGGTCAGATCGATATCTGTTTTTCCGACAACATCTCTTTCCCATTGGTTGGGATCATGGGCAAGGAGGATCCTGAGGTCAGCGCTGACGGTTCCCCTGATGGCTTTGGTGAGGTCGCCTGATATTATCCTCGGAAAACGGCCTTTTGTGGTGATTCCTGTCAGGCTTACTTTCGCCCCGTCAATTTCAATCATGGTTGATTCATCATTCAGGACATTATATCCTGATGAAGATATCAGATTGTTAATAATGAGGACATTGTTGTCCCTGTCAGCCTCAGTGTAATGGGGATGATATGTGCCGAAATCATGGTTCCCCAGCACCGCAAAGCTGCCATGCTTCCCTTTTGCGGTTTTTAGGATGGTATCGAATCCGGAATATTCCCGCCATCCGATTGTGACAAAATCACCCGTATTGATCAGCAGGTCAGGTTTCATTTCGCTGATTTGCTCCATAACACTGGAGAGCCTTGCTGAATGGTGATAAAAGGAGGACAGGTGCAGGTCGGAAATATGGACAATCTTCAATCCCTTCAGTTTGGGATGCAATCCCCTGATATTAACTGCAATTTCTTCCTTCCTGAAATTGAACCGCCAGAAAAAGGTTCCTGCAAGCACCGTTGAAAATATTACTGCAGCAATTATCATTCCTGTGCTGGTCAGATGCCTCATGTATCCTCCGGTACGCCTTCTGGCCAGCACACCTGAAAAATGAAAGACTATCATGATGAACCTGGGGATAACAACGGCAGCTATCACACCGTTGATATTCATGATCATCCAGATGTTGACCGGTTCATCAAATATCCCGGTGTAGTTGTATACCCTGAACACCAGGACCCATAGCCAGATACTTGCAAGAATATTAAATGTAACAAGAAGGTAGTATCTCATCCATGATCTGTCATAGAAGTGCTGTCTTATCACCAGCATTGTCAGGATTTCGATAATCACCAAAGGGATCAGGAGCATCATCCGGCAGGTTTTTCGTTATAAAAATACTCAATAAAATTTACCAGCAGATTAATTACTTTTGGGTTCTATTCGAAAAATATGACTGAAGTAAGGTTTTTTGATCCCTCATTTATTCCAGGGGAAGGTTTGACGTATTCGGTAGTGGCGTCGAGGTACGGCGATAAATGGTTGTTTGTGCGCCATCATGACCGGACGACATGGGAGATACCGGGAGGCCACATTGAAAATAATGAGACCCCTGATGATGCTGCACGCCGCGAACTTATGGAAGAAACCGGTGCAACGGAATTTGAGCTCGACTGTGTTTCAACGTATTCTGTAACCATTGACGGGATTACAGGGTATGGCAGGCTTTATTTTGCCGAGGTTTTCAGTCTGGGTCCGATCCCTGATCTGTCGGAGATAAATGAGATCAAATCTGATTTGTTCAGGCCTGAGGAAAATACCTATCCTCTCATACAACCGCTTCTCTTCGAAAGGATAATGACTTATCTTACGAAGAAAGGAGCAAACCGGTAGAATCAAATGTATTCAAAGCTGACTTTCTTGAGCCATTTTTCCTCAAGTAGCCGGGCAATCCTTTTTATGACCGTTCTGCGTATCTCCAGCTCTACCGGCAATGTGGGATCCTGATGTGCTATGTTTATTCTTGTTCCGATGATGAAATGAATCTCATCGCTCTCCATAACAAGCCTTACAATTTTGTCGGCAGGTCCCTTGCCCAGCCTGACGCTGTTGTTGTATGATTTGAGTATCTCATTAACCTTCTGCAGTGTAAGGATACCTTCAGTTACAAGGTCAATGCCGTCGATAAAGCTTTCCGGGGGAAGCTCCGGATCTTCAAAGATCAGCTCATCAATTATTGTCTTGTTAAGCTCCCTGGCGACAATATCGGCGGTAGTCCCCCCGCATAGTATTACTTTTCCCGGATAGTTTTTTACTTTTTCCGCAAGGTCGCGATCCTTTTCCTTCTCATAGGGCGGGCCTGAACAGATGAGCAATTTCCTGGGATCGCGGAAGTAGATCGTGGCACAGCTTATGTCGTCCTTGGCCTTGTAGCTGTCGTTCTTGTGCGCCATGGTGACTATCTTGCCTGAAAGAGTTATTGCCGATATTGAGGCTTCCCCTTTTACAAGGGATGATGCATATGACGCAACCTCGTCGCGTCCCCAGCCGAACGGGAAAGACTCGCTTCCCATCCCGCTCTGGGCAACACCGTCGGAACAGAAAATGATCCTGTCTTCCTTTGAAGAAATAAAAGAACATGTCTTCAGCATTTTACCGGCATTTTTGCCCTTATCCAGAACCACCTGCTTCCATGACGGGTCGAAGATCTGTGATCCCCTCAGGATTATTGTTGACGGATTATCGTATTCCAGAATATTGGTTTTCCCGCTGCTTTCTATATCGACAATGGTGAACGTTGAATAGCTTATCTTCCTTTCGCTGCATACCGGAAGGGTGTTCATTATTATTTCGGCGATCGTGTCAACCTCCTTGTGCTCGATCGTGAAATTCATGGCCATGGTGGAAGTAAGCGTGGCAAGGATATTTGCTTTTACGCCATGCCCCATACCGTCTGAAAGGACGGCAATGACCCTGTCTTCTTCCTTGATGTATCTGTAAAGAAACACGTCGCCGCAAATACGTTCACCGTCATGATTCCTTTGCTGGCTGTTCACCTCTATGTAAAAATCCTTATACAAGCTCTTGTTACAGGAAAATTATCTTGTTACCCTTCTTTTCTTATATGACTCTATAATGGAGTTAAGCATCTGTTCGGTTTCAGAGGCCCCCTCTCCAAGCAGAAATCCTATTTTCTGAACCATCTCAAGGTTCTTTTCGATCACCTCGCTGACCCTGTTTGTGACTTCTTCTCCCTGAACTTCAGGTGAGTATAGGTCGCGAATTATTGCGCCACAAATTTTATTCTTCCTGATTGGAAAAATCGAAATGTTAAGCATATTATCCTCAAACCTTATGTCCTTGCTCACAACGGGCTCATCTTCCTTGAGGACGAAGGTGAACATGTTGTAAACATTGAAAGGCATAAGGGTTTTAAGATCTGCTCCAACCAGACCGGGAATAATGTCAGCTATGGCTTTGGCGTCCTCGCCGATAATATTGATAAAGCTGAGGTTTGAGTGAAGTATCTTAAGGTTGCTGTCAACGATCACTACCCCTGTGGGCAGTTTCTCAAGCATGTTGTGCATCATGTCCGAAGCACTCTGTGCCATCTCCTTTTCTCTCATGGCAAGCTCTTCCGAATCCTTCAGGGCTTTTTTGGTCTCAGCCAGCTTCCTGTTAGTCTGTCTCAGCGTCTCAATATATTCCTGCTTGTTACGGAGATTGAATGTATGGCACATCTCCGGCACGGCAAGGCCTTTTGCGACAGTTGCTGCAAAATCGCGGCACGACTGGTAACCGCATGCTCCGCAATTAAGCTCTTCGTCGGGATTGTCTTTTCCGATTATTTTCAGAACCTCGTTTACTGCTTCGGAGGGAGGCTCGGGGATCCTCTGGTCGTTGGGATTGAATGATCTGGTAAAATCAAGTTTCGACCATCTTTGCATATCCTTTTTCCATTGGGCCTTATCGAGTGCCCCGACCCTTTTTTCGGCATAAAGCCTGACCAGCGCCCTTCTTCTGAACCTCTCTGAATGGCGCTCCATACCGGGACCAAGCATGCATCCGTGGCAGAAGAAAAGGTTAAAATGATGATGAATGGTGTCTATGTATTTGCCAAAATCATTCAGCCCTTCAAAAACCTCCTCCTTACCTGCTGCGGTGATTACATTGCTTGTGAAAAAGTCACGCTTTATGCCTCCTGCCTGTACTATTCCTGCAGGAAGCGGGTAGAGGGCTCCCCAGTTGCCGTACGGAGGATCAAATTCAGACATTTTTACGGTCCTTTCCTGGATCTCAGATTCCTCAAACAGCTGCCTCAGCTCGATGAATGTCAGCACCCCGTCGACAAGCTTTCCTCCCCTGTACAGAAAGGCTTCATCCTTGTTGTCGATGCAGGGACCAATGAATATTGCAGCAACATCCTCTCCATAAAGTTCCTTTACTACCATGGCCGTTGCAATCATTGGCGAGACAAGCGGCGCAAGATTGGATACCAGTTCGGGATGATATTTTTCAATCAGTTTCACAATTGGCGGGCAGTTGGCTGTAATATAATACTTGCCCTCAGCCTTGCTGAAGAGATTGGCATATTCAGCTGCAATAAGATCCACGCCAAAGGAGTCTTCATGAACATAGTCGAAACCCAGTGCCCGGAGCATGCCAACAAATTTCCTGTAATCAGTTATGTCAACAAATTCGGGTGCAATACTTGGAGCAACCAGTGCAACGGTCTTCCTTTCCGAAGAAAGCAGGCGCTTAACCTCCTCTTTTGAATCGCGGAACTCCACTGCACGGGGAGAACACTCAATGAAGCATAGTCCGCATCCTATACACCTGTCTTCAACGATTGTAGGATGTTCCTTCTGCGCTCTTACTTCGATCGCATTGACCGGACAAACCCTAACGCAGGAATAGGTGTTCCTGCATTTCTGCTCATTTATAAGAATTATTGGTTTTCTGTGGTCCATTTGGATAGAAGGGCTTTGCTATTTTAAGTTTCCAAATTCATTTTCAAGGATTTCCTCTATTCTTGACAGAGTGACTCCCTGTATGGTCTTCTCATTGATCTTAAGGTTGGGCCCGCTGTTGCACAAACCCATGCAACGGGCTCCCTTGAAGATTATCCGGTCCTCCAGATGATTTTTTTTCAGATAATCCCTGATAAACAATACTACCTCCCTGTTCCCCCTTGAAAAGCAGGAGCTGCCGAGACATATCTGCATCTCAATTCTTTGAGCCATTTTTCTTGCATCTCTTTAATTCAATTCCAAAAGTAATAATAATTCCTTTCGGGTAAGCATCGGACATCGGGCAACTGACCACCGGCACTCCCGGATAACAATCCCTTGCCAGGTTTATACATTGATCTCATATACAATTATTAAGCAGATAACTGTACGATGGGGATAAACATACTCCTTATTTAATCCCGGTGTCTAAAACCAAATATTGATACAAAGTTAATTGTTAATAAATAAACATTGTTATTTTATTAACAATAAATTTATATATTTGTAATGATGTTTTGAAAATAGTGCATGGCTGAAGATATTGAGATCATAATAAAAAAACACAAGCAGGGCAGGCGTGAAGACCTTATTCCTCTCCTGCAGGAGATTCAGCAGACTCTGGGATATCTTCCGGAAGAGGCTATAATCAGGGTTGGAAGTCATCTTGGCTTGAGCACCACCAAGATATACGGACTGGCAACATTTTATGACCAGTTCAAGTTCATCCCATATGGAAAGGTTCATATCTGCGTATGTCACGGGACATCATGTTTTATGAACGGGTCCCAGGCAATAATCGACAAATTCAGGGAAGAGCTTAAGACAGCTCCCGGACAAACCTCGAGGAACGGCAACTTCAGCTTCGAAATTGTAACCTGTATGGGTGGTTGTTACCATGGCCCGGTCATTACCGTGAACGATGAACACAGGATACATGTACGACAGGAACAGATCCCTGACCTGATAAAGAAACTCAAGTACATAATCGATAATGACTAGATGGAAGATCTGAAGACATTCCTGATAGAAAAGGTACTGTTGTTTGAATCCGATACGCTTTCACAGGAGGCGGAGAAGGTTTTGTCGCAGGTACGTCGTGAAAAGACCAATATTCCGGTTGTATATGTGTCTTCAAATACAAGCAGTATAATTGCTGGTTCCGAAAAAACCTTCAATGCCCTTAAATTATTTGTTGATGAGAATCAATCCGGAACCTCTGTCATTAGGGTAGGCTGCACCGGTCCGGCAAATTATGAGCCGGTAGTATGCATTCAGATGCCCGGCAAAAACAAGCTTTTCTTCAGGAACATAACGGAAGAAAAAGTTGAGCCTCTGATGAATGGTGTCTTCCATAATGACATTAATGAGGAAGACTTGATAGGTCAGTCGGGTTCGAGGGGTTTTGAGTTATGGCCGGGAATAGATTTTCTTGAAGATATTCCATTTTTTGCTTTGCAGAAAAGAGTAGTCCTTGGAAATTGCGGATGCTATGATCCCGAAAGTATTGAGGAGTATATAGCAAGAGGAGGTTACAGGACCTATCTGAAAACCATCCGTCATTATACTTATGAGGAGGTTTGCGATATTATAAAAAGAAGCGGGTTGCGCGGAAGGAGCGGGGGCGGATACCTGACCGGGCTGAAATGGAAACAGGCTCTCAATACATCAAGCAATGCGCGGTATCTTATCTGCAATGCCAAGGAAAGTGATCCCGGTGCTTTCAGCGATCGTCTGATCATGGAGAGTGATCCTCACAGGCTTTTAGAGGGGATGGCAATTGCCGCCTATGCCATCGGCTCCTCGAATGCCATCCTGTACCTCAAGGCAAGATCTGAACATGCCAGGGTAAGAATCCAGAAAGCAATTGACCAGGTCAGGGATTACGGACTTATCGGACACAATGTTTATTCGAGTGGCTATAACCTCGATATTTCGGTAAGGATGGAGCCGGGTGCCTTTGTGTGCGGGGAGGAGACTGCACTGATAAACAGCCTGGAAGGCAAGAGAGGCATGCCCCAGCTAAAACCGCCTTATCCCACAACTTCAGGGTTGTCGGGAAAACCCACTGTGATAAACAATGTTGAAACACTCATGAATGTCCCGCTGATAATGCAAAACGGACCGGAATGGTATCGTACCCTGGGAACATTCAACAGTCCGGGTACAAAAATATTCGCAGTTGCCGGTCGCAGCAGGTTCTCAGGAGTTATTGAAGTTGAGATGGGGACCAGTCTCAGGGCTATAGTTGAGGATATCGCTGACGGGATAAAGGACGGGAAGGAATTTAAAGCAATCCAGATAGGAGGAGCTTCGGGCTCATTCATAACCTCTGAAGGCCTCGACACCCCGGTTGACTTTGATGCGATGAAAAGGCAGGGTATCGGTATGGGATCAGGAGGATTTGTCGTTATTGATGAAACCTCATGCATTGTGGATCTTGTACGATATTACATGGAGTTCATACGCAAGGAGAGCTGCGGAAAGTGCATACCATGCCGTGAGGGCACCGGCAGGATGCTGGAAATTCTCGAAAGCGTGATTAAGAAACCGGCCAACGAAGATTCAGGGACAACCCTCGAAAGATTCAAGGGAGTCATGCAGCTTGAGACGATTGCAAGCGTAATGAAGGATGCATCGCTCTGCGGACTGGGTCAGAACGCACCTAACCCTTTCGTAAGCGCGCTGAAGAACTTCAGGGAGGAATTCGAGGAGCATATTTTTGACAGGAAATGCCGCGCCAATGTATGCAGAGGCCTGCGTACCTTCCTGATAGATGTTGAGAAATGCACGGGATGCACCGTTTGCGCAGGCAAATGCCCGGTAAATGCTATCTACGGAACCAGGCTCCAGCCTTACTTCATCGTTGAGGATAAATGCATCGGATGCGGAATATGCTACGATGTTTGCAAGTTCAGTGCGGTGATTGTGAAGTAGTAAGACAGATGACGGATGAACGATGACCGATGAACGATGACGGATGAAGGATGACCCCTCTGGCCCCCCTAAAGGGGCGGTAATTAGCTGCACTATAATTACATAGCCCCCCTTAGGGGGGATGGGGAGTAAAACAGGATGACTGCAAGACTGTATAAAAGTGATTAAAGCAAGATACTGAAAGATGCTGTTCACAATTCAAGTAAATAATAAGAAGATAAAGGCCGAAAAGGGGGAGACCATACTGTCGGCCCTGAACCGCAACGGTATAATAATTCCCACCCTTTGCAGGATGAAGGAGTTTACACCCACAGGCGCATGCAGGATGTGCGTAGTTGAGGTTGAAGGAAAAGAGCGGCTTGTTACAGCCTGCTCTCAGCCTGTTGAGGAATGGATGCGGATCAAAACACATTCCCCGAGGGTGATCACTGCCCGCAAGACTATTGTTGAACTGCTGCTTTCAAACCATCCCGACGATTGCCTGTACTGCGACAGGAACCTGAACTGCGAACTTCAAAATCTTTCAGAAGAACTTAATATACGGGAGAGGAAGATCAAAGGGAAAAAAATAAAACCCCGTCTCGATCAGTCAAGCCCGGCCATCGTGAGGGAGCTTGCAAAATGCATCCTTTGCGGAAGGTGTGTAAGGGTATGCGAAGAGGTAATTACCTGCACCTCGCTCGATTTCATCAACAGGGGAAGACAGACTCATGTGGGGACCGCAATGGACAGGGATTTCAATTTCTCAAGCTGCATTCAGTGCGGACAATGCGTACTTGTATGTCCGACCGGCGCTCTTCATGAAAAGTACAATATAACCGAGGTCCAGGAATATCTTAACAAGCATGATGTTGTTAAGACCATTCAGTATTCTCCTTTCGTTCCTGCCGGAATAGCCGAAGAACTCGGGATAAAATACAACAGGGATTTTGACAAGAACCTGAATGCAATACTCCGTAAAATAGGATTTGACAAGATATACTCGACAGGAACAGGAACTGATGTCTGTATCTCGGAAGTGACGGATCAGTTGACAGGAAAGCTTGAAAATAAAGATGATAGTCCGTTATTTATTACAGCTTGTCCGGCCTGGGTCAAGTTTGCGGAACAATCGATGCCTGATATTATTCCCGGTCTTTCAACTGTAAAATCACCTCAGCAGATTGCCGGGATCCTTATCAAGACCATTGTGGCCGACCAGCTGAAGGTTCAGCCTGAAAAGATTTTTTCTGTGTCGGTAACTCCTTGCATGGCAATGAAATATGAAGCACGCCGCGACGGAATGATGAGAAAGGGGATAAGCGATGTTGATGCAGTAATGACAGTGAGGGAGCTTGCAAGGCTTATCAGGCTTAACGGAATAGATGTTTCCAATACCGACAGGGAGCCTGCTGATGAGCCCCTTGCCGGCAGAAGTTCTTCAGCAGTCCTTGCGGAACTTTCAGGAGGCATGGCAGAAGGAGTGGTAAGGCTGCTTACATTTCGAAGTACAGGGAAGGATGCTGACCGCCAGCTTCTTAAAAAGCTGAGAGGTTCGGGATCGTTCAGGGACTGCACCGTTAAAGCAGGAGACACTGAAATAAGAATCGCAGTTGTCGATGGCCTTACAGGCCTTGAAAAACTTAAGGCTTCAGTTTCATCCGGAGCAAAATACCATCTGGTGGAAGTTATGACCTGCCCGGGCGGTTGCATCCACGGAGGAGGCCTCCCGCAAATTGCATCAAAAGAGGATCTTAAGAACAGGGCCAGGCTGATCTGTCAGGCTGATGAAACGGAAGCAATTTCACTTCCTGATAAATCTCCTTCACTGATAAACCTGTACGGGAGACTAATTAAGGACAACAGGGAGATCAGTGATAAAAAAATATTTCATACCCATTTTGAAAAAAAGAATGTTCTTTTGTGAGGTTTGAGGACTTAAAAGAGATGATGAAAATATGCTTTTTGATATATAAACCATTATACCTTTGCAGCGTTTAATCATTGAAAAAATAACCACTTAAGAGATGCTTGTCTATACTATAAAAGAGCTTTGCCGGACCTGTTACACCTGCGTGAGGGAGTGTCCTGCCAAGGCTATTCGTATAGTTGGAGGCCAGGCGGAGGTCATTGATGAAAGGTGCATAGCATGCGGGAACTGCACAAAGGTATGCAGCCAGGGGGCAAAGGTTTTCCTTAACACTACCGACAGGGTTTTACGGCTTCTCGAGAATGACCCAAAGGTTGCAGCCATCGTAGCCCCAAGTTTCCCGGCAGAATTCACCGATATTGACTATAAGGTGCTTATTGGAATGATAAGGGCCCTGGGTTTTGATCTGGTACTCGAAGTATCCTTTGGAGCCGACCTGGTTGCCGACAGGTACAAGCAACTGGTAACGCAGAATTCAGGCTACTATATCTCATCCGATTGCCCCTCCATCGTAAATTATATCAGGCATTACCATCCCAATCTGGTTGATAATCTTGCGCCTGTTGTATCTCCGATGGTTGCCATGGGCAGGGTGGTCCGGTCAAAATACGGCAACGACACAAAGATCGTATTTATAGGTCCGTGTGTTGCGAAAAAGGCTGAGAGTGCAGAAATTGACGAAGCAATAACATTTACAGAACTCAGGGATCTGCTCGACCTTTACAGGATAGGAACGGAATCGGTTGAGGCTTCTGAATTCGATCCCCCGGCCGGAGGACGCGGGGCCATATTCCCGGTCACACGCGGCTTGCTTCAGACTGCAAACATAAATGATGATGCAATAACCGGAAATATCATAGCAGCCGAGGGAAGGACCGACTTCCAGGGTGCTCTCAAGGAATATGAAGCAGGGCTTATCTGCAACCAGCATATGGAGCTGCTTTGCTGCGAGGGTTGCATCATGGGTCCGGGATTGTCCAAGACCGGCAAGCAATACAACAGGAGGGCGCTTGTAAGCAACTATGCCAACCAGAAGATGACCGGGATGGATCAGGAGGCATGGAAAGAGTACTTTGACCTGTATTCCTCACTTGACCTTTCAGTAAGGCACAGACCTGAAGAAAGCATCATTGAGGTTCCTGATGAAGCTGAAATAGAATCGGTGCTTGTCTCGATGGGAAAAATGACCAGAAAGGATCATCTTGACTGCGGTGCATGCGGGTATGAAAGCTGTGTCGAACATGCGATAGCTATTAAGAACGGACTGGCAGAGGTGGAGATGTGTCTCCCGTATACCATTGAAAAATTGCATAATTCAGTCAGAGAGCTTGCCCTTTCAAATGAGAAACTCACATCTATGAAGCAGGCTCTCAAACAGTCTGAAAAACTTGCGCACATGGGTCAGCTTTCTGCAGGAATCGCTCATGAACTTAATAATCCCCTGGGAGTTGTGATTATGTACAGTAACATACTCCTGGAAGAAAGTGCTCCCGGCGATCCTGTGAGGGATGATCTGAATCTTATTGTTGAGCAGGCCGGAAGATGCAAGAAGATAGTGGGCGGGCTGCTTAATTTTGCTCGTAAGAACCAGGTTAACCATCAGTTAATCAGCATAAGGGAACTTGTAGACCATAGCCTCGAAAGTGTTATTGTTCCCGGGAATGTAACGATTGAAGTCTCGGACAAGGCAACCAATCATGGAGCTATGCTTGATCCCGAACAGATGACACAGGTGCTTACGAATCTTATTAAAAATGCATTTGATGCTATGCCTGAAGGCGGATCCATACTTTTAATCCTTGAAGATACCCTTAGTGATGTCTCATTTACCATAAAAGATACAGGCACCGGGATCAGGGATGAAGATAAGGCAAAGATATTTGAGCCATTCTACACAACCAAGGGCATCGGACGCGGAACCGGACTGGGACTTGCAACTGCTTACGGAATAGTGAAAATGCATAAGGGGCAGATAACCGTTGATTCGAATATTGATCCTTCACGGGGCCCTACCGGAACAAGCTTCAGGATAGTGCTGCCCAGAGGCAAGGAATGAAAGGATCCGGCAGATATAAAAAATGAGCCGAGATGGATAATTTTGTGATGAAATTTTGAATGATGAAAAAGAGTGACTTTACTATTCTGGTAGCCGATGATGATCCTGATTATCTTTATCAGACTATTTCAAATCTTGAAAAAGCAGGTTATAAAACCATCGCAGCAGAAAGCCAGGCTGAAGCTGAAACAATCATATCCCGTTTTAAACCCAGTTTAGCCATATTCGATCTTATGATGGAAAGCGATGACAGCGGATTTATTCTTTGTTACAAGATAAAGAGAAAGTACCCTGATGTGCCGGTCATTCTGGCGACTGCTGTAGCTCATGAGACGGGAATATCCTTCAGTCTGGACTCGGAAAACGACAGGATGTGGATAAGGGCTGACAGTTATCTTGAAAAAGGTATAAGATCGGATCAGCTTGATCAGGAAATTATGGGTCTGTTAAAAATATGATATGGCTGTATTAAAAGTTCTCGTTATTGACGACGAACCGGGAATCCGTTCAGGGGTTACAAGGATACTGAGTAACTTCCATGTGAACTATCCTTTTATGGATGAGGATTATACATTTGAAGTTAAAGAGGCAGCTACTGGTGAGGATGGTATCAGCATGATTCAGGAGGAAAATCCTGATATACTCCTTCTTGACAATAAACTGCCTGGTATACAGGGTGTTGAGGTTCTTGAATATATAAGGAACCAGAAGTATGATACCGTGGTGGCAATGATCACCTCATACGCCTCCCTTGATGTGGCACTTAAGGCTCACAAGTTTGGCGCAACTGATTTTATTCCCAAGCCTTTCACGCCCCAGGAACTGAAGTCGAGCATTGAGAATATAACCAAGCAGCAGTATCTTAAGAGAATTACCCACCGAATGAATCAGGAGGGTAAAAAGATAAGATACCAGTTCCTTTCAGTACTGTCGCATGAGCTTAAAGCACCTCTTAACGCAATAGAAGGCTATCTGAGGATGATGCAGGAAAAACAGATGGGTGAAAACATTCGCGACTATGATACCGCTATTGAACGGTCGCTTCAGAGAATACAGGGAATGAGGAATCTTATAATGGATCTGCTCGATTTCACGAAGATCAGGCTTGAAAGGAAAGATGAAAAGATCGAACCTGTTAATCTGTCTGATATTGCATCGGGCGCAATCATAACAGTACAGCCTTATGCTATCCAGATGGAAGTTACGGTAAAGCTTGAGGTAAAATCTGATGCAGTGATAATGGCTGACCCTACCGACATGGAGATAATATTCAATAATCTGGTCTCTAACTCCGTAAAATATAATAAGCCAGGAGGAAAAGTTGAGATCATTATTGACGGCGATGAAAGTAATGTGGTAGTTTATTTCTCCGATACCGGGATAGGCATAACCGAGGCGGACAAGGATAACCTGTTCACCGAGTTCGTAAGGATCAAGAACGAAAGGACAAAAAATATTTCAGGAAGTGGTCTGGGGCTTTCAATTGTGAAAAAGGTTATTGAACTTTATAATGGAACCATTTCGGTTGAAAGCACACCCGATGTAGGAACCACCTTTATTGTCAGGCTTCCCAAAAAACCCGATAAAAACTAATGATAAACATGACAACTTTACCAGGAAAAACAGTTGAGAGGCTAAGCGAATACAGAAGAACCCTTCTGGAATGTCTCAATGAAAAAAAGAATTTCATTTTCTCACATGATCTTGCGGCCCGTCTTCATATTACAGCTGTTCAGGTAAGACGCGATCTTATGCTGATCGGATATTCAAGCGTTCAGAGGAAGGGATATGATGTCAAAGTCCTGATAGATACCATAAGCGATATCATAGATTCAGAGGAGGGCATGAATGTCGCAATCATAGGGATTGGCAACCTGGGAAGGGCGCTTGCAGCATATTTTAAAGGTAAGAGGTCGAAGCTTAACCTGGTTGCATCTTTCGACAATGATCCGCAGAAGATCAATAAAGTGATTTCGGGGGTCAAATGTTACCCTTATCAGGATCTTGACAAAATTGTAAAAGAACTGAATATCGAAGTGGCAATTCTTACCGTACCCGCCGACTTTGCCAGGGAGATTGCTGAAGAAACGGTAAGATATGGAATAAAAGGTATCCTGAATTTTACGACTGTTCCTCTCAATGTACCATCAGGTGTCTACCTTGAAGAGTATGACATGATAACATCTATTGAGAAAGTGGCATATTTCGTAAAGGAAAACAAACTTTAATTCCATTTTCCTGTTGATGAAAATATTCAAAAGCTTCGAAGAGGCGAGGGGGATACCGAATCCGGTTGTTACAACCGGATCATTCGATGGAGTCCACATAGGTCATAAGACTATAATAAATCGTCTGCGGATGCTTGCACAAAAATACGGAGGAGAATCGGTACTTATTACTTTTTACCCCCATCCGAGAAAGGTTCTGTATCCCGATACTGCAGGAAAATATCTCAGACTGATTAATTCACAGCAGGAAAAACTTGAACTGTTGAATAAGGCAGGCCTCGACAACCTGATCATCATTGAGTTTACCAGGGATTTTGCCAGGACTACCAGTGAACAGTTTGTCGGTGATTACCTTAAAGGCATATTGGGAGCAAAAGTTATAGTTGCCGGATTCAATCATCATTTCGGCTTTAACCAGGAGGGAGATTATAAAAAACTTTGGGGAATGAGGGAAAAATATGGTTTTGAAGCTGAGGAGATTCCGGAACAGGAAGTGGAGCATGAAACGGTAAGCTCGACCAAGATCAGGCAGGCAATAAAAGAGGGCTACATACAGAAAGCGAATGCGTATCTCGATCATTATTACATTGTAATGGGCACACCCGTCGTTTATGACTATGTAAATGCTTCGCTGCCCCTTTCATTGTATAAGATCCCGCTTACGGAGGAAAACAAGCTTCTTCCGGCAAAAGGTATCTATGCGGTATCATTTGAGTCAACCGGGGGAGTATCAAAAGGTATGGTAATAATCGACGGATCGGACGATGAACCCACAGATGTCATTCTGCACCTTTTCAATGATAAACTAACCCCAGAAGGAAGCGATTCAACGATATACTTCCATAAAAAGATCCACGGTGCCGTGGATCTTAATGACTTTAAGGTTTCAACTCCAAGGATCAGGTCAGCAATGGATGAGATCAGCGAGCTTATCTATTGATCCTCAGTAATATGACATTGTAACTTCAGCTTTAAAGGCTGTCGCCAAAATCATTCCTGAATTTTGCCACCAGCTTCTGCGGCCAGTCAGATACCGGAACGAGCCTTCCGGTAAAGAACCTGAGAATGGGAGGTTCCTCAATGAATTTTAGCCCGCCTACAAGATGCCTGTTCTGATACAGCCAGTTAAGCCTGTCGATTGCATATTCGATCTGTGACAAAGTAAATACCCGCCTTGGAACAGCGAGCCTCATAAGCTCGAGATCCGCAAGAATGTCGACCCCGTTTTCATCCCTGTTGTTACTCATGGTACCACGTTCCATGCCCCTTATACCGGAAATGATGAAATATGCTGCTACAAGAGATCCTGCCGGATATTCCGTCTGGGGAACATGGCTCAGGAACTGCATTGCATCAACATGACAGCCAAGGGCACCGCCGGGCATAATGACCGGAATGCCAAGCTTATCGAGTTCCTCGACCATATATTTGATAAACATTGGGGAATGGCTTACCACGGAATCTTCGACGGTTTCCTTTAATCCCTCTGCCATTGCTTCAATTTCACGGATTGGAATTCCTCCGTACGTAAGAAATCCTTCATAAACAGGAACAAGGTATTTCAGCTGGTTGTAAATATCCTGATCGTTTGTACAGATAGCTCCTCCCCTCGATGAACTTACTTTTCGTCCCGAAAAGTAGACAATATCGCACATTGCGCTCATCTCAAGCAGTATTGACTCAAGAGAGCTGTTACTGTAACCGTTTTCCCTGGTCTTAATGAAGTAGGCATTTTCTCCGACCAGGCTGGCGTCAAGCACAATTTTCAACCCGAATCTGTCAGCAACCTTTCTGACATCCCTGAGGTTCTCCATCGAAAAGGGCTGTCCGCCTATTAAATTGGTGGATGCTTCCATCCTGATAAAAGGAATCTTATCAGTCCCATTGATAACTATCGCTTCCTCAAGCCTGTTTATATCTATATTGCCCTTGAAAGGATTGGTGCTTTTGATCTTCATCGCTTCAGGGGTATAAAGTTCAAGCACTTTTCCCCCGTTCAGCTGTATGTGCGCAAGGGTTGTAGTGAAATGGTAATTCATCGGCACTACCGAACCTTCCTTTACAAACGATTTACCCAGTATATTCTCAGCTGCACGCCCCTGATGCACGGGAAGAACATATTTCTTGCCGAAAACCTTCAATACACTGTTCTGGAATTTATTAAAACTCTGAGATCCGGCATAAGCATCATCAGCTACGAACATCTTCGACAGTTGCGCATCGCTCATCGCATTTGTTCCGCTGTCCGTCAGCATGTCAAGAAAAATATCGAATGTTGATAAAAGGAATGAGTTGTAACCGGCTTCACCTATTGCCTCAAGACGGCGCTCTACCGGAACCAGATTCAACGCCTGCACGATCCTTACCTTATGCATCTCAATGGGAAGCTGTTTCCCGCTGAAAAATTTCACTGCATTGTTTGCCACTGTTTGCTCCATAATCTATTGTATTTTTATTGTTTTGAAATTAAAAAGGCTTACCGCACTGTGGTAAGCCTTTATCTGATATTGTGTCACCGGCACTAATCTATCTCCAGACTCACCAACGGAATCCTGAAATGATAGTAATAATACCTGTGAAGATTGTTAATAAGCTTCATTTTATTAAGTGTACGACAAACCTAGCTTAAATTTATTCAAAATACAACAGTAATGGCAAATAATTTATATGGTTTCTTTTGTTTGCCTGAAATTTTAAAAAAAGGATCATTTATTATCCCGCCGGTCAGAAAGTATTGATCTGTGCCGTTGCATGGGAATACCATGCCGGATGAATTAGCCAGAGAATGCTTTATGATAATTGTTTACGGTGAGTTATCTGATTATCTGACCGAAGAAAATAGCATTAAGGAACACCTTGTTAGTCCCATACCAGATCGCTCTGAAGTTGGTGTTGTCGTAAAGTGAAATAATGCCGTTCCTGTGAACGCTTGCATAAGCTGAGTTCTTTAGCCTGTTTATGTTTTCATCAGAACAGTAACCACTGAGTAACGGATTGTCCGAATACCTGACAGGATTATTATAGATGTCGGAACTGATGACAACGGCATTCTGGTTTGACTTGAACACCGGCATAATGGCAGTTGTATAGCCGAAACACAAAGGATGTGTAAGGTCAAGCCTGACCTGAAATATCGATCCGGGTATCTGATGAACCTGGCGATCGGCACCCTGGTTTGAATAGACCGCTTCCTTGCGGTTAACGGTAACTTCAGGGATATATTCAATTTCAGCAAGCTTGTTTCTCACCAGCCACCGGTTCCCACCCTCAATGGCAATGATGTTTCTTCCCGGACGCGTCCATGATTTAATCTTTTCCATACCGGCAGCACCGATCTCAGGCGAACCGGCAATAATGATGCTGTTGTATCTGTTCAGGTCCGATGATCCGAATCTTGAAACAGGAATGAGTGTTACCGGGATACCGAATCTTGAGTCGAGCAGATGCCATATTTCGCCTGCGACTGAGCTGCTGGTCCCGTCACCTGCTACCATGGCAACCGAAGGCTTTGAAAGAACCTGGATCCTGTTGCTGCCCAGATCTACCCCCGATTCTGTCAACCCTGTCTGAACTCCATAAACCGATATCCCGCATTCTTCGGAAGTCTTCTTCATCAGATCGTGAAGTTCTTCCCGTTCAACCGGTTGGCCAGTACAGGGAATAACGATGGTGCCTGCGGCAAATGTTATTCTCCCGTTCCCGGCAATGCATGTGAATCCCTCTCCGGATACCCTGGTTTTAAGTCCCTTTTCCTGAAGCCGGTAGAGAGCTTTAGGAGCATTGTAATCAGTCCATTCAAACAGATAGGCATAAGGTTTTTCAGGCGAGACTAATTGCCCGGACTGTTTTGGTGCTTCGGTTACTTCAGGACCGGCAAGTCCTTCAATCTCTTTTGATTGCATCAGGGGGGCATAGTTCAGATTGAATGACATAGGAAGTACCCATGTGGAAACATCATAAAAAATACTGTCGCTGAAATTTGTAACAGGTTCAAAAAGACTTCTAATGAACCTGTATTCTCCCTGTTTGAGAGGAACGACAAAACTATTTGAGGATTTGTAAGTTATCCCGTTTTTCTCAATATCCCTGGCCGGCCTGTAAACCTTTATCTTATGCTGGAGCAGGATGCTCACAAACTCATTCAGTCTTGATCGGTCAGACGGTTCGCCGAAGATGTAAGCTTTCACCGGGTGTTTTTCTGCTTCTGCAAGTGCATCCCTGTAAAACCTCTTCTGACTTTCAAGCAGCTGGTTCTTCATTCTCAGTCCTGCCTCAAGTGTTGAAAGGGATACTGTAAACTGGTTTCTTATCGCAAAAGGAAATGACAACAGCATTCCCGGGGTCTCCCTCAGATGGCCTTTGGTACCTGCCTGCTCAAACAATATTCCGACAGCCCCGTGGATATCTGGATAGGATGACCCCTTGCCCACATAAAAATCATCAAAGCTTTCTTCTGTAAAGTACAGGCTGCCAATCTCGTTGAGAAACATTTCATGATACTTTCCGATCTGTGCCGTGAGTTCACTGTTTTCTGCAGGTGTCAGGGGATTATTGCGGCTCTGAACTCCCGGCTGAAAAAAGAAGGTTTCATTTGGTCCCGTCTCATGATGATCAGTGTTGATGTTCGGCTTCCATCTGTGAAATGCTGCCACCCGGCCTTTTGATTCAGGATGCTGAAGCATAATGTAGTCGCGGTTCAGGTCGAACCAGTAGTGATTGGTTCTGCCTCCCGGCCAGCTTTCACTGAACTCCCAGGATGAGGGATCGGGATTATCACTGAGGCTTCTCGCTGAATTAACCCATGTGGAGTGCCTCTGCATGCCATCCGGATTAAGTGACGGATCAATAAGTATGACGATATTCTTCAGCAGCTCATTTATTTCAGGACCTTCCCCGGCAACAAGATAGTATGCTGCCAGCGCGGATGCATTCTGTGCGCTCGATTCGTTGCCGTGTATCCCATACCCCATTTTGATGAATAACGGCATCTTCCCGATATCGGGTTGATCTGTTTCAAGTGGATCGCAAATCTGAAGGTGCTGCCTGCGCAGGATCTCGAGATTCTTTATGTTCGCAGGTGAACTTATTATAAGATGCCCCAGGGGACGGTTTTCATAGCTTCTTCCATATTCTTCCCATACAGCCCGGTCAGAAACTTCAGAGAGCTCAAGCATGTACATATAAAGCCTGTCGTGGGACAGGTGCCACTCCCCGATCTCATGGCCTAAAAACTCTTTTGGTGAGGGAATGTCTGAATTATAGCTTATATCCTGCGGCAGGTAATAACTTGATGAGACCTGGGCACTGACAAAACAGGCTGAAAAAATCAACAGCGCGGTTAGAATTATTTTTTTCATTAATACTAAGTATGATAAAAGCGTATTGGTTTTTGTTATCGATTATCGGTATTATTTTTACCTGAAACAGGTATGTATTTATTGATTATCAATAATTATTTTATCTTTTCCTTCTTCTAATAATGCCTTAAGTCGCCCACTTCGCCGTAGATTATTTCACCATTCAGTCAGGATCTGATTCCTGATTATTCTCATCTGCAAAAATAGCTTTTATAATCATTTGCTGGTTACGGTCAACTAACATGATCACTCTTTGGTTTTGTACTATTTATTTTTATTATATTGCTTTTGTTAAAGTAGCAGGTGTTGTGTTTATGATTTGTTATATATCACAAACATACTTATTTGCTGTGGCAAATAATGTGGGTTTCCTCAAACGATTTGGCGGTCTGTGATTTATTGTCTCTGACATTGATATCAATGTATTTTTAAATCATTTCTCAGCCTAAAAGACAATTATGTTAAATGACGAGCTAATAAATCCTTCCAGCATAGTTGTTGTCGGGGGATCCGATGATCTTTTAAAACCTGGCGGCAAAATCCTGAAGAACATAATTGACGGCGAATATAAAGGTGATCTGTTTGCCGTAAATCCAAAGCAGGATATTATTCAGGGTGTAAAGTCCTACAGGGATCTGAATGATATTCCTGCTGTTGATCTTGCAATTCTGGCCATTCCCTCAAAATACTGTTACCAGGTTGTCGATATTCTTGTCAGGGACAAGGGTACAAGGGCATTTATCATAATTTCTGCGGGATTTAGCGAGGCAGGGGAGGAAGGGAAGAGGATGGAAAAGGAGATAGCCGGGCTGATTGATGATGCCGGAGGTTGCCTAATAGGCCCCAACTGCATAGGCGTTGTTACGCAGACCTATCAGGGTGTGTTTACCACACCTGTCCCGAAGCTTTCGGAAAAAGGATGTGACTTTGTAAGTGGTTCGGGTGCTACCGCATTGTTCATCATTGAGTCGGCACTCCCAAAAGGACTGAGGTTTTCAAGTGTGTTTTCAGTGGGCAACAGTGCCCAGACGGGCGTCGAGGAGGTGCTTGAATACTGGGATCTCACATATGATCCTGCCGTAAGCTCTCCCATTAAGCTCATTTATGTTGAAACCATCCCAAATCCTGACAAGCTGCTGCATCATGCCTCATCGCTGATAAGAAAAGGATGCAGGATTGCAGCAATAAAAGCCGGGACCACCGAAGCAGGAAGCAGGGCAGCCTTGTCCCACACGGGAGCGATGGCATCTTCCGACTCGGCCGTTGAGGCCCTTTTCAGAAAGGCAGGGATAGTACGCTGTTCCGGACGTGAAGAGTTGACCACCGTGGCATCGGTATTTATGCATAAGCCCCTGAAAGGAAGGAATATTGCAATTGTTACACATGCGGGAGGGCCAGCCGTAATGTTAACGGATGCATTGTCAGCGGGCGGAATGAATATTCCGAAACTGGAGGAGGAAGACCAGAACAGGATTCTTGAAATGATGAATCCCGGTGCTTCTGCCATTAACCCGATCGACATGATAGCAACGGCCACAATAGAACAGCTCGACATGGTCATCGAATATGTCGACAAGCAGCTGGAGACGATAGATGGCATGAGCGTAATTTTCGGCAACAACGGCCTGAATGACATGACTGAAATCTATGACCTGCTTCACAGGAAAATTATTGAATGCAATAAGCCCCTGTATCCTATACTCCCCTCTGTATCAAGCTCATTCAGAGAACTGGAGTATTTCATGGGCAAAGGTCATGTCAATTTCCCCGATGAGGTTGTTCTGGGAAGAGCCCTTACACGAATTTCAAATACCCCATATCCTGCGGAAGAAAAAATCTATCTCGAGAAGATCGATGTTCCGAAGATCCGTAAGATAATCGACAGTTCGGATAACGGATACCTAGAGCCTGCGGCAATACAGCAGCTTCTGCGTGCTGCCCAGATACCGCTGGTAAAGGAAGCTGTTGCCACAACCAGAAGGGAGGTGATAGCGCTGGCGGAAAAAATAGGTTATCCTCTGGCCCTTAAGGTGGTTGGGCCTGTACATAAATCGGATGTGGGTGGTGTCACCCTGAACATAAAATCGCAGAAGCACCTTGAAGCCGAGTTCACCCGTATGAAAAAGATAAATGGCGTTACCGGAGTAATGATCCAGGAGATGCTGGCGGGAACAGAACTCTTCATTGGAGCAAAATATGAGCCAAGGTTCGGTCACATAATACTTTGCGGTTTGGGAGGCATATTTGTGGAGGTCCTGGGAGATGTTTCCTCCGGACTTGCGCCCCTTACATTCAATGAGGCCAATTCAATGATAAGAAGCCTCCGGGCTTATAAGATCATAAAAGGCACAAGAGGGAAACCGGGAATAAATGAAACAAAGTTTGCGGAGATCATTGTAAGGCTTTCAAGCCTGTTGAGGTTTGCTACAGAAATTAAGGAGATGGACCTTAACCCGCTGATTGGAAGCCAGAAAGGCATTACGGTGGTCGATGCAAGGATCAGGATTGAAAAATGATATGGATGCGTATCATCGGAACAAATAAAAATAATATGTATGTTCGGGACTTTAATTAGAGATATTAAAAACATAATTATATGGTAATACCCCAGCTTTCAGTATTTCTTGAGAACAAATCCGGCAGGCTTACCGAGGTATTGGAGGTGCTTGGCAAGGAACGCATCAGAATAACGGCACTCAGTGTTGCCGATACTTCTGAGTTCGGGATCCTGAGACTGATCGTCTCAGATCCGGAAAAGGCCAAAGGACTTCTCAAGGATCATAATTTTACCGTTAACCTCTCTGAAGTCATCTCGGTAATGGCTCCTGATGAGGCCAGATATTATGCAAAAATTCTTCGGATCCTGTCGGATCAGGAGATAAGTATTGAATACACTTATGCTTTTTCGCGCGGATCCAAATCAATAATCATCCTTCGGTGCAACAACAATGAACAGGCTATTAAGGCACTGAAGGACCATGAGATGGATCTGATCAATGCGAGCGACCTATATAAAATCTGATATGGAAATCTGGAACAGGTATTTTGAATGCATGGATCGCGATGATCTGAGAAAAGTGCAGAGTGAACGGCTTATTGAAACAGTAGAAAGAATATATTTTAACGTGCCTTTTTACAGGCACAGGATGCAGGAAAAGGGGATTGGACCGGAATCCATAAGTTCGATAGATGATATTACCAGGCTGCCTTTTACAACCAAACAGGACCTGAGGGATAATTACCCCTACGGATTATTCGCGGTTCCCATGAGTGAGATTGTCCGTATCCATGCTTCATCAGGGACCACTGGAAAACCTACCGTCGTCGGATACACACGGAATGACGTAGCCACGTGGTCGGAAGTGATGGCAAGGACACTTACCTGTGCCGGTGCCGACAGAAATGATTTTATTCAGATTGCCTACGGTTACGGGCTGTTCACCGGCGGACTGGGGCTGCATTACGGAGGAGAAAAAATAGGAGCCTCGGTGATCCCCATATCAGGCGGCAATACGATGCGGCAGATCCAGCTTATGCACGATTTTGGAAGTACGGTGCTGGCATGTACTCCCTCATATGCTTTGTTCCTTGGAGAGGCAATAAATGAAAGCGGGATCAACAGGGAAGAGTTAAAACTAAGGGTAGGTGTGTTCGGAGCCGAACCATGGACTGAGAACATGCGGCGGGAAATCGAGAGCAAGCTGAAAATAAAGGCTATCGACATTTACGGATTAAGCGAGATCATAGGTCCCGGAGTAGCAAGTGAATGCCTGTTCCAGGAAGGACTTCATATCAATGAAGATCATTTCTATCCCGAAATAATAGACCCTGAAACGTTGCAGGTATTGCCCGAGGGTAGTATCGGCGAGCTGGTATTCACAACCATAACCAAGCATGGATTGCCTCTGATCAGATACCGGACACGCGATCTTACCCGGCTGAATTACGGCAGATGCAAATGCGGCCGGACCCTCGTAAGGATGGAAAAATGCCTGGGAAGAAGCGACGATATGCTTATCATAAGGGGAGTTAACCTGTTCCCGTCACAGGTTGAAAGCATCCTTCTCGAAATGGGGGGGATCAAACCCCATTACCAGCTGATTGTTGACAGGATCAATAATCTTGATACCCTCGAACTTAAGGTAGAAGTTGACGAAGCCTTTTTCCTTGACAGGATCAGCCAGCTGGAAGGACTGAGGTCAAAGATCCAGAACAACCTCGAGAGCTCCCTGGGCCTGGGCATAAAGGTGACTCTTGTGGAACCCAAGGTGATCGAGAGAAGTGAAGGAAAATCAACAAGGGTTATTGACAAAAGGAAATTTTAAGATATTTAAATGAACGATATACCAATTTCAGATTCTATAATAAAACCGGTCAGGGAAAAGATGGGGCTTCAATCGCTTGGAGATGCCTCAATCCGTGAAATTGTGGCACTGGTAAACCGGATTGAAACAAAAACCGAGATGAAATTCATCAGGATGGAAATGGGAGTCCCGGGGCTTCCATCTCCATCTGTGGGGATTGAAGCTGAGATAAAGGCACTGCAGGACGGTGTAGCTGCAATATACCCCGATATAGCGGGATTGCCGGCACTCAAAAAGGAAGCTTCACGGTTTATAAAACTCTTCCTGAATGTTGATATTGATCCGGCCGGATGCGTCCCTACAGTAGGTTCAATGCTTGGATCAATGCTGTGCTTTATGGTAGCCAACAGGAATGACAGGACCAAGGAAGGAACACTCTTCATCGATCCCGGATTTCCGGTCCAGAAGCAACAGGTCAAAATGCTCGGGCATGACTATTATTCATTTGATGTGTATAATTACAGGGGGAAAAAGCTGAGGGCCAGGCTGGAGTCATTCCTGGAAACGGGAAAAGTCTCATCACTGCTTTATTCCAATCCCAATAATCCTGCCTGGATCTGCCTTAATGAGGATGAACTTGCAACGATCGGCGAACTTTCACGCAAATATGATGTTATTGTCATTGAAGATCTTGCTTATTTCGGAATGGATTTCAGGAAAGACTATTCAAATCCGGGTAAACCTCCCTATCAGCCAACAATCGCCAATTATGCCGATGACTATGTCATTCTGATCTCCAGTTCAAAAATCTTCAGTTATGCAGGTCAGAGAATTGGAATTATGGCAATTTCCGATCATCTGTTTAACCGGTCATATCCTGATCTCCTGAGGTACTATTCAACAGACAGGTTCGGACATTCGGCAATATTCGGTGCACTTTACGGCCTCTCGGCCGGTGTTGCCCATTCGGTTCAATATGGCCTTGCTGCATTGCTTAAGGCGGTGAATGACGGAACCATAAAGTTCAGGGAATCACTTAACGAATATGCAGAAAAAGCAAACATTATGAAGGGAATGTTTACCGGTAACGGCTTTAAGATAGTGTATGACAAGGATCTTGATGAATTAATAGGTGACGGATTTTATTTTACCATATCGTATCCCGGAATGACCGGAGAGCAATTGCTTGATGAGCTCCTTCATTACGGAATAAGTGCGATCACTCTGGACACTACGGGAAGTGAAAGGCGTGAAGGTCTCAGGGCTTGCGTTTCCCAGGTCCCCAGGACACTTTTCAGCGATCTTGAGCACCGTTTGAAGCGCTTCCATGAGGATCATAAGGAAAGAAACTAAAACCAGTTTATTATGGCAAAGGTCAGAGGAAGTATTGTTGTAAATGTTGATAGATGCAAAGGATGCGAAATCTGTATGGTCTCGTGCCCCACGGGAACCATTGCAATGGCAGTGGAAGTTAATTCCAAAGGATATTATTATGCATATCCTGCTAATCCGGATCTGTGCATTGGATGTGCAAACTGCGCGATCGTTTGCCCGGATGGAGTGATAACTGTCTATAAAACAAAAATCTAGTCGGGTTATGGAAAGAGAATTAAGGCTGATGAAGGGTAATGAAGCTGTTGCAGAAGCCGCAATAAGGGCAGGAGCAGATGGCTATTTCGGTTACCCTATTACTCCGCAGAGCGAAATTCTGGAGTATCTTATGGAAGCTAATCCCGCCGAAACGACGGGAATGGTTGTCCTTCAGGCAGAAAGCGAGGTGGCCGCCATTAACATGGTTTACGGAGGAGCAGGATGCGGGAAAAAAGTAATGACTACTTCATCCTCTCCTGGTATAAGCCTCAAGCAGGAAGGAATAACATATATTGCAGGTGCGGAATTGCCCTGCCTGATTGTAAACGTAGTACGGGGAGGACCCGGTCTTGGTACTATCCAGCCTGCACAGTCTGATTATTTCCAGGCAGTGAAAGGAGGAGGGCACGGCGATTATCACCTTATTGTCCTTGCTCCGGCATCTGTTCAGGAAATGGCCGACTTTGTGGAACTCGGTTTTGACCTGGCCTTCAGGTACAGGAATCCTGTTATGATCCTGTCTGACGGAGCCATAGGCCAGATGATGGAGAAAGTTTACCTTAAACCTTACAGGGAGAGATCAAAAGATGTTCCGGAATGGGCAACAACCGGGAAACCGCCTACACGCGAACGCAATATAATCACATCGCTGGATCTTGATCCGGAAGCCCAGGAGAGATTCAATTTCAAGCTGATAGCTAAATACAACGAGATCAGGGAAAAAGAGGTGAGGTTCGAGGAGTTTCAGTGCGATGATGCGGAATATCTTCTTGTAGCCTATGGCACAAGCGCCAGGGTATGCCAGAAGGCAATCCAGCTGGCAAGGCATGAAGGAATCAGGGTCGGATTGCTGCGGCCAATTACACTGTTCCCGTTCCCTTCAAAAAGGATTTCAGGGCTGGCGGATAAAGTAAAGGGGATACTGTCGGTTGAAATGAGCGCAGGCCAGATGGTAGAGGATGTCCTTCTTGCTGTTAACGGAAAGGTGCCCGTGAAACACTATGGAAGAATGGGAGGGATGATACCCACCCCCGAAGAAGTTGTTGAGAATCTTAAATCAAAAATTATAGGAGGTTAAGCAATGGCTGAGGCTACCGGATTAAAGGAAATAATCAAACCTGAGAATCTTGTCTACAAGAGGACGGGCATTATGACCGAGGCAACCCTTTCTTATTGCCCGGGATGCGGTCACGGAACAGCGCATCGTATTCTGGCTGAACTGATTGAAGAAGAAGGCCTGCAGTCAAGTACAATTGGTATTTCACCGGTTGGATGTTCTGTCCTTCTTTATAATTTTCTGGACATTGACTGGCAGGAAGCTGCCCACGGGAGGGCACCAGCCCTGGCAACAGCCATCAAAAGGCTTATGCCCGAGAAGTTTGTTTTTACCTATCAGGGCGACGGCGATCTTGCTGCTATCGGAACTGCGGAGACAATTCATGCATGTAACCGGGGCGAAAACATCCTCATAATCTTCATAAATAACGGCATATACGGGATGACCGGGGGGCAGATGGCCCCGACAACACTTCCCGGGATGAAATCTTCAACATCACCCTATGGAAGAGATACAAAGACGATGGGAAATCCTCTTAAAATGACTGATATAGTTGCTACATTGCCGGGGACATACTATGTGACGCGGCAAAGTGTCCATACTCCTGCCAATGTCAGAAAAACAAAAAAAGCCATGCGTAAGGCGATTCAGTATCAGCAGCTCAACAGGGGAACATGCTTTGTGGAGATCGTCTCAAATTGCCCGTCGGGATGGAGAATGACACCGGTTCAGTCAAATAAATGGATGGAGGAAAACATGTTCCCGTATTATCCTCTGGGAGACCTGAAAACTCCTGACGAACAATCCGAAAAATAATCTTAAACTTTCAGCTATGACAGAAGAAATAATAATAGCCGGATTTGGAGGACAGGGGGTGCTGTCGATGGGGAAAATCATGGCATACTCAGGAGTTATGCAGGATATGGAAGTAAGCTGGATGCCCTCATACGGACCGGAGATGAGAGGCGGGACAGCAAATGTGATGGTCATTCTCAGCAGCGAACGAATCAGTTCACCCATAATCAAGCATTTTGATACAGGCCTGATACTTAACCAGCAGTCGCTCGACAAGTTCGAGGACTCAATCAAACCGGGCGGAATCCTTATTTATGACGGAAACGGAATCACACGCCATCCGGTAAGGAAAGATATTTCCATATACAGGATTGATGCTGCCGAAGAAGCTGCACGGATGAACAGTCCCAGAACTTTCAATATGATTATCCTTGGAGGGTTTCTCAAAATAAAACCCGTACTGAGCCTGGAGAATGTTGTGAAAGGCCTGAAAAAATCGCTGCCGGAAAGATATCATAAATTGATACCTGAAAATGAAAAGGCGCTGGTGCGGGGTGGCGAGATTGTCAGGAAAATACACACGGTTCAGGTCTGAGATCATCTCCCGGAAAAAGAATACTATATCAGTTCATCATTCAATAAATCCCTGATTCAAGGGGTAATGTTATTTTGGTCAGCAGAAGTTATTTTTCGTAGAAGTGCATGTCCACAATATACTTCCATACTGCGGGATGAACAAAGTACGACATGTTTTTTCCTTTCCTGATGCCGTTCCTGATAAAGGTTCCGGAGATATTCATAAGCGGAGCGTTAACCCATTTGACGGTGGCCTTTGCGAGGATCCCGTCAAGCAAAATGTTTTCTTTTCTGACAACATCCGGACGTGGATAAACGTATACAGGATAGCGTTTTATAAGCTCTATCACATTTTTCCATTTATGAAGTGTATAAAGATTATCCTCGCCCATTACCAGGACAAATCTGTGCTGCGGATACTTTTCAGCCAGCCATGCCATTGTGTCAATGGTGTACGAAGGAACCGGCCTGCGAAACTCTATGTCTGACGGTTTCAAAGCATCATTGTCGCCGACAGCCAGCTCCACCAGGTACAGACGGTGATGGTCGGCCAGCAGGGTTACTTTCTTTTTCAGAGGATTCTGGGGACTTACAACGAACCAGACCTGGTCGAGATCGGTAAATTCCTTCATGTAACCCGCAATTGCCAGGTGCCCGATATGGACAGGGTTGAATGATCCGAAAAACAAGCCAATTTTCGACATAGACACTATTTGCTTAGAAAATCCATAACCATAGCCAATACCTCATTTTGAGCCGTATCCAGATTTATGTTAACTACTATATTATCGAATTTGTCGGCCAGCCTGATTTCTTCAAGAGCTTTTTCAACGCGTACCCTTATTTTTTTTTCTTCGTCGGTGCCCCGCGCAAGAAGCCTTTTTTCAAGTTCTGACACCGATGGCGGCATTATGAATATCGATATGGCCTGTTTCCCGAATTTATCCTTTAAGTTAACCCCCCCCTTGACATCCACATCAAAAAGAACATGTTTGTTTTGCGACCAGATCCTTTCTATCTCGCTTTTCAGAGTTCCGTAAAAATGATCCTTGTAAACCTCTTCCCATTCCAGAAATTCATCATTGTTTATCCGGGACCTGAATTCAGGAACAGAGATAAAATAGTAATCTTTCCCGTTGGTTTCGTTTTTCCTTGGTTTTCTTGTCGTTGCAGACACTGAGAACTCCATTCGGGGATCTTTTCCGAGGAGATGATTTACTATTGATGTTTTACCTGCCCCTGAGGGTGCAGAAATGATAACAACCTTCCCTTGCATATTATCCTGATTGGGGAATTAAAGAATATTACCGGTTTGTTCCTTGATCTTCTCCAGCTCGTCTTTCATCATTACAACAAGCTTCTGAATCGATGCATCATTAGCCTTTGACCCTATTGTGTTGACCTCTCTTCCGATTTCCTGGGTAATGAAATTCAGCTTTCTCCCATTGGGTGCATCATTATCCATGGTCTGAATAAAATATTCGCAATGCTTTCTTAGCCTTACTTTCTCCTCATTTATGTCAAACTTTTCCAGATAAAAAATAAGCTCCTGTTCAAACCTGTTCTTGTCAATGTTTTCAGTTCCTGAATTTCCGGTCAGTATCGACACAAGCCTTTCCCTCACCCTTGTAATCCTTTCAGGTTCAAAATCTTCAATTCTCTCAAGCGATTCTGAAATTCGTGCCAGGCAGCCCCTGATATCTTTTTCGATCGACCTGCCCTCCTCAATCCTGTAAAAGTCAACTGTATTAATGGATTCTGTCACCTTGTCTTTTACCAGTTCCCATTCTGCTTCAGTCAGTTCCGGCTTTTCGGTTTTCATGGCTTCGGGAAGCCTCAGAATCGCTGAAAGGAAATTATCTTCAGTCTCAATATTCAGTTCGGTGGAAATATCCTTCAGCTGTTTGTAATAGTTTTTTACTATTACTTTGTTGATCACAGGTACCCCTTCATCACCGAGAATATCAAAGTAGACAGCCAGTTCAATTTTGCCCCTGTCGAGTTTCTGGCTGACAAGATTTCTAATTTCCGGTTCTTTTTCCCTGTATAGCCATGGCAGTTTGGTGTTCAGATCAAGTTGCCTTGAGTTCAGTGATTTTATTTCTATGGTTATTTTTTTCTGAGGCGTTTCAGCAATGGCTTTACCGAAGCCTGTCATTGATTTAATCATCTGATGATCCGGTTAGTTCTGAAAGTTACAAATTCTGATCGTATTTAACAACTGCCCTTCTTGCCTGTTGTCAGATCGCGCATTTCGGATTAATAACCGGCAAAGGAAATCAATAATATCCTATAATCAAAACGACACGGTTACGCGATTCCCCGTCATTTATTGTTGCAGGGGCCATTAAAAATTTGTTAAAAGATGTGAATATCAGCAAAAAATAATATAAAGATTATAAGTAACTTACATTGTTTTTTAACATCCGGGCATGTGAATGTTGATAGTTTTTATATTTTCGGCATATGCCAATCAGCTGATTGACCGTTATGATATAATATAGATTAAGGAAAGAAGACACTATTTAAGATATATCAGTTCTGTAGGTATTAAAAATAACAGGGTATTATGAGTATAAAAAAATTACTCCCATTATTTGTTCTGATTTTTCTGTTCTGCATCCCTGCCGGTTTGTCACAGGTTAATGATACTGATGAGAAGGACGACCTCAGGATAATAGACTCGCTGAGGACAAGAGGATTACTTATGGTCGCCGATACAGGCAGAAAAGATATCATTTTGTCTCAGGATCAGGCTCTGCGGTTTCTGCAAAAGAGCTATCAGCCCCATTTATGGAAAAACATTAAAGATCCTTTCAGAACTGCTATCGGGCAGGTCATATTTAAGGCTTCAAATCCCCCGTTCGACTCCGCCAGGAGCATTCTGACGAAGTATCCATATGATTCGATAAAGGTAAAACGTGATGATTTTTTTATATGGGAGCCTGTAAGATTCAGGATTCCTTCAGGAGTGATATCGGAGAAGATGGCTGATTCACTGGCGGTTGAGGCGAAAAGAG
>CAZTDW010000011.1:18821-41170 GCA_964611835.1 uncultured Rikenellaceae bacterium | reverse complement strand
ACCCTTGAGACAATCGTATCTCTTAAAGAAGGTGAATTCACTGATATCCAGATCCAATTCCTCTTTTACTTCTCTGACAAGGGCTTTCTCCGGGGTTTCTCCATTTTCCAGATGTCCACCGATGAGATCCCAATAGCCTGGGAAAGGGATATCTGGCTTATTATCACGTTTATACAGCAGCAATTCACCTTGGTCATTCTCCAGAATTATTGCTGCGATCTGCTTCATATTTTCAGCCGGAATCATATCGACGAAAATAAACTTGCCATATTAAGTGCTTTTACATCGGAGACGAATTTGTGATAAAGCTCCTCCGGCATATTTTTTACCGGGGATCTGAATTTACCGCAATCAAGACCAATGTACCTCATAAAAAGCTTACCTGTGGAAATGCCTCCGTATTTTCCCAGCAGTGAGATCATATCGATCGACTTTTGCTGCAACTGCCGCGCCTCAGTAAGTTCACCTTCGTTAAAAGATTTAATAATGGCATGATACAAAGGAGCAGCATAATTGTATGTACTTCCCACTGCTCCCCTGCAACCAAGGACAAGAGCAGAAAGAATGCATTCATCTCTGCCCCATAGCAGGTCATAATATCCGTCGCTGAAGTTCATGCAGGACAAGAAATCCATGAAATCCTCATGAGTGAATTTTATCCCGGCAAAGTTTGTAAGCATTCCTGAGATCTTTTCCAGGAAACCAATCATCTGCATGTTTACACCTGTGAGGACAGGTATATGGTAAAAATAGACCGGCATTTCCGGTACACTCTCCCCCACCCTGGCCACAAATTCGGCAAGTTGTTCCGGAGCGGAGGGCTTGAAATAGTACGGAGCAAGAACAGCTATTGCTGATATCCCTTCTTCCTGTGAGAAAAGCGCATTCTCGATGCACTCAGCATAGGATGTTCCTCCAACCAGGTTAATAATTCTGACCTTGCCCCCTGTTTTCCGGCACTCAGCCCATTTTTTTGCATGAAGCTGCTTTTCTTTCTGAGTCAGTGATACTCCTTCCCCGGTTGAACCATTGACAAATGCTGCCGTGATATTGTTCTTCTCAAGAAATCTGTAATATTCAGGCACTTTTTCAATATTAATGTTGCCTTTTTCATCCATGGGGGTGAATGGTGCTGCAACAAGCCCTTCAAATTTTTCAAGTTTAATTTTCATTCAGGAGTATTTATATTATTCCTTACTTATTTCATGGAATTACCGTTTCTTCAGTCAGTCATGGAAAAAAATCCCTGACTGGGATCTTTTGAAAATAAAGGTCTTTTTTACCTTCATATATAATACCTAAAGTACTGTCATCCACCATTGTAAGGCATGAGTACCCATCCCCGGTGTCTCTCCTGAGAACTATCTTAAGCTCTTCTGGCCAGCTATTCCCGTTATCAAGGCTTGCCTTAATTGTCATATTCTTTCTTTCTGACGTATGGTCGGGATTCGAAAAAAACAGGACTTTTTTCATTATACCTTTGAGATTTACATCGCAGGCGATAATACTGGCCATGCAGTTCGGTTCGGGCAGCAGGGAATTCGATGATGAATGGGCGGTCCATGTCTTTCCCATATCGGTCGTCACGCTTACAGCCCTTCCATTGGATTGTCCTTTTTCCGTACGGTTGCGGTCATCGCGCATGTTAAGCATGAGTGAACCATCGGGGAGCTCAACAACCTGTGCTTCTGTGGTATTGTTTTTTGCCCCCGTGCCAATTTTCCAGTTAATACCGCCATCCTCACTGTAAACTATAGTGGAAAACGATGTAAATAATCCTCCGTCAAGAGCCATTTCTCCTGTGTTTGTTTTAAACTGCGCAGGAAGAACAAGCGTTCCGTCTTTCATTGTTATACCACGTCCGGGGCCCTGAAGCAGTAACTGCCATTCAGGTCTTTTGACCTGGCCTGTTATGTTGACGGGATCTGACCAGGATATGCCGTCATCGGAGCTTTTTACCAGGATGAACTGGCCGGTCTCACCCGGCAACATTCCCGGTTTTGAATCCCACCATGCCATTTTATCAGGAGAAGATCCGTTGATCCAAAGGGCTGCAACCCATATATTTCCGTTCTTAGTATCGTACAGGATACAGGGATCTCCAACACCATTCATGTTCTGCGGAAAGCCACCATATTCGCCCATGTCAATAATGACTCTCATTGGTTCCCAGTTCTGTCCGCCGTCGGTGCTTCTGCTCATTCCGACATCTATGTCTTCCTGAAGATCTTTGCTTCTGTTGTACCTTACGTCATATACTGCAACAAGCGTCCCGTTATTTGTGGTAATTATACCCGGTATACGGTATGTATCACAATTATCCTGACCCGAAGCCCTGAGAACAAGGCCATGACGATAACGGAAGGGACCCGGATCGCTGACAGTCAGTTTCTCATTATCATCAAGTATTATTTCTGTCTTTAAAAGCTCGAGGACATTCAACAGGTCGGCGTTTTCCCTGACTTTTGCAACAATGGTCAGCCAGTTCCTGCCCTCCCGAAGCTCATATTTGCCTTTTATTATCATTTTACTGCGCCGGGCAACAGAATTATCAAGTGAATCGGTGATTGTCTGATAAGTGGAGTCAATTCCGCATCTGACTCTCAGGTAGTCAATATCACTTAATGAGCTGTTCGCGGAAAAACCCAGTGTTATCCTTTTAACACACCTCACTTTTACTGATCTGCTGAAGTCAATGCAGATCCGCGCAACAATGTTGCCTTCCTCAGTGCTGAACAAAGGATTGTATGAAGGCTCAAAAGAGATTATTCTGACATCGGCCTTTGATGATTCCCGAGATGTCTGTCCACCCGAACATCCGGCTTGCAGGTACAATAACAGAAGTGCAGCAGGCCAGCAATCCTTTATCCGGAAAGCTTTATTCACACCACCGGCTCCCATCCCTTTTCATATTCCCTGGACCATAAAGCTTCAGCTTCCTTATCACCGATTATATGTCCGTTGGATGGATCTACTGAAAGAGAGCGTCCTGCTCTCTGGGAGATATTCCCAAGGTGAAGCCACAGGGCGCTTTTATGGCCATTCTGCGCATCTGCAAAAGGCTTTCTGTTGTTCCTGATATTATCCAGGAAGTCTTTAACATGCAGAGCATCGAGCGCTTCGCCGGGACTGGTTGTATTAAGGCTTTCGGAGATAATTACATCTGACTTTACTTCCTTTACGAGCTTGTTCTTATTGTCAAAAACATTATAGCTGTTATCTCCGGTATGAAGTGCACCAAGCTCTCCATAAAAGATCACGCCATGTGAACGGTTATCGATCAATCCGCCGTTGCAGCTTCTTCCTTCCCACGTAATTGTAATGCCGGGCACTTCCCAGGTTATGACCTGTGTATCGGGAACTTCCCAGTCGTCGCTGTAATGATAGCGGCCTCCTGCGGAGCTTACCCCGGATGGAAAATCAAGTCCCAGGCCCCACCTGATGATATCTATATGGTGGGTTCCGTTATTCAGCGCTTCTCCCGTTCCCCAATGCCAGAACCAGTGCCAGTTATAATGAATCAGGTTATCCCTGAAGGGTTTCCGGGGAGCCGGCCCCTGCCACAATTCATAATCAAGTCCGGCCGGGACAGGAACAGATTTTCCAATTCCGATGGGACCTCTGGTATTGGCATACCAGGCTTTAGCCATATATACTTTTCCAATGATCCCGTTCTTAAGCTCATTCATGCCCTGGGCAAGGACTGGCCATGACCTCCTCTGAGTGCCAATCTGAACTATTGTCCGGGACTTCTCAGCCGCTTTAATTACCAGTTCTCCCTCTTCCGGATTATGGCTCAGCGGTTTTTCGACATAAACATGTTTTCCTGCAGCACATCCCATGATTGTAGCCGGTGCATGCCAGTGATCAGGCATGGCTATGTATATTGCATCAAGGTCCTTGTCATTCAGAACACGTCTGAAATCCTTTACTGCCATGGGTTCTTTTCCGGTCACCCCGGAAGCTCCGGTAATTCCTTTCATCAGGGCGTTTTCTTCCACATCGCAGATGTACTTCACTTCCGTACCGGGCTGCCGGGCAAAAGTCCCTGCCATGGATGCACCACGGCTGTTACATCCGATAACAGCTACCCTGATAAGGTTGTTTGCCCCCGCTATTCTTCTGTAATTTGCTGCTGTAAGTCCCGAAAAGCTGCTGTCAAATGCGAGGATGGCACTTCCGGCTGCTGCTTTCTTTAAAAAAGATCTTCTTGAATCTGCCATAAATTGATCTGTTTGTCAGTTATAAACCTGAAGGATTGAATGTCCGTTAACGGCAAGCCATAACTCCCTTAAAAAAGCCCAGCGACTCAGCAATACCGGCAAGTGGATCCTTCATATCCTTTTCATACTCAAGGCTGCACTTGCCTGAATAATTGATCTTCCGAAGAGCGGCGATCACTGCCGGAATATCAATTATTCCCCTTCCTATTTCTACGGTTTCCCCCTCCTTTGTGGATTTGGTGACATCCTTAATATGAACATCATAAATCCGCTTTCCATATTTAATAATATCAGCTGCCGGATCAGCTCCATCCCTCATGGTATGTCCTATGTCGATACAGATTCCCATGCGCTGGTCAAGATTTTTTACATGATCCCAGATATCTGACGGGTTCGGGAACAAGGGATTATCCGGTCCATGATTGTGTATTGCCAGTGTGATATCATATTCCTTAACCTTCTTTTCTACATAAGGGAGCAGCTCATAATCAGGAGCCCCGACAATCATTCTGACTCCTGCCATCTTTGCATAGTCAAATGCCTGGTCGACTGCTTCTTTTGATTTCATATACACAACGCCAACGGTATAAACGGTTATGCCGGCATTCTTAAACTTATTAATGACAGCATCAATCTGCTGTTTGGTGCTGTTCATCGGCATATGAAAATCTTTCACGGAAAGGAAGGTGATCCCTGTTTTCTTCATCATCTCAATGGTCTGTTCAACACTGAACTCCCTGAAAGTGTAACCTGCCATGCCCAGGGCAAATGATTCGGCAAATGACCCATTACTCTTAACGGCTGCTGCAGCACCACTGAATGAGGTGGCTCCCGTAGCTATTATCCCTGCGGCAGTCAGCTTCAAAAAATGACGGCGTGATTCCATGGTTTTTGTATTTAATTGATTTTATAATTTAATGTTCAAAGCATATAATATTTTGTAAAATAATAAACATCAGAAAAAACATGCCCGGAAAGGATCATGCAAAAGTTTTAAGCTACCCGTTGTATGATCTTTGCGAACTCCTGATTCAATTTATACAAATATACTGATACCGATAACAAATCATTAATATTCCATGAAATATAAATAACAGGAAGCAAATCAATGAAACATGAAATTGAATTTGTATACTGATGATCACTCCCGGGTATTAAGGGATCATATTATTATCAATCAGCCGATTATTATAGCTCTGGATGACAGCTTTAAGCTTCAGTTCCATCTGGATCCGGAGACTGTCATTATTATCTTTGATATTCTTCGCAAGCATTCTGTCATCCCGGAAATTATACAGACCTGCTATCTGATTATCAATCATTTCAAGCATATGGTCATTCATATAAAGGTGATAAGTACTGCCATTTGTATTGAAAGCGAATGATTCCCGGGAATCGTCAAAGAGATTGTTCCCAAAAGCTATGTATTCCTCGTCAAAATTAAGATAGTCAAGAACCGAAGGCATTATATCGATCTGCTGGGAGATCCTGTTTTTCATTCCTGTAAGGCAACTACCGGATTTATAGAATATTATTGGGATGCAGTATGACCCAAAGTCATTTTGAAATTCACTGCGGACTGATTCATTTGTGTGATCTGCCGTTATCACGAACAGGGTATTTTTAAACCATGGGCGTTTCCGGGCTTCATTAAAGAATTTCTTCAGGGCATGATCTGTATAACCCACCACTTCCAGGATCGGGGCCGGTCCTGAAGGGAATTTTCCTTTGTATTCATCAGGAACCTTGAAGGGATGATGTGAGGAAACCGTGAAAACAGAAGTCATAAAGGGCTGCTGAAAAGTATCGATCTTTTTGCAGAAGAAATCCAGAAAAGGTTCATCCCAGACTCCCCACATTCCGTCAAAATTGTTTTTGTAAGGATACTGGTCGAGGCCGAAATAATCATCAAATCCCGCCATTTTTGCGAATGAGTCAAAACCCATGGAACCATTTGGCGCACCATGGAAAAAAGCCGAATAGTAGCCCTTTCTTTTTAAGAGCCCGGGCAGGCCGTTAATGGTATTATTGGCATAGTGAGAGATCACGTAGGGAGTCTCGAGGGACGGTATCGATGCAAATATTGAAGGCATGGCATCAATTGATTTTTTACCGTTTGCCAGTGATACTTCAAATGTAAGACTGTGATTTATCAGCGAGTCAAGAAATGGAGAATATCCTTTATAATTGCCTCCGTCAAGGTCTTTGTTCAGTGCCCCTATATATTCCCTGGCAAAGCTTTCCAGAATGATAATAACAACATTTTCCTGTTTAAATCCGTCTTTTTTTTCAGGCTTATAATGCGGATCATAAAGCTCATTGAGTTTTTTTTCATCAAAGAAATTGTAACGCACAAGAGTTTTTTTATTGAATGTCCTGATAAGACTGAATGGAGTATTGAGGACAATTGCAGCATCGCGGGGATTGCTCACATATCTTGCTGCATTGCTGATGCTTATTGGCCTGGTGGAATGCCGGTAGCCCCCACGGGCTGCAATGATAAAGAGTATAACAATTACGGGGACCATCAACAGATTGAGGAGAAATGGCCCTATTCCGGTTTTGGTACGAGGGTTTCTGACTTTAATCCTATTGTACAGTAATATCATAAGAAAGATAAGTACCAGTGCAAACAGTACAACCTGCCAGTAGTCGATCTGAAATCTGAGCATCAGTTTAATCAGTCCTGATTCATTTTCAAATGTTTTAAAGATTTCAGCCGTGGCTCTTTTCAGAACAAATCTGTAATACACGAAATCTGCGCAGTTCATGGCTATCGCCAGACCGTTTACGGAAAAGAACAAGTAACCCGAAATCTTCTGGTAAATTCTGTTGTATCTGAATTCAAATGGTATGATCTGGGAGAGGATAAATAAAACATTGATGTATACCAAAGCCGAAATATCGAACACCAGGCCGCCTTCCAGTATTGAAAGGAACTGGCCGCCGGTCATTCCGGGGAACATTTTGCTGTTGAATATGTAAAATCCGATCCGGCACAATGTGAAAAGAAACATCATCAGCGCCAATCTGTAAAACAGGGCTGTAAATATATTTACCGGTCTGGTCCAGTCTTTCATCCCCGAAATGTTATGCGCTTTAGTTATTACAGCAGGGCAGAATGATAAAAACTGTCAAAGATAAAAATTACAGCCCATGAAAATGATGGTACCGGGAAATTTAAGAGATGATTCGGTCGGATTAAAATGTATTCCAAAAATTGAAAAAAAAGAGGCTGTCTCAAAAATCCCCCGGAAATTAAGGCTGTGATTAATGTCCTGTTTTTACACAGTCCGATAAGGCAATTATCTGGACGGCAGAATAAAGGAATAAATCGTCCTGAAGATTTTTGTGACAGCCGGATTATCTGTTTTTGTCAAATATTTTGATTATTGTTGTTCGATATCCTTCAGCATTTCCTTTAAATCTTCATTATCCATGTATTTATTCATTTTGTTCCTGGTACTCATTCCAAGGAGCATGAACAATACGAGCAGGGCTGCAAGAACATACATTACGATCTTAGCGGTTTCAGGTTTTGCTTTCAATGATTCGACAAGACCGTGGTAAGTGATATACAGAGCATAAAGGCTCACACACAGGCTTATAATCATTCCCAGCCAGGAGCTTATACCAGCCGTAAAACCAAGCAGGGCATTAATAGGCATGATCACCATCGAAGCAGCTATTACTCTTCCGTTTGCTTCAAAATCAGTACTCCCCTTGCATATAGAGGAGATGATAAGGAGGATGACAGCACCAATGAACAGTCCTATCACTGCGCCTACGATTGACCAGACCAGTGCCATTGCACCGATAGCTCCGCCAAACATTCCGGCTTTTATTCCGCTCAATCCCACAACACTCCATAAAAATGCAATAATACCGGCAACTGCTCCGTAAATCACGACTTTGATCAATGGCTCAGCCCATCCCCCTGTCGTTTTCATTGTAGAAAAATAGGCTTTTGGATTTACCAGTGTTTCTTTGGATTCCTTAATAAATGCATTGAAATCGAAAGTAGAAGTTTCGCTCATAACAATAAGAATTTAAGGGTTAAATAGTACGATCAGCTAAAATTGAAATAGAAAACGTTAAGTTAAAAAAAATTTTTAACCTGACACTAATCTTAACTGAAATATATGAATTATGCTATTCCAGATAAGTATATCCGTACAAGCCTGAGCGATAATTGGAAAGGAATTCCCTTCCCTCCTCAAGGGTTATTATCCCAGCCTTTACAGAGGAGGTAACCCAGGTCTCAACAGTCCGGACCATTTTTTTGGAGTTATACTGAACATAATCAAGTACTTCTGCTATCGTCTCGCCATCTATCACCTGGTCAATTCTGTATCCTTCCTCGTCAACTGATACATGAACTGCGTTGGTGTCGCCGAAAAGATTATGAAGGTCCCCGAGGATCTCCTGGTAAGCTCCTACAAGAAAGACACCCATATAATAAGGTTCTTTTCCTTTCAGAGGGTGAACAGGAAGATGGTAGGATGAGTTCCTTGTTGAAATGAAGTTGTCAATTTTGCCGTCGGAGTCACATGTTATATCCTGTATGGTTGCTGTCCTCATGGGCTCTTCATTCAGCCTGTGGATAGGCATAATAGGGAAGATCTGGTCGATTGCCCAGGCATCGGGCAATGACTGAAACAGTGAGAAATTGCTGAAGTACTTGTCTGAAAGGATTCTGGATATCTGCCTGAGTTCTTCAGGAACGTGCTTGGTGATATTTGCCAGCTGATAGACCCTTCGGGCTATTGACCAGAAAAGTCTTTCAATCTGTGCTCTTGTTTTAAGATCGACGAGCCCGAGACTGAATCTGTCGAGTGCCTCTTCCCGTATCTGCTGGGCGTCATGCCACGTTTCAAGCATCCGGGGCTGGTTAATGTTTTCCCAGAGAAGGAAAAGTTCCCTTACCAGTTCATGATCATTTTCATTTATGGTCTCTTCCTCATCCCAGGAAGGCAGCGTGGCGGTCTCCAGCACTTCAAATATAAGAACGGAATGATGAGCGGTAAGAGACCTTCCCGATTCGGTTATAACATTTGGATGCGGTATATTGTTTTTGTTTGATGCATCCACAAATGTGCTGACTGAGTCATTTACATATTCCTGTATAGTATAATTAACACTGCTTTCGCTGTTTGACGATCCTGTTCCGTCATAATCAACTCCGAGCCCGCCCCCAATATCGACAAATTCAACATCGAATCCCATCTTGCGGAGCTGTACATAAAACTGGGAAGCTTCCCTCAGCGCAACTTTTATCCGTCGTATCTTAGTCACCTGGCTGCCGATATGAAAATGGATCAGTTTGAGGCAGCTCCTCATCTTGTTCCGCTCAAGAAAATCAATAGCTTCAAGAAGCTCGCTTGAAGTCAGCCCGAACTTGCTAATATCTCCTCCCGATTCTTCCCATTTACCGCTGCCAACACTGGCCAGCTTAATCCTTATGCCAAGATTCGGCTTTACCTTCAGCCTCCTTGCAATGCTGGTTATCAGCTTTAACTCATTTAACTTCTCAATTACCAGAAATATCCGTTTGCCCATTTTCTGAGCCAGCAGTGCAAGCTCAATATAGTCTTCATCCTTATAGCCATTGCAAATAATAAGTGATTCAGGATCCGTATTGATTGCAATCACAGCATGAAGTTCCGGTTTTGAACCTGCTTCAAGGCCTATGTTGAATTTTTTCCCATGGCTTACAATTTCCTCAACAACCGGCCTCATCTGGTTTACCTTGATCGGATAGATAATAAAATTCTGGGCTTTGTAATCATACTCCTCAGAGGCTGTTTTAAAGCATTTCGAAATAGTGATAATCCTGTCATCCAGTATGTCGGGAAACCTTATCAATACCGGAGCGGAAACATCATTAAGTATCAATTCGTCAAGAAGCTCCCTCAGGTCGACGGCTGCCCCGTCTTTCTGAGGTCGGACTTCAA
This sequence comes from uncultured Rikenellaceae bacterium, assembly GCA_964611835.1. Lineage (GTDB taxonomy): Bacteria > Bacteroidota > Bacteroidia > Bacteroidales > VadinHA17 > LD21. Next base: position 30,993 of record CAZTDW010000011.1, on the reverse strand, counting down.
CATTTCCCTTGCTGTTTATTGAAAAATAGTTGACTCCCCAACCATTTATGTTGTATAGTTCAGCTGAGTCTTCGATCCTCCATTTTCTCATTTCAAATCACTTTTCCTTTTATTATCTACTAATCCTGAAACTTCCCGCAATTTTATGAAAATAACATCAAACAGTGTCATTAATAATTAATTATTTAACAGAGCCTATGTCATTCGGAGATCATATTTCTTTAAAAGCCCTGGTTTGCAGGTCAATCCTGTCATTGATCTTATACACGGGCAGATCGTTATATCCGGAACCCCATTGCGGGACAAGGTATCTGTCGAAAAAATTCCACACCACCAGCCCGTCATTAGACTGGGGTTCCAGAAGATAGACAGCCAGATTGGCCAGCGGCTGTGATGTCCTTATTATGATAGTTCCCTCGGGGAATTCCATTATTTCCTTTTTAAAGGAGCCTTTTATAGTGTTTGTGTGATGACCCTGATTCAGCCTTGATGATCCCTTAAGTTCGGCAACCTCAAACTTTTCGACCTCAAAAGACGAGGACATTGTCAGCCTCTCCATCTTTATTCCATGTATCCGAAGAAGATTTATTATATCCGGATCATTCACTGCCATTACATAAGCAAAAGGGAATTTTACACTTAAGGTGGGATAATAATCTATCAGATAAGGAACGGTGACATCAACCTGCCTGTCAGTCCTGCGGTAATTATTCCATCCGTCGACGGTGGATACCAGTTCAGCTTCATAAGTTCTGATAGTGACATCTCCTGCCGAACGGACATCAAATTCAATACCTGCCGAATCGCCCGGGGCAGGATCAAGTCCCCTCATAATTGTCTTCCTGTCTGATTCACTTATCAAGTCCCTTATTTCAGATCGGTGGATAAACATATAATCCACAACCGACCAGATAAGATTATAGCAGCCCTGTACCCTTGACCTGAAATCGGCATAAACATAATTCTCATTAAGTATTCCCAGCCGGTTTCTCAGGCCATAGTAATTTGTCAGGTACCTGGGATTTGAAGCCTCATAAATCCATCCAAGTCCGGGCTTAAGCATATCCACAAATTCGCCATAAAAGCAATTTTCAGTTTTGTACTTTTTCAGCAATGTCGCCGACACTGCTGGCATCATTTTCCTGCGCATGTAACTGATAAGAGTTGTGTCGCCGTTAGGATTCGGCATCCATGTAAAAGTTACTGGTTCAACATGATATGATCCGTTAGTGGTATGACAATCAAGGAACACCGACGGATCCCATTTATTGAAAACATTTGTCAGAAGGCCCCTTATTTCCGGTGATTCGGCTTTCATGCCATCCCTGTTCAGGTCAAGCGACTGGCCGTTATATCTTATGCCTACTCCATCGACCGGTCCGTTCTGATGGGTCCTGTGATGCGGTGAAATCTTTTCATTCCCGTCAATATTGAATATAGGACATATAAGTATTACCAGATTTTTTAGAATTGCCGGGTCGCTTTTCTTAAGAATATCCCTTGCGAACATCAGGGAAGCCTCCTTTCCTTCGACCTCATCGGCGTGAATATTTGCCTGTATGTAAACAACTGTCCTGCCATCCTTTTCGATCACGGAAGGCTGTGAGGGCAGAGGATCACCTATAATCATAAGCGGAATATCACATCCGTTAACGGATCTTCCTATAGTCTCTACCCTGATTAACTTCGACGACGACTTAAGTTCATCAATAAAAGAAATTACCTCCCTGTAGGAGGAAGCAGACTTGTAATCTGAGCGTTCAGCGACCGTAAGCAGGTCAGTGCTGCAAAATATATCAACTGAAACGTTGACAAATATCAATAAGAATAGTGACTTCAATGAAGCTTTCATTTGAGATGAAAATTGAATTACGGCGCAAAATTAGGTTTTTTTTCAGTATATGCCCGGAAAGGCAGGAAAAGTAGGTGCAGGGGGCATCCCGGATCACTCAACAGTTACTACAAATGAAAATAGTTAGTGAAATTGAAAATATTTGTGTAGATTAGCGGCCTTAATTTTTAAAACATATCAAAATGAACAAAGGAACAGTTAAATTTTTTAATGTATCAAAAGGATTCGGATTCATTAAAGATGCCGATTCAGACAATGAGTATTTCGTTCATGCAACCGGATTAATTGACAAGATTAAGGAAAATGACGAAGTTACTTTCGAGCTTGCTGAAGGAAAAAAAGGAATAAATGCCGTGAATGTCAAACTAGCATAGACTAAGAACACCACAGATTTATTGTAAAAGAGGCTGAAATACCAGCCTCTTTTTTTTGTCTTTTTTCCGGAAAATCTCTATTTGCTCTTGTCTGCTTTTTTGGCTTTTTTTGCTGCCCTTTTTTCCTTTAAGGTTTTGGTGGCCTGTTTTTTCACTTTTGCCTGTTCTTTGGATTTTTCGTGTGACATGACAATAGATTTTTATTATTAAACAAGATAGCCAAATATAAATAAATCATTCATACATTACAATATTTACATATCAACGGTTTCCGAGGGCATTAAAGATGCGGCTTCCCTGTCGAGATACCATACGGCTGTTCCTTTATCCGGACGGACAAAAGATGCGGGAAAGGATTTTTTAGTTTTTTCACCTTCAAAAATGCTCCTGACAATTTCCGCCTTGTTTTTACCTGTGACCATGAAAAATATGTTCCTTGAGTTATTGATAATCCGGCCTGACAGAGTAATCCTGTCCTGTCCTGTTTTTGGATGCCGTGATACGTGATAAGGCACATCAGTATTGAAAAGAGCTTCATTCCCAGGGAAAATAGAAGCCACATGACCATCTTCCCCAACCCCAAGCAATACAATGTCCAGGACGGGAGATCCTTCTTCTGTTTCAGCGATTTCTTTCATTACAGCTCCATAGCGTAATGCTTCATTTAACGGATCATCTTCACCTTTAATCCTATGGACATTAGGCTCCGGTATCTTAATCTTGTCCAGAAACGCAGCCTTTGCCATTCCGTAATTACTTTCCGCTTCTCCCGGAGGAACACACCTTTCATCAGCCCAGAATATATGAACATTTTCCCAGCTTATTGAACCGCCATAATGGTCCGCAAGAACTGTAAACAGCAAGCGGGGAGTGGTTCCTCCCGACAGGGCTATCGAAAAAACCCGATTGCCGGCAGCCTGGTTTTTTATTTTGCCGATAATATCCAGTGCAGCATTCTCGGCCAGCTCAAAGTGGCTGTTATAAATTTTCACAGATGGTTTCATCCCTGTAATGATCACATTATTCAGAAATTAATAAATACTGTGAAACATTTCACAGTTCACAATAAAGTTCCTCATCAGCCATATTTTTGCACGGGTATCTCCACGAAAGGTCCTCTTCTTCTATCAGGGAATTGGATATTTCAGGCCCCCAGGTCCCTGCAGGATAACCATAGATCTTAATGCCGGGATTGTTTTTCCATGCGAGCTGAATGGGTTCGATAAATTTCCAGGCTGTTTCAACTTCATCATCGCGTGAAAACAGTGTTGAATCACCAATCATCACGTCGAACAAAAGCCTTTCGTAAGCAGAAGGGACCCTCACATCCGCAAGATCCTTATAATGAAAGTCCATGTTTACATTCTTTACGTTAAAACCTGATCCGGGCTCTTTCATATCGAATTTAAGAAGGATTCCTTCGTCAGGCTGGATCCTGATTATAAGCTGGTTACCTGAAAGTTTTCCTACAACTCGCTGAAAGAGATGGTGTGGTGTCTGCTTGAAGTGGATGACCACTTCCGTAACCCGCGTGGGAAGGCGCTTTCCGGTTCTGATATAAAAGGGAACTCCTCCCCAGCGCCAGTTGTTGATAAAAAACTTCATGGCCACATAGGTCTCTGTTCTGGAACGGGTATTCACATTTTTCTCATACCTGTATCCCGTTACACATTCACCCCTTATCTTCGAGCCGGTATATTGCCCTCTGATGACCTGGTTTGGCACTTCTGATTCCTTTATAGGCTGCAACGACTGAAATACCTTAAGAACCTCATTGCGGATAGCATCAGCATCGAGTGATGAGGGGGGCTCCATGGCTGTAAGGCCTACCATCTGAAGAAGGTGATTTTGCACCATATCTCTCAGAGCACCTGAGGAATCATAGTAACTGCCCCGGTCTTCTACTCCGATGCTTTCAGCTGAGGTTATTTCAACGCGGTGTATGTAATTCCTGTTCCACAAAGGTTCGAATATCCCGTTTGCAAAACGTGTTACCATCAGGTTCTGAACGGTTTCCTTTCCCAGATAGTGATCTATCCTGAAGATCTGATCCTCTGAGATCAGCCCGTGAAGGGTGTCATTCAGCTTCCTTCCCGACTGAAGGTCATAGCCGAATGGCTTTTCAATAATAATGCGCCTGAATCCGCTTTTCTGCTCCGTCAGTCCCGCTGACGAGATATTCGTTGCAATAACCTCATAAAGGCTTGGAGGGGTTGCCATATAAAAAATCAGGTTGTCGCCAATCTCAAGAGCGCTTCCCGTTTCTGATATGATTTTCCTGAGATCCCTGTAATCATCGGGATTATCGTAGGCTATTCTCTTATATGAAAAGTTTGCTGCAAATCTGGTAATCTTTTCCCTGGATTTTATTTCCTCCTCCGTGTATTCAAGTATTGCTTCCTCCATCATCTGCCTGAAGACATCAGGGGTTATCTCTGTCCTGCCGCAACCGATGAGCGCAAACCTTTCAGGAAGAAGATTCTGTTCTTTAAGCGAATAGATTGCAGGTATCAGCTTTCTCGAGGTCAGGTCGCCGGTTGCGCCGAAAATAACAAGGATAAGATTATCGGGTTTTTCCATATTCATTTCTTTGAAGTCCCTAATCTAATAAAAAATCAGAGGCTGTATCAAAAGTGTTTGTTGTTACTATATTAGTCATAGAAACCTTTGTGCCTGCCTTTGTTCCTGAGTATTCGGGATTTGTGGTTCAGTGATTTATGTTTAAACACAAAGAGCTCAAAGGGTAGCACAAAGGTACTCAAAGGACTTTTGATACACTCTCAATGTTGAAGGAATAATTACAAACATACAATAATTCAACTCCAGGGAATATGCCTCTGAAAAACATGGCCATACAATAACAATCAGTTCATTTTCAAAAGCATCTAAATTTAACAGATTTACCCATTTATGATATTTTTATTAATATCTTTAATTTTTATTATATTTTTAAAAATAATCTGAAAGATAATGTTGTATATTTGCCGGTAAATATTAAAACAATGAATTCCAATCTTTGGATAATATTGCCAGCAGTAATCACAAGGCGCTCCACCAAAGGCTGAGAATGGATAAATAATATTATATGGTTTAACCGTTCTCTGCACCAGAGAACGGTTTTTAAATTTGTACCGAAAAACAGGAAATAATGAAAGAAGTTCGACCTCATTGCGAAGGATTGTACAGACAGGAGTTTGAGCATGGAAGTTGCGGAATTGGTTTTGTTGTTCATCTTAAAGGGAGAAAATCACATTCAATAATTAAGAATGGACTTGACATTCTAAGGAACATGACTCACAGGGGCGCGGAAGGAGCCGACAGCAAAACCGGCGACGGGGCTGGGGTACTGATCCAGGTACCGCGCGATTTTTATCTTATTCAGGGATATGCACTCCCCCCTGAAGGGCAGTTCGGAACCGGTCTTATTTTTCTTCCCAGGCTGAATGATGAAGCTGATAAATGTCTTGATATACTTCAAACCATCATCATGCAGGAAGGTGTGGATCTCATAGGGTTCAGGGAAGTTCCACGCGATAATTCAACGATAGGTGAAATTGCGAAAGCCTCTGAACCATTAATAAAACAAATCCTTCTCGGAGCCGATCTCCCGCAGGAGGATCTTGAAAGAAAGCTCTACATTATAAGGAAACGAACGGAAAAGGAGATCCGCAACAGCGACCTGAAACAGAAAAATCTGTTCTACATACCCAGTCTGTCAACCAAAGTGCTGGTATATAAAGGAATGCTTACATCAATCCAGCTAGGAGAATACTTTACCGACCTTGGCGATGAACGGCTGCAGAGTGCGATCGCACTGGTACATTCAAGGTTCAGCACAAATACTTTTCCGAGCTGGGATCTTGCCCAGCCTTTCAGGGTACTTGGACACAATGGTGAGATTAATACCATAAAGGGCAACAGGTTGTGGATGGAGGCCAGGGAATCAATACTGCGATCTGAAAAGCTGGGTGACCTGGAGAGAATATATCCTATCATCGAACCCGACAAGAGTGATTCAGCTTCGCTGGATAATGTGCTGGAGTTTCTGATGATGAGCGGCAAGTCACTGCCCTATGCAATGTCGATACTTATTCCTGAATCAATAAATGCCAAAAATCCCATTCCTGAAGAACTCAGGGATTTTTATCACTATCATTCAACATTCATGGAACCGTGGGACGGACCTGCTTCCCTGATCTTTTCCGACGGCAGATATATAGGAGGCATGCTTGACAGAAATGGTTTGCGGCCCTCAAGGTATCTTATCACTTCCAATGATCTGTTTGTGATGGCCTCAGAAGCTGGGGTTATGAAATTTGCACCTGACGAAATAAGGGAAAAGGGAAGACTAAAGCCGGGCAAGATACTTCTGATTGACTCACATGAAGGCAGGATGTTTTATGATGAAGAGCTCAAGGCAAAACTCGCGAATGACTATCCATACGGAAAATGGATCCAGCAGAATATGGTAAAGCTTGAGGAGATCGAGACCGGGCATATCGTTTCTCCCGACATGGGTGAACAATATAAGCTGTATGCCACATCCTTCAACTATTCGCTGGAAGATGTTGAGAAGATCATAAAGGAGATGGCCGCCACAGGGAAGGAACCGACAGGGTCAATGGGCAACGATGTACCGCTCGCAGTACTATCAAAGCATCCGTTCAGGATCTTCAATTATTTCAAGCAGCTGTTTGCCCAGGTAACCAACCCTCCCATCGATCCCATCAGGGAAGAGCTGGTAATGACCCTTTCCGGCTACCTGGGTTCCCTTCAGCAAAATCTTCTCGACGAATCGCCCGACCATGTAAAAATGGTCAGGTTCAGAAATCCTGTAATATCCAATACATATTTCCAGGTTGTAAAAAACCTCCGATACAAAGGATTTTCAGCTGCCAGCCTGCCAATGCATTTCGACTCACTAAAAGGAGGCAAAGGGCTGGAGGAGGCGGTGGACAATCTCTGCAGGGATGCTGAAAAAGCCGTTGATGAAGGCAAAAACTACATTATCCTCTCAGACCGGGGCATTGATAAAAATAAAGCACCCATTCCTTCCCTGCTTGCAGTATCGGCTGTTCACCACTATCTGATCTCAAAACGGAAAAGGATGCAGATAGATATAGTGGTCGAGTCGGCCGAGCCCAGGGAAGTCATGCATTTTGCACTTCTGTTCGGTTACGGGGCAAGCATCATAAATCCTTATATGAGTTTCGCAGTAATTGATAAACTTGTAAAGGAGAAAGCCATTCAGCTTGACTATCAGAAAGCTGAAGAGAACTACATAAACTCAATAAACAAGGGCATTCTCAAAATAATGTCGAAGATGGGCATCAGCACTCTGAGAAGCTACCGGTCATCTCAGATATTCGAGGCTGTAGGAATCCATCCTGATCTGATAAACAAATACTTCGCCGGCACCATTTCAAGGATCGGCGGTATAGGCATGGACGAGCTTGCCCAGGAAATACTTATTCCGCACAGAAAAGCTTTTAATATTGAACAGCAGAATGATGTCCTTATTGAGGGACTTTATTCATTCAGAAAAACGGGTGAACATCATGCATGGAATCCTGAGAGCGTGGCACTGCTTCAATGGGCTACGGCCAACAACGACCGCGAAAAATTCAGGGAATACACGCAGCAAGCCAACAATGACACAACATATCCATTGTTCATAAGGGGTCTTCTGAACACTAAAAATAATCCTGTTCCGGTTGAAGAAGTTGAGCCGGCTGCGAATATAATGAAGCGTTTTGTAACGGGAGCGATGTCATTCGGTTCAATAAGCAGGGAGGCGCATGAGACAATAGCGATTGCCATGAACAGGATCGGGGGCCGCAGCAATACAGGTGAAGGCGGCGAGGACCCTGTAAGGTTCATCCCCATGGAAAACGGCGATTCTGTTAGAAGTTCAATTAAACAGGTGGCCAGCGGCCGTTTTGGTGTGACAACCGAATACCTCGTTAATGCGGACGAGATCCAGATAAAAATTGCACAGGGAGCCAAGCCCGGAGAAGGTGGCCAGCTCCCCGGACATAAGATCGATAAGATCATCGCAAAGACGAGATATTCGGTTCCCGGTATAACACTTATATCCCCTCCCCCACATCACGACATCTATTCAATTGAAGATCTGTCCCAGCTCATATTCGACCTGAAAAATGTCAATCCAAAAGCCAGGATAAGTGTGAAGCTTGTCTCAGCAAGCGGGGTGGGGACAATTGCGGCAGGAGTAACAAAGGCAGGAGCCGATCTTATAACCATAAGTGGTTTTGAAGGCGGTACTGGTGCAAGCCCTACTTCGTCTGTGAAGCACGCAGGTGTTCCTCTCGAACTCGGGCTGGCTGAAACGCAACAGACCCTGGTAATGAACAATCTGCGCAAAAGAGTGGTCCTTCAGGCTGACGGACAGCTGAAAACGGGGAGGGATATCATAATAGCAGCCCTTCTGGGTGCAGAGGAATATGGCTTTTCGACATCTGCGCTGATCGTTCTGGGATGCGTAATGATGCGTAAATGCCACCTCAATACATGTCCCGTGGGGGTAGCAACACAAAATCCGGAATTAAGAAAAAGATTCAGGGGGAAAGCGGATAATCTGGTAAACTTCTTCAGATTCCTTGCTGAAGATGTAAGGGAGGAACTCGCAAAGCTTGGATTCCGCAGCCTTGATGAAGCTGTTGGCAGGACAGATCTTCTTGAACATAACCGCGATCTCGACCACTGGAAAACAAAACATCTCGATCTGTCAGGCCTTCTTAAATTCCCTTCTGAATCTGAAAACAATCCCTTGCGGTGCGTTGAAAAACAGAAGGACAAGATCGGATCGGTGCTGGATCATGAGCTGATTTCAGAGTCAGAACAATCAATATTAAACGGAGTACCCTCAATAATAAAAAAGACTATAAGAAATACCGACAGGACCACGGGTGCGATGCTCTCCGGAAGGATAGCAGCCATTCATGGGTCGGCCGGACTGCCCGATGGTACAATAAGATGTTCATTCGAAGGGTCGGCAGGCCAGAGCTTCGGAGCCTTCCTTGTTCCCGGTGTTGAATTATATCTGGAGGGAGAATCAAATGACTACCTTGGAAAAGGATTATCAGGAGGAAGGATAATCGTTGTTCCCCCGCCCGGATCACTCTTTGAATCTGACAAAAACATAATAATCGGGAATACAGTTCTATACGGTGCCACAAGTGGTGAAATCTATATATCAGGCATTGCCGGCGAGAGATTTGGCGTCAGAAACAGCGGAGCTGCAGCTGTGGTTGAGGGTGTAGGCAACCATTGCTGTGAATATATGACAGGAGGGCGTGTTGTTGTCCTTGGTGCAACAGGCAGCAATTTCGCAGCCGGAATGAGCGGCGGTATCGCCTATGTATTCAACGAAAAGGGCAATTTTGACTTTTACTGCAATATGGGAATGGTTGAGTTATCGCTGGTTGAGGATCTTAACGATATCGATGAGCTCAAGAATCTTATTACCAGGCATTTTAATTACACCAAAAGCAAAAAGGCAGGAATGATACTTGATGATTTCAATAATCTCCTGCCCATGTTCATAAAAGTTATTCCATATGACTATAAAAAGGTGCTCCAGGAACAGAAACTGGAGGAGCTGAGAAGAAAAATTGCGACTGTTGAGATAGATGTGGACATCGATCCAAGTTAATTAAGAAAAGGGCAAACAACATATATCAAAAGAAAAATGGGAGACATTACAGGATTTCTGAAGGTAAAGAGGAAAGAGGCCGGTAACAGGCCAGTCAACGAACGGATATGCGACTACAGCGAAGTGGAACAGATCCTTAACAGTGAAGACAGGATGCTGCAGGCATCGAGATGCATGGATTGTGGAATTCCGTTCTGTCACTGGAGCTGTCCCGTCGATAATCTGATACCTGAATGGAATGACCTTCTTTACAGGGGGGATTGGAAAGGAGCATATAACAGGCTCTATGCCACAAATAACTTCCCGGAATTTACCGGAAGGATATGTCCGGCATCGTGTGAACATGCATGTGTTTTGAATATTGAAAAGGAACCTGTTACAATCCGCGAAAACGAAGTTGCCATAGCCGAAAAGGCTTTTGCCGAAGGATATATCAAACCATCTCCGCCTGCAATAAGGAGTGGCAAAACCGTGGCAATTGTCGGCAGCGGTCCGGCCGGACTGGCTGCAGCAGATATACTTAATAAAGCAGGCCATCTTGTTACCGTTTATGAAAAGGATGAAAAGCCCGGGGGACTGCTGCGCTTTGGCATTCCCGATTTCAAGCTCAGAAAGGTGCTTATCGACCGAAGGGTAAACCTGATGATCAGCGAAGGACTGGAAGTTCAGACGGGGGTAAATATAGGCATGGATATTTCCCTTGCCGAACTCGCCCTGAAGTATGATGCCGTTTGTATCGCGATCGGAGCAGGACAACCCCGGGACCTCAATGTTGAAGGACGTCAGCTTCAGGGAGTATATTTTGCAATGGATTTCCTTTCACAGCAGAACAGGATAAATGCAGGTTTGCTGAAAAAGACCGAAAACCTGATTTCGGCTGAAAATAAAAAAGTGGTGGTTATTGGTGGCGGAGACACCGGATCAGACTGTGTGGGAACGGCTATAAGGCAGAAAGCAGCCAGTGTTACCCAGATAGAGATTCTTCCTCAGCCTCCTCTTTCAAGATCAGCTGACAATCCGTGGCCTTACTATGCAAAGACCCTGAAGACTTCAACTTCTCATGAAGAAGGCTGCTCGAGATTCTGGAGTCTGTCAACCACAAGATTCATCGGAACTGAAGGCAGGATTACCGGTATTGAGGTTATGAATGTTTGTCAGGAAACATCAGAAGGGAAAACCGTTTTCAAGCCCTTGCCTGATACCAGGAAGATAATCGAAGCAGATCTTGTACTGCTTGCTTTGGGATTTATGCATCCTGTGATCGACGGATTGATCACCGACTCAGGAATTGAGCTCGACAACAGAAAGAATATTAAGGCCGGAACAAACCATTTAACCAGTTTGGGCAAAGTGTTTGCCGCCGGAGATGCAGTCTCAGGAGCAAGCCTTGTTGTCAACGCAATTGCTTCGGGAAGAAAGGCTGCAAAAGGGATAATAAGTTACCTGTCTTCCAATCAATGATAGCCATATTATCAAATTAATACACATCCATCAGGAAAGACGTCATTCATTGTCAATAAATTTTCACTCCAGGGAGAATTATAAGGCATAATTTTTCAAATTTTTCAGCGATATTGGTACTGTTGAAAACAGTATTGCATAACCTGACCTGAATACCGTGAAAATATTGATCCGGATTTCCCTGATTTGTCTGTGTCTGATGGTTGCTGGATCAGCCATCTGTCTGAAAGGCCAGTCCGGCTCATTCAGGATGAATTCAAGACTCAGCTTTTATTCATTTGAGAATAACTATGAGATGATTCTGTTAGTTCCGCCGACTTACAGGGGCATTTCATTGAATGTGGTACTGAAGATCGGAGGCAGAAATGTTGCTGACTGGAAAGGCACTTCAGGCAGGGATCCGTTAAGGATCGCTTTTAATGCTGACCTTCCACCATCCGGGCATCTTGTTACGGCAGAAATTACGGGACACGGAATGGCAAAGAAGGTGGTTACAGCACCATTATACATTTTGAGTCACAAAACCAATGAGGTAAAATCAGACAGGCTCACAGGAAGCCTGATAGTCGGGGGAAGAATATTTTTCCCATACGGATTTTACTGTTATTCGCCCGTCCAGCCAACACTTCCTGAAGAAGAGGTGGTAAAGGGATTCAACATGATGTCTCCCTATCAGAAATTATTGCCTGAGACTCTGAGTGAAAGGAAAAGATATATGGATCGTTGTGCACAGCTTGGAATGAAAGTTCATTACTCCCTCTTGTCTGTATCGGGAGGAGGCGGTGTTGCATCAAAAATTGAAGATCTTTC
>CAZTDW010000011.1:0-18811 GCA_964611835.1 uncultured Rikenellaceae bacterium | reverse complement strand
TACAACCTGATCTCTCTGACAGGTGGCGGAGGCGCTTCATCTCAGGTACAGGGACTGTCAGAGGAAGAAAGGAAAGAGCGGCTGATCTCCGAGATTAGGACTTTTATGGATCATCCTGCCCTCCTGGCATGGTACATTGCTGATGAGCCCAATGGGTTCAGGATCCCTCCTGCCGATCTTGAGAAAGTTTATAATATCATCCGGCAAACAGATCCATGGCACCCTGTGTCGATGGTTTTTATGGCTCCCTTCCTGTCGGCGAGGAACTATGCAGATGCACTGGATATTGTTATCGCTGATCCGTATCCCGTTCCAAACAGGCCGGTAACACAGACCGGAGTTGCAACAAACCAGCTGGTTAGTGAGTTCCGGGGTAGAAAATCCGTATGGATTGTTCCCCAGGCTTTCGGAGGCGGTGAATGGTGGAGCCGCGAACCTTCGATCCAGGAAATAAGATCAATGACTTACCAGGCAGTTGTGGAAGGAGCCTCTGGCATTCAGTTTTTCATCAGGCATGGCCTTAATTCCTTTCCAAAATCAACTGCAATGTGGAATGAATGCGGGAGAATGGCCCTGGAGATTGCAGAGATAACACCATGGCTCCTTTCTGACGAGAAACCGGTTGCAATAGGCTGTTCCTCGGGCAATATTTCAATAAGGTCAGCTGTTCACGACGGGAAACTGCTTATCCTGGCCGTGAACAAGGCCAATCTGCCCCAGCAGGCAGTCTTCAGGATTTCCGGGGCTTCAGGAGGTTCGGTCAGCGTTCTTTTTGAAAACCGGAAAATCCAGGTATCAGGCGGCTCATTTTCAGATTGTCTGGCTGCCTTCGGCTCCCAGGCATACATATACAGTACCGGAAAAAGTATTACAACCATGCGTCCATTCCGAGGTAACCTTATAACCGATCCCGGATTTGAGGATATTTCAAGTCCGGGGGTCCCGGCTTCAGCCTATGCCTGGAATGAAGGAGACAAAGGGGCTACATACTTTGTTGACTCACGTGAGCATTTTGAGGGAGGACACTCATTAAGGCTTGTTACGCCCACGGAAAATGGTGGCGCCAGACTAAGATTCTTTCCTGTAAGGATATCAAAAGGAAAAACATATATGCTTTCAATCCGGGCAAAAGCCGATGCTGAATCCGGCAGCCTGGAGAATGTAAACAACTATCCTCGTTTTGAACTCAGCCTTGGTGAGTATGGCGGCAAAACATTTATTCCGGGTAAAGACTGGCAGCATTTTGTAACTTCCGTTACAATCCCTCATGATACCATTGCTTCGCCAAGAGTAAATGCAATTCTGAGAATGCCCGGAAAAGGAACAGCCTGGTTTGACATGTTACAGGTATTTGAAACTGTGGATATTGCAAAAAGTGTTAATCCGGAAACACAAGAGAAGGGGTTATTGGAATTCAATCCTGACTAAAAATACACAAGGATGGAAAAGTAATTATTATTAATTTTTCGGCACAAATAATAAAACCAACTAATCCTGAGTCAGATATTTTAAGTTTCACTTTTAACATTAGACTTACAGATAAAAGACGGACATGAACAGATTATCAGCAGTTTTCCCGGCAATCATTGTTTCCCTTTTGTTGTGGAGATGTTCAGGTGAATTAAAGAACATCAACTACGATGGGAATCCCGTACCTCTGGCGCAAAATGCATATATAAAGCTTCCCCTGGGCTCAATAAAGCCGGAAGGGTGGCTCAAATCCCAGCTCCAAGCACAGGCTGAAGGACTTACCGGAAATCTCGACGAATTCTGGCCCGACCTTGTAAATTCATCCTGGAAGGGAGGCAATGGAGAAGCCTGGGAGAGGGGTCCCTATTATCTCGACGGGCTTGTTCCTCTTGCTTACCTGATTGATGATGAAAAACTGATCAAAAAGGCCGGCAGCTGGATTGAACCGCTTCTTGCCAGCAGTACTGACAGTGGATGGTATGGTCCATCAAAAAACAAAGACAGATGGCCGCTTGCAGTGGCAAACAAGGTACTGATGCAATACTATGAGGCAACAAACGATCAGAGGGCGATTGAAGTACTGAAGGGATACTTCAGGTACCTGCTTTCAACTCCGCCAGACTGGCCGGATAAGGAATGGCGTGGTTCCCGGGCCATGGAAAATGCCGTCACAGGTTACTGGCTTTATCGCAAGACCAAGGAACCATGGATAATCAAGGTTATTGAATCCATTCATGAGAATAGTCCTGACTGGACAACCTATTACGAAAAATTCCCCTGGGATTCAGCGGCATCAGCAGAAAAACGGATACCATTGAACTGGGGGCCCGACGGTCTGACAGCACACGTTGTAAACAATGCTATGGCAATTAAGTATCCCGGACTCTGGTCCCAGCAGTCTGACGACCCGAGATACAGGGATGCCGTATTTGAAGGTATAAGGAAATATGACACAAACCATGGTCAGGCAGGCGGACGTTTTTCCGGTGACGAGCATCTTTCAGGCAAGAGTCCCGACAGGGGTACCGAACTCTGTTCGGTGGTTGAATATATGTTCTCACTTGAGGGGCTGTTTGAAATTTTTGGCGACAACACACTGATGGACAGGCTTGAACTACTGGCATTCAACTCATTACCCGGGACTACCACCGCCGACATGTGGGCTCATCAGTACGACCAGCAGTCTAACCAGGTCATTGTAAACGGAGATAAGAGAACATGGAGCACTAACGGCAATTATTCAAACATTTATGGCCTGATGCCCAACTTCGCCTGCTGCCTCGCAAACATGCACCAGGGATGGCCTAAATTTACCCAGTATCTCTGGATGGCAACCAATGATAACGGGCTTATTGCAGCAGTGTATAGCCCTTCAAGAGTCACTGCCCGGGTGGCAAAGGGAGATGAGGTGACTATCGTTGAAGATACAGACTATCCTTTCAGCGGGTCTGTAAGGTTCACAATACATAGCAGTAATCCGGTCAGGTTCCCTCTGTATCTGAGGATCCCCGGATGGGCCGGTATGGTGACAATAAAATATAAGGATCAGACCATTAATTCAAAAGGTGGCTCAACAGTGAGGCTGTTCTCCAGGTGGGATCCGGATGATGTGATCACAATGGAGTTGCCGATGAATATCAGGTTCGAACAAAGATATAACAACTCATTTTCAGTACTTAGGGGCCCGCTATATTTTTCACTGAGAATTGAAAAGGATTTCAGGAGTGTAAAAATAAACTACGACAACTTCGGATACAAGGGGACCGCTGATTGGGAAATATCTCCTTTGAGTCCATGGAATTATGGATTGATGATCGACCAGACCAATCCGTCACGAGGATTTGAGGTAACAGAGAACCAACCAGGAGTATATCCTTTTGCAGACAGAGGAGATATGATATGGTCGGCTGATTCCGGGAAACACGTCAGGTATGAAAAAGATGCTGCCGTAATAATAGATACAAGAGGAATGTTGATTCCATCCTGGGGCCTGAAGGATAATTCAGCTGATATTCCTCCGGCAGGGCCGGTCAGACCGGAAACCACAGCTGAAGTAATTCAGCTTGTCCCCTATGGAAGTGCAAAACTAAGGATAACCGAGTTTCCTGTTATCGACATCACCAGGATTGAAGATGTAATCAAATAGAATTCAGTTCTGACTGCCGGCAGTTTTTATCCTGAACTGATAGGTGCCTGATTCAAGCTTTATGGCGTACTCATTACCTTCATGGCTGAGTATTTTCAGGAACCTGTTTTTTTCGGGATTCTTCCTGTTTTCAGTAAGCTCACTTCCCCTCAGAAAAAGATTTGAAGTGCTTCCGGCAGGAATTGTTACATCATATGTCACCTCTGAACCTTCCCTTTTCCATGACGAGATTATTGTACCATAAGGTCCCTGATGCCTTGCCTCAAAATGATCCAAACCGCTTACGAAATGCGGCCTCAGTATTACATTCCTGAATCCCGGCTGCTTTTCATCAGGGAATATGCCTCCAAGAGCTTTATACATCCATGCACTTATTTCGCCAAACATTATATGGTTCATTGAGATGTCCGATTCCGGATCAATATGCCAGTTCTCATAAAGCGTTGTAGCTCCGTTTCTGATCCACCAGCCCCATGAAGGGTAAGTATCTTTGACAGCCATATCGTATGCAATATCGGGATATCCATTCTGGCTCAGTGCATTTAAAATCGCCTTTGATCCCAGCAGTCCCACATCCATGAAATTATTGTTGGCCATTAAAGTTCCGGCAAGGGTATCAGCAACCAGAGGTCTGATCTCATCAGGTACTACTCCCCAAAAAAGAGGAATGCTGAGTTCGGTCTGCAATCCTCCGGCATAACAACCTGTTTCACGGTTAAGATATTTTGAATTTATGGCATCTTTAATTCTGGCTGCAAGAGAGCTGTATTTCGCATGATCATCCGGTTTATTGAATAACCGGGCCGCCTTCGACAGTATAAGCGCATCAACATAATAGTAGACAGAGGAAGTAAGTTCCTTTGCTGCGACCGATTTCACAGGGATCCAGTCACCCAGTCCCCAGTCCGTAAGACCCGAAGGACTGATCCGGGTAATATGATCAACATAGTTCCTTATGTTTTCGTAGCAATTGAACAGCAGCTGATCATCTCCGTAAAACAGATATATATTCCAGGGAATTATGGCTATGGTACTTGTCCAGTCAGGGCCATTTGCCCAATGGTATCCCCAGCCGCTTGTGGGAATTATTGCCGGGAGGACTCCGTTTGGCTGTTGCTCGTCGAGATGATCGTTAAGCCATTTTTCATATACGGTTATGCCATCAAAATTGTACAGTCCAGTTTCGATTGCAATGTGAGCATCACCCGTCCATCCATTCTTCTCCCTTTGCGGGCAGTCGGTGGGATAGCCATAAAGATTTGACAGATAAGAATAATTTGTAGCCTCCCATATTTTATCCAGAAGTGGCTCTGATGACTCTATCGATCCGGCAGGAGGCACATCGGAATGCATAAAAAAACCTTTCAGGCTTCCTGCATTCAGATCCAGAGGCTTGTCGGAAGTGACTTCCACATATCTGAATCCTTTGTAATTGAATCTGGGCATAAAAGTCTCCTCTCCGTTCCCGGAAAGTATGAAAATATCAGTCTGAAAGGGATCGCTTTTGTCCTTAGGCCTGTAATGGACATCAATGTTCGACTGGTCGGCCCGACCGCTTGTGCTAAGCCTTTCAGCATGCTTGAGCCTTATCACGGTTCCTGCAGTCCCCTTAACAGTCAGACTGCTTACGCCCGCGATATTCCTGCCCAGGTCGAACAGCCATGTATTAATATCCTGACGGGTTATTGATTTTGCAGGTATTTCCTCCGTAATCCTGACAGGATGCATTGCCTGGGAAACGATTTTCTGTGAAGGAGCTGAAACAAGTATTATATCGTTCCAGCCAGAATCTGTGAATCCGGCCTTGTTCCAGCCCGGTTGTTCCAGCCTTGCGTCATAATGTTCCGCAGTGTAAATGCTGTTAAAAATTACCGGACTTAAAGAAGTCTTCCAGTCTGTGCCTGTAACAATGCAGGTTTCGGTTCCATCCTCAAACACTATATTAAGATCCATAACGAACTTTGGCCTTGCCCGCCATGGTGCAGTATCAAAATACCAGACTGCCGTTGACTGATGGTTATACCAGCCATTTCCCAGAAGAATTCCGACAACATTTTCACCATTCTGAAGCAAAGCCGTTACATCATAAACAGAGTACAGGTTACGGCGGTCAAAGCGGGTATAGGCAGGATCTAGCTTATGGTCTCCAACCAGTTGCCCGTTTATATATAATTCATATAAGCCTGCAACAGCAATATAACTCCTGGCTTCCTTAACATTCCGGTCGATGACAAAGGCCTTCCTGAAGTAAGGGGCCGGCTTCAGGTCAATGTCACGGGTATCACTTATCCAGCTGCCTTTCCAGTTGCTCTCATTCATCATTCCAGTCTCAAAGCCAGCTATTTCCGATATCTTTGACAATTTTCCCTTTCCGTCCCGGATCCTGACACTCCAGTAGTATTTTGTTAATGGCGTCAGAGCTTCTCCTGAATACCTGACAAGGTTTGAACCTGACCGGATTTCTCCCGAATCCCATTTGTCAGCCCGGCCGGCAGATATTCCAGATGAATCCGTACCTACAAAAACCTCATATGTAGTTTGCTCAGCACCCATCCGTTTATCTTCCATACACCAGGTAAACCGGGGATTCGATGCATCAATTCCGATTGGATTAACAAGGTATTCACACCTGAGGTTAACGGCATTGAACTTATCCGATTGGGTTGAACATGACGCCAGTACCAGTGCAAGTGCCACACCGGCCGGCGTGATCGTCCTGGATTTATACAGTTTGATCATTAAAATGAGTTTATTTCAGATTTTTTCAGTTTTTTCTTTAAGCCATAATCTCTCATCTTCAGAAAGATATGGACTAATTTTATGAAAGACTTCGGTGTGATACCGGTTCAGCCAGTTTATTTCCCTCTGATTGAGCATGGAAATTTCTATTAGCGACTTTTCAATGTAGCACAGGGAAACGGTGTCAAATTTTAAGAAACATCCATATTCGGTAATTTCATCTTCATAGCAAAGAACAAGATTCTCAATTCGTATTCCATATTCACCCTCCCTGTAAATTGCAGGTTCATTTGAAAGTAGCATTCCGGCTTCTATCATGGTTTTGTTGGCATAAGGGCTAATATTTTGAGGTCCCTCATGAACATTAAGGTAGTATCCGACACCATGGCCTGTTCCATGCCCATAATTCAGGCCTGCATCCCACAATGCTCTTCTGGCCAGTATATCAAGCTGGTAGCCACGGGTACCCTCAGGAAATTTCGCCATCGCAAGATTTATGTGTCCCTTCAGCACCATTGTAAAATCAGTCTTTTGCCTTGCTGTTGGTGATCCGACCGGAATAGTTCTGGTTATATCAGTTGTGCCCCCGGTATAATGGCCTCCTGAATCAATGAGCAGTATTCCCCTGTCCCCTATTTCCGTAGCCGGGCTAACTGCCGGATCGTAATGAGGAAGTGCACTGTTACTGTTAAAAGCTATTACAGGTGCAAAAGACTGCCCCCTGTAATTGCTTTCCAGCGACCTGAACTCCTCCAGTTTTACAGAAAGGGAGGTTTCAGTAAGTACTGACCTGCCCAGGTTATTCTCAAGCCAGAAGAAAAACCTGGTAACGGCAACCCCGTCACTTACCATTACCCTACCAATGTTTTCAATTTCCGTTTTGTTCTTGACAGCCTTCAGCCTTGCCGGAATTGAAATCCCTTCAAGTAAACCGGAAGCTTTTGATAATGAATTGAAGAGGCTTACAGAAGTTGTCCGAGGATTAAGCAATACGGAATAGCCTTCGGCAACAGGTGAAATGATCTCAGTTATTTCATGATAAGGAAGTATCACTATTCCAAGCTTGTCGAACGCGGATGCAATTCCGAAAGGAATGCCGGCTTCATCGGCAAAAAGAAGTATCTGATCATTCCCTACAAGCGCAAAGGACAATAATAAAGGACTGTATTTCAAATCATTGCCGCGGATATTCAACAGCCACATAATATCATCAGGAGAGGTAAGAAGGTGAAAATTAGCACCTTGCTGATTCATTATTCTGCGTACTTCTGATATTTTATCTGCCCTCCCCTTTCCGGCTGAGTCGATTGGGTGATCAAAAGCCTGTGATCCTGGTAAAGGAGGACGTCCTGTCCACATTTCGTCAATCAGGGTGCAATCAGTATCAAAGCACACATTTCTGCCCTTCAGCTTATCAGTGAGTTCCCTGAAATCGAAAATCGAAAATATTCTGCCGTCGAAGCCAATTTTCGTTCCTTCCTGCACCTCTTCACTGATATAATCCATGTAACTGTTCCATGAGGATATTCCCGGCTTGATAGTTTGAAATCCTGAACCCTCCAGCTGCATTTCAGCCTGAATGTAATACCGGGAGTCAGTCCACAGGCCGGCAAATTTATTTGTCACAACCACTGTTGCAGAAGATCCGGTAAAACCTGTCAGCCATTCAATTATCCGCCAGTGACCGGGGACATATTCTCCCAGATGCGGGTCGGAGGATGGCAGAATAAAGACATCTATACCGCTTATTTGCAGAGCTTTACGCAGCCTTGTCAGTTTATTTCCATGGAACTCCATCGAATTTATCTTAACGGGCAAAACCTGTAAAAAGGCATGAATTTATATTCCTGTTGTACAAAAACTATGTGATTGTTAATTAATTCACAGGTTCTTGATTTCGATGACGAGGTTTTGAAGGGTGTTTTTTGCGTCGCCGAAAAGCATCCTGGTTTTTTCATTGAAGAAGAGCATGTTCTCAATTGCCGCATATCCTTTACCCATCCCGCGTTTCATCACTATTATGTTTTTTGCATTCCGGGCTTTGACTATCGGCATGCCATAAATCGGGCTGGAGGGATCATCTTCAGCTGCAGGGTTTACAACATCATTTGCTCCTATAACTATAAGAACATCCGTATTCGGGAGGTCAGGATTTATCTCATCGCTTTCAACAAGCTGTTCGTACGGAACATCAGCTTCTGCCAGCAGAACGTTCATATGTCCGGGCATTCTTCCGGCAACGGGATGGATTGCATACTTTACCTCGACACCCTTTTCATCAAGCAGTTTATCAAGCTCATGGCATATATGCTGTGCCTGAGCGACGGCAAGTCCGTATCCCGGAACAATGACAACCTTTTTTGAATAAGCAAGGAGAACTGCAGCATCAGACATTGAAATTTCCCTTACTGTGCCTCCTTCAGTGATGGCAGCATTACCTCCTCCTCCGAAGACTCCGATTATCACGTTCATCAGCGACCTGTTCATAGCTTTGCACATCAGAACAGTCAGAATGGTTCCGGCTGAACCCACCAGAATACCTCCGGTAAGCATTGCCTGGTTATTGTATAGAAATCCTCCCATCGCTGCTGCAACCCCTGTAAAGGAATTAAGAAGGGATATCACAACAGGCATGTCAGCACCTCCGATAGGCATCACAAACAGAATACCATAGATCACTGCAATGCCAAATAACAGATATACATATGGCATCAGCTCTATGCTTGCCTCTACCTCACGGGTCATTATGAAGACTATCAATCCCAACAGAACAGCAAGGATCGTAAGATTAACATACTTCATTGCCTTGATTCTCAGGTCGCCGATCCAGCCGTCGAGTTTTCCGAATGCAATCATGCTTCCTGCCCATGAGACGGTACCGATAAGCAATCCCAGCAATATTGCAAGAACATGACCATTGGCCATTCCCGTACGCTCAATGAGACCAGCGGAAACATGAGGAAATTCCATCATGGATATAAGGGCAGCAGCAGCTCCTCCCATTCCGTTAAAGAATGAAACAAGCTGAGGCATGGCAGTCATCTTCACGCGTTTTGCAATAATCCACCCGATTACAGTCCCCACAGCAATCGCCACAAGAATAAGCGGAACATTTCCGATGGGTTCACCATCTTTCCTGTGAAAGATCAGTGTGGCTGCTATTGCGAGGGTCATTCCGATGGCTGCCATTATATTTCCCCTTCTGGCAGTCAGGGGATGGCTGAGCATTTTCAATCCAATGACAAATAATATTGATGCAACGATATATGTAAATTCGAGGATCGATATTCCAAGATTAAAACCGGCAGCGTCGCTTATCATCATTATCCTGTTAAAAATTATTCATGTGACATTTACTTCTTCTTCCTGAACATCTCGAGCATCCTGTCAGTTACTACAAATCCACCGACCACATTAAGGGTTCCGAGAACAACTGCAAGAAATCCAAGAATAAGGGATCCCGTTGTTTCAGCATGACCCAGCACAATAATTGCCCCTATGATCACGACTCCGTGTATGGCGTTTGCACCAGACATTAGCGGGGTGTGAAGTATGGCCGGGACATTGCTTATGACTTCAATCCCGAGAAATATTGATAGGATAACTATAAATACAGCTTCCCTGTGCTGCAGGAAAAATCCGGATATCTGTTCCATCTTCAGGTTATTTAATATTCAGAATCTGACGCAGCACCGGACTTACATACTCCCTGTTATGAACGGCGCACGTCTTTAAAATTATTTCATCTTTAAAGTTCAGATCAAACTTGCCTTCTCCGCTGACCATTATCTTAAGAAGGTTGATAACATTTGATCCGAACATTTTGCTGGCATCTGAGGGCAATTCTGATGGAAAATCAGATTTGCCTACAACTTTTACACCATTGACCGTAATAGTCTTATTGTTTTCAGTAAGCTCGCAGTTCCCTCCTGAAGATGCAGCCAGATCAATAATTACGGAGCCGGGTTTCATAGATCTGACCGTCTCTGCGTGTATAAGGACTGGTGCCTTTTTTCCCGGTATCTGGGCTGTGGCAATAATTACATCGGCTGCAACAGCCCTGATCTGTATAAGCTCCTGCTGTTTCCTTTTATATTCTTCCGTCTGTTCAACAGCATATCCTCCGGCTGTGGTGTCCTCCCTTGAGCCCTCAACCTCGATGAATTTCCCTCCCAGGCTCTTTACCTCATCCTTTACTGCCGTTCTTACGTCGAAAACCTCCACCACCGCTCCAAGCTTCCTCGCAATTGCAACGGCCTGCAAACCTGCAACACCTGCACCCAGTATCAAAACCCTCGACGGTTTGATCGTACCTGCAGCCGACATGAACATAGGGAAAAATTTTGGCAGAAGAGATGCTGCTTCAATAACAGCCTTGTATCCTGCAACAGTTGCCATGGATGAAAGTATATCCATCGATTGAGCCCTTGTTATTCTGGGGACCAGGTCAAGTGCCAGGACTGTGAGCCCTTTGAGCCTTGCTTTTTCAAGCCATTCTCTTTTACCGGCAGGACTGACTGATGAGCAGATTGCCTGACCTTCCTTTAAGCTTTCAATTTCTTCCTCTGGCAGAGGATTGACCGACAGCAGTAAATCAGATCCTTTTATTATATCACTTCTATCGGCTACAGGAATGCCGGCTTCAATATATTCCGAATCAGATATAAAAGCTTTTTCACCGGCAAGTTTCTCTGCCAGGACCGTCACGCCCATCTTCTTCAAAAGAGAAGCTTCGCCGGGCAACATGGCGACCCTGTTCTCGTTGCCGGTCTCCTTTAGTATGCCTGCAATCATTTTAAATTAACTGGTTTTATTAACGGATCAAAATAAGAATTTCCGGGATCAGGGTTATTCTTTATCATTATTGAAGCAATATAATGAACAAAAAGTAAACAGCAATCTGTCATTCATGTAATTTTTACCATGGCTTAATAAAAAGGACTAACATAATTCATAAGGAAGTTTAATATTTAATGCCAGTAACCAAGTTTATAGTCATACATATAAAAATGTTTCAAACCAGATTCCATGAAATAAATTTCAGTATTATGAGTTATTAAATCGATATTTATTCAACTAATGGATTATTGTGTTCCTGTTTCAAAGACAAAATGAAATCCTCATGACTTTCCTAAATCATTATAGAAGCTTAAATTAATTGTCTATCAATCATGTATGGTTACAAGCGACCATTAAAATATAATTAACTTACGTATGAATAATGTAGTCAAAACCGATTTGTTCAGACATGATGGCCTTACAGGTGTAAGTGGTTTTATTAAAGGCTGGTTCAAACCTGGTTTCAGATATACTTTTATATTGAGAATGATATGGAAACATAAAAAATACTCAGTTCCAGGGATTTTTTTCAGGATGTTAAAAAGGAGATACCGTTACAAATACGGATTTGAAATAAGCTCCGAAGCCAGCATAGGCGAAGGCTTATATCTGACCACACATTGCGGTCCTGTTGTAATAGGCCCGGTGAAAATTGGAAAGAACTGTAATATCGGTCACTCAGTAACAATAGGAAGAGCTTACAAAAACGGGAAAGCAGGCCGCCCCACCATAGATGATTATGTATGGATTGGTGCTGGTGCAGTACTGGTTGGTGATATCAAAATAGGCCGGAATGTTCTTATCGCACCTAATGCATTTGTTAACTTTGATGTGCCGGCTAATTCACTCGTTATCGGAAATCCCGGAAAAATCATTAAAAAGGAAGATCCGACAGCTAAATACATAAATAATGTTCTTAACAAATAAGATCTGTCATACCATGGCAAACTCAACCGGACTAACAAGAGTACAGCAGATAAAAGACTTAATCAGAGACCCCGATAGAAAGTCGCTTTTCAGGATGAGCTGTGAGTTCATCTATCTATACATTTACTTCTGGGAACTTCCCAGGCAATATCTGTCATGCCACCTGTATAAAAAAGGGAAAAATAATATCCGCGATTATTTCCCCTGGAAATTCCTGTACAGGCTAAAAAAACCCTTTATCGACAATGAAGTCCGCGAAGTGCTTGAAAACAAACTGTTTTTCGACTATTTTTACAGGCCTTTCTCGATAGCCCTGCCAAAAATATTGATGTACAACCATAAAAAGGTTTTTTGCATCAAAGGCGAAAGCAGGGAAGTATCAAATCTCGATGAATTCAGAAAAATCCTGGAAGAAATCTTTGCCGCTCACACTGCGGCTGATTCAATTATTATTAAAAGAACATACTGGAGCTATGGAGGTGACAAGGTTTTTAAGATCTTCAGGAACCAGGTGAAGGAAAATTCTGAACTTATGGATGAATTGTATTCGACAGTTATTAAAACAGGCTACCTTTTCCAGGATGTGGTAGTTCAGCACAAGGAGCTGGATAAGCTTAATCCTTCATGCCTTAATACGATGAGAATCGACACATTCATAAATCCCGACGGGAAAATAGAAGTAATTTCAGCATATATCAGGATGAGCTTCAGGAATGCCTATGTAGATAATATCACATCTGGAGGTCTTATGGTGGGAATTGACAAGGATAATGGATGGCTCAAAAAAGAAGGATTTACGAACTTCAAGGATGCCGGCACTATGATCTTTACTGAACACCCTGTCACAAAAACGGTTTTTGAAAATTACAAAATCCCATATTTCAGTGAAGCAAAGGACCTGGTGATAAAAGCTGCGAGCCTGATGCCCGGGCTCAGACTGGTGGGATGGGATGTCGCAATTACAGAATCAGGGCCCGTACTCATTGAAGGCAATTCCGACTACGACAATACCGGGAATAATCTTTCAGAAGGAGGTTTCAATACCAATCCGATCTTCAGGAAAATCCTGAAAGAATACAAGTATTTGAAAAAGAATAACATAATGCCATCAAGGGGACATTGAAAGATTTCCAGTCGCCGCTGCGATCTATTCTGATCCAAAAAAACTGTTTAACCAGAATTGTTCCGCCTCATTTCGCGAATGAGCCGCTTTTTTACCGCCCCATCCGTGCCTGCCGTTAGGATAAAGCATGAACTGAAAAGTCTTTCCTTCATCCTGAAGCTTCGAAATGAGATAAATGGAATTCTGCATGTGGACATTATCGTCCATGTCTCCATGGTTCAGGTATAGCGATCCTTTGTAATTCCCGGCCCAGGTAAGGGCTGATCCTTCACTGTAGCCTTCAGGATTTTCCTGAGGGGTATCCATGAACCTTTCCGTGTAAATATTGTCATACAGCCGGTAGTCGGTAACCGAGGAACCTGCAAATCCATGTGTCCAGTAGCCGGCTCCCTTTGTAAGCGCCAGACAGGTCATGTATCCGCCGTATGAGCTCCCGGTGATACCCATTCTGGCACCATCTGTAAAAGGTTTCTTCAGAAGCCATTTCACAGCATCCCCGTAATCGAGTATTTCCCATTTTCCAAGTGAGCGGTGCAGATAGTCAAGGCCCTTCTTGCCGAAATGACCCGATCCCCGGTGATCAACCGTAAAGGTTATTATACCGTTCTGAGAATACCACGACGGACTATTCCCCATCCACCGGTTGCCGGAAACATTTTTGGAATTTGGTCCCCCGTAAATGGTAAAAACCACCGGGTACTTTTTATTCTCATCAAAATTCAGTGGATAGGTTATTATTGCCGGCATATCAAACAGGCTGTCTGAAGTCTTTATCCTTACCAGTTCTGACCTGGAACTTACAGAGGGATCAAATCCGGGATGGTCAAACCTGTGTATCTCCCTTATAAGTCTTCCACGTCTGTCGTAGGCAATAATGGATCCGGGATCCGATATATTGCTCCAGGTATCAATGAAATAATTACCCCCGGGAGAAACACTTACATCGTGAGTACCCGCGCCTTTTGATATCTGAAGAAGGTTTTTTCCGTCAAACCCCACCCTGAAGAAGTGATTATCGGTCGATTCCGGTCCGGTGCCGTAAAAATAAACCACTTTTGCATTCTCATCAACACGTTCAATACTGTTTACCCTCCAGTCAAAATCCGTAATACGGGATATCAGCCTGCCATCCCATGAATAGTAATACAGATTTTCCCAGTCAGTCATATAGCTTCTCAGGATAAATCCGGTCCCGTTCTTCATCACATGAACATCTTCAAAGAATTCCACCCAGGTTTTCCTTGATTCATGGTAAATCTCCCTGAAATCACCGGTCAAAGGATTGGCAAGAATGAACCTCACTTCATTTTGATCCCTGTTAACTACCTGTATTGCCAGGTTTTTGCTGTCAGGAGACCAGAATGGCCATGCCACGTACTGATCAATGCTGTAGTCGGTCTTAACCCAGGTTGTTTTCCCGGTTGAAATATCTGCTATACCCATTTTCACCCTGGGATTGGGATCGCCCGCTTTCGGATATGGCACCTGCTCCAAAGTTCCGTGTATGCCGTCAGGTTCATCAAGACGGTTAAGGGTGAACACCGGCACATCAGTTTCGTCTGTCCGCAGATATGCTATCCTGCTTCCGTCAGGAGAAAACCAGAAGGCTGCATACTTGCTTTGCCTTCCCAGTATCTCCTCCATGTAAACCCATGAAGAATAACCATTATATATTCTTTCTGACGCATCGGATGTGAGTCTTATTTCCCTGTCACTTTCAAGATCATAAACAAAAAGATCCTTATTCCTGGTATAAGCAATTTTCCTGCCGTCGTCCGAGAAACGTGGATTGACTTCCTGAAGGCCATCATCTGTCAGCCGACGGAGTTCCCTGTCGCCGATCCTGAAGAAAAACAAGTCATTATCCTTAGTTATCACAGCACTCTTACCGTCGGAACTGACCGGGTCATCAAAATCAAGAGATGTGCCGGCAGGCATTAATCCGGAAAGGATCTCCCTTACTGTCTTTTCAGGTGTCACAGCAACACCTTTTCCGGTTCTGATATCCACATTTTTCAATACAGGATTCCGCTGTTCATCGTATGTCTGAATAAGATAATGGGTGTCATCCGTCCATCCTGTTATCCTGACCTGATTAAGGTTGCGGGAACGCATCTGGGCCTGAGATGATGAACCTGCTGTCAGAATTGAAATAAGGATTATTCCTGATATCCATGAATTGAAACTTCCTTTCATGCCGTTTTCATTTTAAATTTAATTATGCCGGGGAGACAAAAATAACTTTTTTGAGATATAAAACGGAATAATCAGTGTAAGAGGAAATCAAGGCCGGAATTTTATTATCCTGTCCTCTATAAATATTATATTTGGCGGCTATTACTGAAATTCTTACACTGATGAATAAGATTGCATTTATATTTTTAATCAGCTTCATTGTTTTAATTAATGTTCACAGCCAGCCTGTCAAATCGCCCGATGAATTCCTTGGATATGAACTCGGAACCCAGTTTACATTTCACCACAGGGCTGCAGAGTATTTCAGATACATAGCAGAGAAGTCGGGCAGTGCAGAATATATAGAGTATGGCACATCGTATGAAGGCAGGCCTCTTGGTGTTTGCGTTGTCTCGGAAGAGGATAACCTGTCAAAGCTCGAGGAATACAGGATAAACAATCTTATCCGGACCGGTCTTACCGAAGGTGATGTCAAAGGCGGGCAGCTTCCCATAATATGGCTTGCTTACAATGTTCATGGAAATGAATCGGCAGGTATGGAAGCAGCAATGAAAACACTTTACACCCTTGTTACCCGCTCTTTCCCCGGATCGGGCGACTGGCTGAAATCATGCATAATAATAATTGATCCCTGCCAGAATCCGGATGGCCGCGATCTTTATACATTCAGGTACAGGAATTCCCAAAACCTCAATCCCAATACCGATAAAAACTCCTGGGAGCATAATCAGGGCTGGCCTGGTGCACGAACCAATCATTATTTTTTCGACCTGAACCGTGACTGGACCTGGCAAACCCAGGTTGAAACACTCCAGAGGATCAGCCTATACAGGAAATTCATGCCGCATGTTTATGCCGATTTCCATGAAATGGGATCTGAATCAACATTTTTCTTCGGCCCGGGTGCTGAACCATGGCATGAGGTAATAACTCCCTGGCAGCATGAGTTCCACACCATTATGGGCAGGGGGAATGCGGCAATATTTGATGAGAAATCAAAACTCTATTTTACCAAGGAGACCTTTGACCTGTTCTGCCCAAGTTTTGGCGATACCTGGCCCCTGTTCAACGGCGCTGCAGGCTTTACTTTTGAACAAGGAGGTGGCGGATTTGCAGGACTGGCGCTGAAACAGTCATCAGGAGATACGCTTACCCTTAAGAAAAGGATTGATGGCCATTTCACTGCATCGATGGCTACATTGAAAGTTTCATATGAAAACAGGGAAAAGCTGTTATCTGAATTCAACAGGTTTTTCAGAGAGAACACCGAAAATCCCCGATTTAAGTACAAATCAATAATAATCAAGGGATCAAATGACAAAAGCAGCCTGAATGACCTGCTTCAGCTTCTGGAAAGGAACCAGATAAGGTATTCCCTGGCTGGAAATACCGGAAAGAAATACAGCGGATTCGATTATTCAGCAAATGCTGAGGGAGAAACGACCATTGAAGCCGGCGATATACTTGTAAGTGCTTTCCAGCCACAATCAAGGTTTGTTGAAGTTTTGTTCGAGCCTGACAGCAAGGTCTCCGATTCACTGAGCTATGACCTTACAGCATGGGCGCTGCCATACGCATATAATATCAAAGCATTTGCACTTACAGAAAAGATAAAGTCAGGCGAAAAGGTACCTGAAAGAGTATTTGCCGGAAATAAGCCTGTAGCCTTTAAGCCATATGCCTACCTGATTAACTTCACCGGATTCAATGAAATGAAGTTTATCTCGGCACTTCAGAAGAAAAACATAAAAGCAAGATATTGTATCAAACCCTTTACATCTGGCGGAATAAACTTTGAAAGAGGCAGTT
Source organism: uncultured Rikenellaceae bacterium (assembly GCA_964611835.1). Classification (GTDB taxonomy): domain Bacteria; phylum Bacteroidota; class Bacteroidia; order Bacteroidales; family VadinHA17; genus LD21. The sequence continues at coordinate 1,562 of CAZTDW010000011.1, read as the reverse complement.
ATATAATAGCAGCAGCCGACAATAACACTGCTTCCGGCAATCACGACAGCATTATTGCTGAGGTTGCTGACAGGCACCATATAGAGTTGAAACCGGTCTCAACCGGACTTGCCGAGAAGGGAAAAGACCTTGGATCAGACTATTCTCCCCTTATGAAAAAGAAAAATACAGCTTTTCTTTGCGGGGAAGGAACCTCTGCAGCCGCCGTCGGTGAACTATGGTATTACTTCGAGAGGGAACTGGATTATCCTGTTTCAATGATCAATACATCAAATGCTGACCGGATCGACTTTGATGACTATGATGTCGTTATTCTTGCTTCAGGGAATTACTCCAAACTGAATGATACGATTATCGGCTTTGTTAAAAAAGGAGGAAGAGTAATTGCACTTGAAAACTCCATATCCATTTTTGCATCTGAAAAAACAACATCCCTTTCCAAAGCTGTCGAAACCAGGAATTCGGAGCTTAAAGCAGCAGCACCCAGATCAAAAAGCGATGATCCTTCACTGCTCAGGAAATTTGAGGACGAAAGAAGATATTTGTTATCAGAGAGATCGGCAGGAAGCATTTACAGAGTAAAGATAGATAGCAGCCATCCATACGGATTTGGATTGGGTAATGAATGGTTTGTCATGAAAAAAAACTCATCCTATCCCTTCATTGATAAAGGAAGCAACATTGGATATATCCTGGAAAACGACCCCGTGGCCGGATTTGCCGGGTATAAATTCAGAAAACAGATTAAAAACACCCTTGTTATCGGCGCCGAAAACATTGGCAAGGGAGAAGTGATCTATATAACCGAGGATCCATTCTTCAGGGCATTCTGGAAAAGCGGAAGAGTCCTCCTGTGGAATGTGATTTTCAGATAGACAATAGATTATTATCTTAAAATCAGTTCAGAATATTCTGATTATTAGGACAGGCGACATGCTCTGAATTTTATGCCTGCAAAAAGAATAAATTCGCGCGGGAAGAAGATTCACGTAAAAATCGGTAAATATATCTTCATCCGGACAGCAAAAAATTGCATTATGATTTCTTGCTGGCAAAAGGAAAGAACTTTCTGACTCTCTCTATTATTTTAAAGATGTTATTTATACTGATTATAAATTTCTGTTATATTATTAACACTGTTATTTATTTCACAATATATTATTATCTTTGCATGGTCAAAACAACATTAAGCTATCGAAACTTTTGACAATTTTACCTAAAAGTAATGATAATCAGTGAAGTAGCAAATAAGATAGACGGACGGGTAGTCTGTTGTGAGAATAAGGTTTCAGGGGAAGTAGAATATGCTTTCTCCTCAGATCTTATGAGCGATGTATTGAAAGTAGAAAAGGAAAATGTATTGCTGATAACCGGACTGGCCAATCTTCAGGCAATAAGGACATCGGAAATGTCGGATATCAATTGCATTGTCATTGCAAGGAATAAAAAGATAAACAGTGATATTATAAAGCTGGCAACAGAGAACGGGATAATTCTGATTGAGAGCCCTTTCTCAGTGTTCAGGATCTCCGGAGAATTATACAAGGCAGGCATTAAGCCAT